>NZ_BAAAPC010000027.1:0-68278 GCF_039530945.1 Nocardiopsis rhodophaea
CCCGCACCGCCCAGCGGCTGCTCGCGATGGCAGCGGCGATCTGGCACAACTGGGAGACCGGAGCACCGGTCAAGCGCTCCCTGATCGCCTACGACCACTAAAGACATCGGACTCAATCATCTAGCCCTAGCCGACCCGCCGTCATACGCGCGCGGCCCGTCGGCCTACGCCGCCCGGCCACGCGCGGTCGTGTGCTCAGGCCAGCCCGCGGCGGGCCACAGCGGGCGGGCGTGTGCCCCGGATCGACGCGACCATGTCGAGCGCCTGCCGGGTGTCGCGCGGCCGGTCGGTCGCGAAGAACCGGGCCCCGAGCCAGGCGTAGACGGAGATGAGCGCGATGACCTCGGCGGCGGCCGCACCGCTGTCGTCGGTGGCCGCGCTCGCGCAGCGCACCAGCACCGGTCGGCCATGCGCGACCAGTTCGCGGACCCGGGCCGCACTCGGGCGGTGACCAGCGTCGACTACGCCGTCCACCACCGCGTCGACTTCCACGACCTGCACAGTTTGATCCGCCCCCACGTCACCGAGTCTGCCACCGCCCGCGACTGCGCTGGAACCGGGTGTTCTCCTCGCGGCCGCGAAGGTGTGGCACCATCGGTCCCGTGAATCCAACCATCATGGTCCTGATCGCCGTGGCCGCGCTCGCCGTCCTCGCCGGCGTGGCGTTCGTGGTCATGGGCAAGGGCGGCGAGCTGGCCCGGTTCGAGGCCGACCACCCTCCGCTGGATCTCCCCACCGACCGGCCGCTCACCAGCTCGGACATGAGCCGGGTGGCGCTCCCGCTGGCCCTGTGGGGATACCATGTCCGGGCCGTCGACGAACTGCTGGTCCGGCTCTCCTCCGCGCTCGATGAGCGCGACGCGCGCATCGCCGAGCTGGAACGGCACGTCAGCGGCACCGCCACGGGGCCGCGCCTGCTCCATCCCCGCGCCGACCCGGCGACCGCGCCCCCGCGCACGGGCGCCAGCACGCGGCCGGAGTACAGTGCCCCCGCTGACACGGAGTCGCCCGCCACGCGCTCGGGCGCAAGTACGCGCGGCGACCGCGGCACCCCGGCCGAGGCGCTCTCCGAACCGTCCGACCCGACCCCGCCACCCGACCCGACCCACCGACCCGAGCGGCCCGACCCGTCCCCGCCCTCCACCGCGTCCGCGGGCGACGATCGCGCGGATGAGGAGCCCCCGGCGGCGCGTTCCTCGCGGCACGGTTGACGCGGGCACCTGACCACCCCACCCACCCCGGTTCCCCGACCACCGTGAGCGACGAGACGACCCCCATGACCGACATGACGGCCCAGCCTGGCGCCGATGGCCGCCGGCGCTGCCACTGGGCGCTGGCCACCCCGGACCTGCTGGCCTACCACGACACCGAGTGGGGCGTCCCGGTCCGGGGCGACCAGGCCATGTTCGAGCGCCTCTCCCTGGAGGGCTTCCAGGCGGGGCTGTCCTGGCTGACGGTGCTGCGCAAACGCGACGCGCTGCGGGAGGTGTTCGCGGGCTTCGACCCGGTGGCCGTCGCCGACTACGGCCCCGGGGATGTCGAGCGTCTGCTCGCCGATGCCCGGATCATCCGCAGCCGCGCCAAGATCGAGGCGGTCATCGGCAACGCGCGGGCGGCCCTGGAACTGAACGAGGGCCTCGCGCAACTCGTGTGGAGACACGCGCCGGATCAGCACCCGACACCCACGACCATGGACGACGTACCCGCCTCCACCGCCGAGAGCACAGCACTCGCCAAGGCCCTGAAGAAACGCGGATTCCGGTTCGTCGGCCCCACCACCGCCTACGCTGCCATGCAGGCCACCGGTGTGGTCGACGATCACCTCGCCGACTGCTTCCGCTAGGGCGGCGGACCGCCGAACCCGACACCGGTGGCCTCGGCCCTCGTTTCCCTCCTGTGCCGCTGGTCACCCTACATTTCCGCATAAACGTGTCCGGTGTGCCCTATTCTCTGTCGCTGTACACGCGAGCGGTTCCCCGCGTCCGTTCGCCTTGGAGGAGTCTCACGCGATGATCAACGCATACGGCACCGCCGACCGCTCCTTCGGGGACCCCCGGTGAGCAGCGCGCCGACCGGCCGACCGGCACCCGACGACCACGGCGCGTCGCCGATCCGGCAGATGTCCCTGTGGCCGCCGCCCCGGTCCAGCCGGCACAACGCCAAGCGCCGTCGGGGCGTCATCGTCATGAGCGGGGCCGCGGTGCTGCTGCTGGGGGCCGCGGGCGGGGCGGCCTGGGCGCTGCGCGACCGCGCCGACACCCCCATGAGCGAGGCCAGCGTCCCCGACTCCTATGCCGGAACGTGGAGCGGGGAGATGAGCCAGCAGGACGCCGACGGCAACCACATCCTCGACTGGGACGCGCAGGTCAAGCTGGAGTCGGGTGCCGAGCGCGGCGTCTCGGTGTGGGCCACGCTGAACTGCCGGGGCAGCCTCTCCCTGACCGAACGCCACGGCGACCGGCTGGTCTTCGACTACGTCGAAACCTACGACCCCGACGCGCGGTGCATCGACGAGTCCGAGCTGACCCTCACGCCCGGCAGCACCACGGGCACGCTGGAGGCGACCTGGAACGCCGTCTCGCACGACGGAACCCCGATGATCTCCACCGGGACGCTCCGCTGAGCACCGTGGAGCGCCGCGCCCGCCCGGGCGAGGCGGATCAACTCCGGTGCGCACGCCGGTGTCCTCGGCGGTGGCGCGGCGGCCGTCCTCGGTGCGCGCCGGTCGTCTGGCCGCTCGACGCGGCGGACGGCTCCTGACCCGGCGCGGATCGCGGGGTCAGCGCCCCTCGAAAGCGGGCTTCTCCTTGTTCAGGAAGGCCAGGGTGGCGTTCATGTGGTCGGTGGTCTCGGCGCACTGGTCCTGCAAATTCGCCTCCATGTCCAGGGCGTTGGCCAGGTCCAGGCCGGAGCCGAAGGTCAGTTCCGCCTTGATCGCCGCGTAGGCGACGGTGGGGCCACTGGCCAGACGCACCGCGAGCTCGCGCGCCGTCGTGTCGAGCTCCTCGGCGGGGACCACCTGGTTGACCAGGCCGATCTCCAAGGCGCGCTGGGCCTTGACCGGCTCGGCGAGCATCAGCAGCTCCGTCGCGCGCGCGTGGCCCACCAGCCGGGGCAGCGTCCACGAGGCTCCGGAGTCGGAGCCCAGTCCGACGTTGGCGAACGCCATGAGGAACGACGCCTTCTCCGAGGCGATCCGCAGGTCGCAGGCGAAGGCGAGCGACGCCCCGGCGCCGGCGGCGACGCCGTTGACGGCGGCGATGACCGGCTTGGGCATACGGGCCAGACCGAGAACGATCGGGTTGTAGTGCTTGCGGACCGTTTCGTTCAGGCCCTTGCCCGCGCCGAGCGCGTCGGCGTGCTCCCGCAGATCCTGGCCGGCGCTGAAGGCCTTGCCGCTTCCGGTCAGCAGGACCGCGCGGGCGTCGGTGTCGGTTCTGGCCTGTTCGACCGCGGCGAGGAGCTGGTCCTTCGCCTCGGCGGTCAGCGAGTTCATCGCGTCGGGTCGGTTGATCGTGATCGTCGCGACGCCGTCGGAGAGGTCGTAGACAACGCTGTCTGACTCGGGCACGCGGATCTCCCTGCTGCGGTCGGCCGTAAGGTCCCGGCGCCCACGGTAGGGCACCGCGGCTATAACCTTACTGTTCGGATTCTCAGCAGCCGAGGGCCTGGGGGCTGTCCGATCGTTCCCATTCAGGTCTGAAAGCTTGAGATAATGACAGAACAGTGATTCATTCCCTGAGTCACGCGGATGAGGCTCGAACCGAGGACCTGGCTCGCCGCTGGCGCGCTCCCTCCCACGGTGTGGCCCATTCACCCGCGAGAGTTTCCTATGAAAGGGGATACGCACATGGCGGCGATGAAGCCGAGGACCGGTGATGGTCCGATGGAGGTCACCAAGGAGGGTCGCGGCATCATCATGCGGGTCCCGCTCGAAGGCGGCGGCCGCCTCGTCGTCGAGCTCACCCCGGATGAGGCCACCGAATTGAAGGCGGCCCTGGAGGGTGTCGTCGGCTAGTCAGCGGTCCTGGCCGTCCCCGTGACCTGGTGATCCTTTCCGGGTCCGTGTCTGTGGCGGGTCCCTGCAGCCGCCGTCGCCGCAGAACGCGTCAGGCCGCAGAGTGCCGGCCGCCCCGTCCCCCCGCGAACGCGGGGATGGTCCCCGCCGATCACCAGTTTGGAAAGATTGTGAGCGCCCGTGCCTTTCGCTACGGAGATCCACCCGGCCCCGGGCACCCTCGCCGATTCCGCCGCCGACCTGGTGGCGATTCCCGTCCGGACTGACAGCGACGGTCCCGTCGCGGTCACCACGGGAACAGGGTGGTCCCCAGAGGCTCTCGACACGCGACTTCCGGCGCCCTTCGCGGACCTGATCGCGCACTACGAACTCACCGGAAAACCCGGTGAGACAGCCACATTCCCGGCCGACCTCGGTCGGGGGCTCGTTCGTCTGGCCCTGCTCGGTACGGGCGCGGGCGTCCCCGACGACCTGCGCGCGGCCGGCGCCGCGCTGGCACGCCTGGCCAAAGGACGTGAGCGTGCCGCCATCGCGGCCCCGTCCCTGGCCGAGGAAGGCCAGACCGGGCGGGACGCCGCCCTGGCCGCCTTCGCGGAGGGGGCGCTCCTGGCCTCCTACACGTTTTCCATGAAGTCCGCCGAGAAGGGGCCGCGTCCGGTCCCGGCGATCGACCTCGTGGCGGACGACGACGGCACGGCCGCCGACCCGGTGCGCCGCGGCACCGCGCTGGCCCGAGCCACGGCGCTGGCACGCGACCTGATCAACACACCGTCGCTGGAGAAGGACCCGGCGTGGCTCGCCGGGCGTGCCGAGGAGATCGGGACCGAGGCCGGACTCGACGTCGAGGTCTGGGACGAGGAGCGGCTGGAACGCGAGGGGTTCGGCGCGATCATCGCCGTGGGGCAGGGCTCGGTCCGGCCGCCGCGCATGGTCAAGCTCAGCTACCGGCCCGAGAACCCGACCTCGCACGTCGTCCTCGTCGGCAAGGGCATCACGTTCGACACCGGCGGTCTGCAGATCAAGCCGACCGACAACATGATGCTCATGAAGACCGACATGAGCGGGTCGGCGGTGGTACTGGGCGTGGTGTCGGCGCTGGCCGAACTGGGGGCGCGCGCGAGCGTCACCGGTCTGATCCCGCTCGCCGAGAACTCGGTCTCCGGGTCGGCTCAGCGCCCCAGCGACGTGATCACCACCTACAACGGGCGTACGGTCGAGGTGCTCAACACCGACGCCGAGGGGCGCCTGGTCATGGCCGACGCCATGGCGTACGCGGTCGAGGAGCTGGACGCCGACACCATCGTCGACGTGGCCACCCTGACCGGGGCCGCCAAGCTGGCGCTGGGCACCCAGACCGGCGCGCTGTTCAGCACCGACGACGCCCTGGCCGAAGCCCTCGCCGCGGCCGGCCGGGCCTCGGGTGAGGAGCTGTGGCGGATGCCGCTCGTCGAGGAGTACCGCGACACGCTGGACTCCCCGGTGGCGGACCTCGCGAACATCGGTACCACGACCGACTACGGCCACCCCGGCGCCACCGAGGCGGCGCTGTTCCTGCGCGAGTTCGCCGGCGGCCTCCCATGGGCGCACCTCGACATCGCCGGGCCGGGACGGGCCACCGGTGACGACGGGTTCATCACCAAGGGCGGTACCGGCTTCTCCACGCGGCTGCTGCTGCGCTGGCTGACGGCGACGCCCTAGCAAAAGGCGGCGCGCGTCAGGCCCCGGGCCGGGACGCTTCGGCTCAGGGGGCCTCCTCGCGGATCGCCGCGAGGAGGCCCTCGCCTACGGGCAGCAGCAGCGGGACCAGGTTCTCGTCCTCCCGGATCAGGCGCCCCACCTCGCGCACGGACTGCTGGGCGCTGGGAACGCTCAGCGGGCCGTCGGGCACCGGGGCGGCGTCCAGGCCGTTGTTGAACACCACGATCCCGCCGACCCGCAGCAGGCGCAGCGACTCGGCGAGGTAGGCCGGGTACTCGTCGGTCGCCGCGTCGATGAAGACCATGTCGTAGGCGCCGTCGGTGAGCCGCGGCAGCACGTCCATGCCGCGCCCCTGGATCAGCCGGGTGCGGTTCGCGGGGAACCCGGCGAGCCGGTAGGCCTCCCGCGCCGCCTCCTGGTACTCGGGTTCGAGGTCCACGGTGGTCAGGATGGCGTCGGGGCGCATGCCGCGGAGGAGCCAGATGCCGGAGCTCCCGCACCCCGTGCCGACCTCCACGACGGAGCGGGCGCCTATGGCGGCGGCGAGGAAGCGCAGCACGGCCCCGCCCGCCGCGCTGATCGGGCCCACGTCGGCCCGTCGCCCGGCCTCGCGGGCCACGGCCAGGGGGTCGTCCTCGGCGACATAGGAATCGATGTACGCACGTGTATCGTCTCGGCTGGCGATGTCGGCCTCCCGCACGTGGAACGGATATGACGGCTGCTCGCCGGGTGGGCCCCGCGGTGGGGAAGCGGGAACGCTCAGTCGTGTCGAGAGTGGGCGGCACGGCCCGGCAGATGCGTTCGATCTGAGAACACCGCGACCATCACGCACTGTCGTAATGTGATTACGGTCAGACGATGTTCCCGGCTAAAGACTAGCCCGTCCGGAAGCGAGACGGGGCTGTGGGAACTTAATTGCCGCCGCGCGGCGTTGCAATCCGGTGAAGGGTCCTCGCGGACGATCCCACATCGGGAACATCTATCCGCGCGATTCGGTCGACGCGACCGGATACGGGACGCCGCTCGCATGCGGATCGTGCCGAAGAAGGGGGTAGCGGTGGCAGGCTCCGAAACTGCCGCGGACTTCGAGCAATGGGAGCCGCCCAGCTGGGACGAGGTGGTGCGGAACCACTCGGCACGCGTGTACCGGCTCGCCTTCCGCCTGACCGGGAACCAGCATGACGCCGAAGACATCACCCAGGAGGTCTTCATCCGCGTCTTCCGCTCCCTGGCCAACTACACGCCCGGGACGTTCGAGGGCTGGCTGCACCGCATCACGACCAACCTCTTCCTCGACATGGCGCGCCGCAGGGCGCGCATCCGCTTCGAGGGCCTCGCCGAGAACGCCCACGAACGCCTCCAGGGCCGGGAACCCTCACCGGCCCAGTCGTATGACGACAAGCACTTCGACGCCGACATCCAGAGCGCGCTCGACGCGCTGCCCGCGGAGTTCCGCGCGCCGGTAGTGCTGTGCGACATCGAAGGGCTCTCCTACGAAGAGATCGCGGCGACCCTCGGAGTGAAGCTGGGCACTGTGCGCAGCCGCATCCACCGCGGCCGCGCTCAGCTGCGCAAGGCGCTGGAGCACCGCAAGCGCATGGCCGCCCAGCAAGAGGGCGTCCCCCACGCGAACGTGACACAGGCTCATGGCTGGGGCCGGGAGGTGGAGTGAACAATGGATCACTTGGGGGAACGGCTGTCAGCTCTCGTCGACGGCGAGCTGGGTGACGCCGAGCGCGATCGGGCGCTGATCCACCTGGCGTCCTGCGAGTCCTGCCGCTTCGAGGCCGAGATGATGCGCCGGCTCAAGCGGCGACTGCACCACCTCGACGAACCCGCGCCCTCGAATGACTTCATGGGACGCCTGTCCGCACTAAGCGGGTCGCCGTCCGCGGAACTACCCGGGGGGCCGCCGCCCAGCGGCGGCCCCGGGGCGCTCAGTCAGCCCAGAGGTAGCCGCCCGCCGTTCGGAACCGATCCGTTCGGCGCCCCGGTGCCGGGTTCGCTCGGCGGTCTGGCCGCCGAGGCCGCGCCCGCTCCCGCTTCCACGGCCACCCCCGCGACGCGGGCGCTGCGTCGCCGCCGCGGCCCCGAGCCGCTCTCGGTGCTCCGCCCCGGCTGGCCGGGCGCGCGCTACGCCGTCGCCGGAGCTTCCGCTGTCGCGCTGACCTTGGGAACGGCGTTCATGGCGGGAGGCGACCCCCAGCCCGTGCCCGTCGTCCGCCCGGCCTTGGAGGAGTACGCGGTCGAGCACGCGGTCACCGCGCGTCAGGGCGCCTTCCCCACGGCTTCCCAGCCCACGCCCGCCCCCGCCAGTGTCGAGACGGTCGTCCACACACCGGCCAGCGGTGCCGACACGGGCGCGGCCGACGCGTCCCGGCCCCGGTGAGCGCGGCGGACCGATGGCGCGGTCCGGCCGTTGCGCTGGTCCTGTTGACGTTGCTCATCGTGGTGCCCCTGACCGCGTCCGGTAGCCGCGGGGCGGCCGCGACCGCCCCGGAGGGCGACGACGACGGCATGGCCCTGCTGCGCCGCGCCGCCCAGGCGGAATTCGGCACCTCCTACCAGGGCGTTCAGTCGGTGACCTCGGGCATCGGTTCGGAGGTCGAGACCCGACTGGTCCAGGTGGTGCACCGGGCCGGGCACGGTACCGAGTACGGCGGCCCCCCGGGGACGACCGGGGCCGACCGCGTCGTGGTGGCCCCGTCGCCGACCCTGCTGCGGATGGACGAAAAGCTGCTGGGCGTCCTCGCTGACAACTACCGCGTGACCCGCGCCGGTTCGGGCACCATCTGCGGGCGGCGTGCGACGGTCGTGGAGGCGCTGCGCGCGAACGGGACCGTCGCCGGGCGGTTCTGGATCGACGACGGCACCGGACTGCCGCTGCGCCAGGAGATCCGGGACGGGGGCGGGCGGATCGCCCACTCCACCGAGTTCACCGAGTTCCAGACCGATGTGGGCGGTGGGGCCGTCCCCGTGTCAGCGCATCGCGAGCTGCCGTGGAAGGGCATGACCTCGGCGGAGCAACTGGACGACCTGCGTGCCGAGGGCTGGACGGTGCCCGACTACCTCGACTGGGACCTTTCCCTGATCGAGGTCTGGTCCCGGGGAGCGGGCGAGGGCCGCGTCCTCCACCTCTCCTACTCCGACGGATTGTCGGTGGTGTCTGTTTTCCTGCAGCGCGGGCGCCTTGACGATGCGTCAGAGGGAACCGACAGCGGCCTGACCGCCGTCGGCAACGGCGATAGCACCGTCTACGTCGACAACGCGGGGCAGCAGCGCCGCGTGTGGGAGACCGATGGATACGTCTACACCGTGCTGGCCGACGCCCCCGAGGAGACGGTCAAGGCGGCGGTCGCGGGTTTGCCGGCCCCCGACGGGAGCGGGTTCTGGCCGCGCGTGATGCGCGGATTCGAGCGGCTCGGTTCCTGGACAGGGCTTCCGTTGGCGGAGGCTACCTGAGGCCGTACCCCCCATAGGCGACCTGAACGGCGTGAACGCCCCGTCGAGGACGTAAGGTGCGCCAGTGGGCGCCGTCTATTGGCGGCGCCTGTTAACCAACGGCTTATGTCGGCCGCCTCAGAATTGGGAGCGGCAGCGACAACACGGAGAATTCATGACGGATGAGACCGGACCCCGCCCCCCGGCGGAGAACGGGGAGCAGACCTGGTCGGTTCCGCCGGGAGCGGAGTGCGAGGACGAGCGCCCCCGGGCCGCGGAGGCGTTCTCGGCGGGACAGACCGAGGCGCGTGGCGCGGACGCCCCGCCGAACCGGGGCGACATCCTCGCGTCGCCCGGTTCCACCGAGGACCAGAGGCAGACCACCCACCTGGTGCCGGGGAGTCCGTGGCAGGGCGCACCGAGTGATGCCGCGGCGGGCGCCCGGAGTCCGGCGGGGGACGGCGTGGCTCCGCCCGACGCGGCTGGACCACCGCAGGCCCTTCCGGGGCCGCCACCGGGCGGACCCGCCGTCGCACCGTCCGGAACCGGCCAGTGGCCGGTCGGCGGCGCGCCTTCGGGCACAACCGGCGCATTCGCATCGGGCGGATTCGGTGGTCCCGGCGGAACCACCGGCCCCGCCTTTCCCGGAGGGCCGGGAGGACCGCGGATCCCCGGTGGCCAAGGAGGCCCCGGGGCGCCCGGAGGCCCTGGCATGCCGGGAGGACCGGGCCACCCCTCTGGACCCGGCGGCCCCACGGGGCCCGGCGGTCCGGTCGGCCCCGGTGGCCCTGGATGGCCGGGGGACGGGGGGCCCGGCGGGCCCTGGGGCACCGGCCCCGGCGGCACGGCGATGATGCAGTTCCCCAGCGCCCCGCGGAAGCGCCGCACCATGCCGGTCTGGTCCGTCGTGCTCGTCGTCGCCCTGGTCGGCCTCGTCTCCGCCGGTGTCGGCGGGACTATCGGCGCGCAGCTCGGGCTGAGCAACGGCGACGGCGGCCAAACGAGCGCGCCGTCGCTGAACAACCCGCCGCCCACCGGCGCCCCGAGCCGCCCGCCCGACACCATCGCCGGGGTCGCGCAGAGGGTCAGCCCCAGTGTCGTCTCCATCCAGGCCAGCGGTCCCGGGCTGAGTGGCAACGGTTCGGGCTTCGTCATCGCCGATGACCACGTCGTGACCAACAACCACGTGTCCTCGGCGCTGCAACGCAAGGGCATCGAGGTCGTCTACAGTGACGGCCACACGAGCGGCGCCAAGGTCGTCGGCGCGGCACCTAGCTCCGACCTCGCCGTGCTCAAGCTGGACGACCCCATCGACGTCGAAGCCCTGGAGTTCGGCGACTCCGACCAGGTCACCGTCGGGGACCAGGTCATCGCGATCGGCGCGCCCCTCGGCCTGGCCGGAACCGTCACCACCGGCATCATCAGCGCGGTCGACCGCCCGGTCACCGTCGGCGAGGAGGGCGAGGAGACGTTCATCAGCGCCCTGCAGACCGACGCCGCCATCAACCCGGGCAACTCCGGCGGGCCGCTGGTCGACGAGCAGGGCCGGGTGATCGGCGTGAACTCGGCGATCGCCACCATGGGGGGCATGGCGGGCGAGCAGACCGGCAGCATCGGGCTGGGCTTCGCGATCCCGTCCACACAGACCGAACGGGTCGTCAACGAACTGATCGAGAACGGCGACATCCGTCCGGCCGTGATCGGCGCCGTGCTCGACATGCGCTACGGCCAGGGCGGCGCCCCGATCGTCACCGACGAACAGGCCGGAGGCGACGCGGTCATCCCGGACGGCCCGGCCGACAAGGCGGGCCTGAAGGCCGGCGACCTGATCGTGGAGTTCGACGGCCAGAAGGTCGCCGACGCCACCGAACTGCGGCTGCTCCTCTCCCAGAAGCAGCCGGGCGACAAGGTCGAGGTCGGCTACGAGCGCGACGGCAAGAAGCGCACCACCACCATCACCCTCGGGGCGGCCAAGGACTGACCCGCGATCCCGCCCGGATCGCGCACCGCCTTTCCGGTGAGGACCACGGGTCGATGCGTGACGCCGCCCGCGCCGCGTCACACCTCGACCGTTGGCGGGGGCCTCCTTCGGGGAGGCCCCCGGCTTATCGTCGGTGGAGGAATCGCACCCCTGCGGAGCAGGGCGAGAACGGGGGCGCGCCCCAGGGCGAACGGCCGCCCCCATGGCCGGGTGCGGTATGCCCCCGCGCGTCGCGAGTACCCGGCGCGCACACGGTGCCGGGGGGAGAAACCACGAGGGCACAGAACGGCCGAGCTCTGCGCCGGGGGTTAGTCCTCGGCGTCCTCGCCGATGTCCTCGTTCCAGAGTGCGGGGTTGGCCGCGATGAAGTCCGTCATCAGCCGCGCGCAGCGCGGGTCGTCGAGGAGGACGATCTCCACGCCGTTCTCGGCGAGCCAGTCGTGGCCGCCGGTGAACGTGGTCGACTCGCCGATAACCACGCGGGAGATGCCGAACTGCCGCACCAGGCCGCTGCAGTACCAGCACGGGGACAGCGTGGTCACCATCGTCGTTCCCGCGTACGAGCGCTGCCGTCCGGCGTCGCGGAACGCGGCCGTCTCGGCGTGGACGGACGGGTCGCCGTCCTGGACCCTGCGGTTGCGCCCGCGGCCGAGGAGCTGGCCGTCGCGGCCCATCAGCGCCGCACCGATGGGGATGCCGCCCTCGGCGAGCCCGGCCTCCGCCTCCTCGACGGCGATCCGCAGCCAGCGTCGGTGAAGCGCGGTGTCCGGCTCGGCCATGGGTCCGTCCCTGTCGTGTGTGTACGTCGTCGCGGTGGATCGACGAAGGCCGCCAACCTCACCGGGTGGCGGCCTTCGTCGTGGTTAATCGAAGCTTCCGACGGTCAGCGACCGGCCGGGGTGATGCCCAGCTGCATGCCGGACAGCCCCCGCGGCTTGCCGACCAGGTCGTCGGCGATCTTGCTGAGCACAGCCGCCGCCTCGGAGTCGGGGTCGGTCAGGACCAGCGGCTTGCCCTCGTCGCCGCCTTCGCGCATACGCATGTCGAGCGGGACCTGGCCCAGCAGCGGCACCTGGGCGCCCAGCGAACGGGTGAGGCCATCGGCCACGGTCTGCCCGCCGCCCTCGCCGAAGAGGTAGGTGCGCTCGTCGCTGCCCGGGGCGATGTAGTAGGACATGTTCTCGATGACGCCGGCCACCCGCTGGTGGGTCTGCGCGGAGATCGCGCCCGCCCGTTCGGCGACCTCGGCCGCTGCCTGCTGCGGCGTGGTGACGACCAGGATCTCGGCGTTCGGCAGCAGCTGCGCGACGGAGATCGCGATGTCGCCGGTGCCCGGGGGCAGGTCCATCAGCAGGACGTCGAGGTCACCCCAGTACACGTCGGCGAGGAACTGCTGCAGCGCGCGGTGCAGCATCGGTCCGCGCCACACCACCGGCTGGTTGCCCTGGGTGAACATGCCGACGGAGATGACCTTGATGTCATGCGCCGACGGCGGCATGATCATGTCCTCGACCTTGGTCGGGTGGTCGCCCACCCCCAGCATCCGGGGAACCGAGTGGCCGTAGATGTCGGCGTCGACGACGCCGACCTTGTGGCCCTGCGCGGCCATCGCGGCGGCGAGGTTCACCGTCACGGAGGACTTGCCCACACCGCCCTTGCCGGAGGCGACCGCGAAGACCTTGGTCAGCGAGTTCGGCTTGGCGAAGGGGATCTCCTTCTCCGCCTGCCCGCCGCGGAGCTTGGTCTGGAGTGCCTTGCGCTGCTCGTCGCTCATCACGTCGAGCTCGACCGCGACCCGCGTCACGCCGTCGACCTTGGAGACGGCCTCGGTGACGTCCTTCTCGATGCGCCCCTTCATGGGACAACCGGCCACCGTGAGGTAGATGCCGACGTTCACGACGCCGCCGTCGCCGATCTCGACGCTCTTGACCATGTCGAGATCGGTGATGGGGCGGCGGATCTCGGGGTCCTGGACTGTGGCCAGGGCCGCGTTCACCTGCTCGGTGGTGGGTGTGGAGGACATGCACCCCATGGTAGTAAAGCCCGCGCGTGACCCAACACACGGACCCGCCCAGCTGAAATCTCCGTCGTCGCTGGTCAGGTGAGTATTCCCGGAATCCTGGCGATACTTCTTTCCCCACTCCCTGTCACAGTCGCGCCCCGCCGCGGGTCCTGGTGGGCATGAGCGGAAGAATGGAGCGGGTGGAGGGCGGACGCCATGGCCCGGGTCTCGGTGGAGCCGCCCCGCACCCCGCCGAACCGGCCGGTGATACCCCGGGCCCGGCGCGGTCGCGGCACGAGTTCCAGCCCGATGGCGACAACCGAGGTGATGGCCGGGGTGCTGCGGGCCGACCCCGGCGCGGCCGGCCCGATGGAGCTGAGCGCGGTGGTCGCGGTCGAGAACCGGTGCTGCCGGATCAACCGCGTGCTCGGCCAGGCGGGCCGCAGGTGAGCGACGATGTGCGACGTGCCGCGGGCACGGCTGGAGGAACGCGCGTGAACACGGCCCCGAGGGACGGGCGGCAGGACGAGGGCATCGGTTGCCCCGACGCCACCGAGGTCTTCGAGCGGTACCGGCGGCTGCTGTTCAGCGTGGCCTACGACCTGCTGGGGAGCGTCGCCGACGCCGAGGACTGCGTGCAGGAGGCGTGGATCCGATGGACGCGCGACGACCGCTCCGACATCACCGACCCCAAGAGCTACCTGGTCCGTATCGCCACCAACGTGAGCCTGAACCGGCTGCGCGCGGCCCGCGGCCGGCGCGAGTCCTACGTCGGGCCGTGGCTGCCCGAGCCGCTGGTCACGATGCCGGACGTGGCCGAGGAGGTGGAGACCGCGGACGCGGTGTCCTACGCCATGCTCGTGGTCCTGGAGACGTTGAAGCCCGTCGAGCGGGCCGTGTTCGTGCTGCGTGAGGTGTTCGGGATGCCGCACACCGAGATCGCCGAGGCGGTGGGCAGGTCGGAGGTGGCCGTGCGCCAGCTGGCCCATAGGGCGCGGGAGCACGTGCACGCGCGCCAGCCCCGCTACACACCGGACCCCGACGAGCGGCGCCGTCTGACGGAGAGGTTCCTGGCCGCGTGCGCCGAGGGCGACGTCGCCGGGCTCAAGGACCTCCTCGCCGAGGACGCGACCGTTGTCACGGACGGCGGTGGCAAGGCCCGGTCGGCCCTCCGTCCCGTGTTCGGCGTGGACAAGTGCGCCCGCTTCCTGGCCGGGATCGGTGCCGGGTTCCAACGGAAGAGCTGGCTGGTCGCCTGGGCCGAGGTCAACAGCGCTCCGGGCGTCGTCCTCTACGACGCGGACGGCACGGTGCGGGCGGCCGGGCTGGTGGAGGCCGTGGACGGGAGCATCACCCAGGTGCTCCTGGTCCGCAACCCGGACAAGCTGGCTCACCTGAGCGAGCTGGCCGCCCCCGAAAAGAAACGGGAAGCACCAGGTCATCAATGAGTAGCTGGTTGACCACAGCGAGTTCTTAACGCTGCCGATACACCGGCGGATAGTAATCTCGGCAGACGATGAGAAACACGCCGCCACCGCCTGGTTCGGCCTGGCAGCCCGATCCGCGGCACACCGAGGGACGGGAACCGTCAGCGTACCCGGACGCACAGGCGTGGGCGTGGCCACCGGGGACCCCGGAGGCCAGCGCCCAGCCCGCCCAGGCATGGGCTTGGCCACCGCCCCAGGAGCGGCGGCCCCGGACGGCCCCGCCATCGGGCCCCGCGCTTCCCCGCCCCGGCAGCGCCTATCACCGCATGGGCCGCACCTGGCGGCACCGCTGGTGGATCCCCGTGGTGGCGTTCGTCTTCGCCGCCGCGCTCTACCTGCTCGTGCAGACCATCATGGGCGTCGCCGGCGCCATCATCGCGGTGCTGCACGGGCACGAGTTCAGCGCCGAGTCTCCGCTCGGGGCGACCGTGCCCGATCTGGTCTTCCTGCTGCTCACGATCGCCGTGATGACGCCGGTGGTGATGCTGGCCGTGCGGCTGATCCAGCGGCGGCCTGTCGGCACGCTGATCTCGGTGGAAGGTCGGATGCGCTGGCGCTGGCTGTTCATCTGCCTCCTCGCCGCGGTCCCGGTCCTGGTGGTGTTCGCGGCCGCCCTGTACGTTCTGCAGGCGGTCGTCGCCCCGGATGAGCCGTTCATCGCCGAGTTCGGCGGCGGGAGCGCCTTCGTCCCCGCGCTCGTGGCAATCGTTCTGCTGGTTCCGTTCCAGGCGTCCGCCGAGGAGTTCGCGCTGCGCGGGTTCCTGATGCAGCTGGTCGGCTCCTACGGCGCCGACCCAGGCGAGCGGCGCGGCAGCGGCGCGTGGGCGCGGTTCCTGCGCACGCCGGTCCTCGGCATTGCCGTCACCACCGCGCTCTTCACCTCACTGCACGAGTACACCGGCTGGGGGCTCGTCAACGTCGCGGTCCTGGGCGCCGGACTGGCCCTGATCACCTGGTACACGGGCGGGCTGGAAGCGCCCATCGCGCTGCACGTGCTGCACAACATCCTGGTCTTCTCGATCAGCGCCTACGAGGGCACGCTTGAAGCCGCCGCGCAGGGGCCCGGGTCGTGGGAGGGCGTGGTCGGCACGATCCTGGAGGTCGGACTCTTCGGTCTCATCGTCGTCTGGCTGGTGCGGCGGCTGGGGATCCGGCGCACCGCTCCCGCCGAGCTGTCCACCGCACGAGGCCACCGCGTGAGCCCGACCTCCGGTGCCTCGGGCGATGCCCCAGGCCACCGGCGGCCGAGCGGCTCCGGTCCCTCCTACGGCGGCCCTGACGTTCCCGGTATCCAGGGCGCCTCCGGTGTCCCCGGTATCCGGGGCGCCTACGGCGCGACCGGCGGGCGTCCCCCGGCCCCTCCCGCCGACCCCGGCCCGCTGTCGGGGCCGAGCGCGCTGTAACGGGAGGGCCGTGCGTCGGCCGGGGCGCAAGGTTCGGGAGTTTCCGCACAGGTCACCGGGGTATCTCTCCGACCAGCCATGAGATCGGATCCGACCTGCCCGCGGTGCGGCCGCGCCATCCACCCGCCGAGTGTGTGGACGAGCGCGTGGCAATGCGACGCACACGGTCCGGTGGCACCGCTCCGACCGATCCGGCCCCTGGGGGAGGCCTCGGTCGACCTCATCGTCAAGTCCGCCCAGGTGCCCGTGTGGGTGCCCTGGCCCCTGCCCGCGGGCTGGGTCGTCACCGGCTTCGCCGAGGCGGGTGACGAGCGCAGCGGTGCGCTGGGTGCCGTCGTCGCTCTGTCGGGCCCGGCCCCGCTGGGCGGGGTCGGGGAGATGGCCATCGTCGCCGAGGACCCCGGTATCGGCCTGGGCGCGCGCCTCGCCGGGTTCGACGGCCCCGATCCGGGCGACGGTTTCGACGACGGCCCCGTCGACAGCAAGATCCGCCACGACGGCCACGAGATCGCCCTGTGGAGTGTCGACGCGGGCAAGCAGCGCGCGGTCTACGCCGGAGAGGCGAACAGCTGCTGGATGTGGATGGTGTTCAAACCCGCCGACGCCGGCGTCCTGATGTGCGACCTCAAGACGGTCATCGATCTCCGCGACCACCGGAACGGCGTCGCCCGGCAGCTGCCGTTCGGCGCTCCCTCGCCCTTTCTCGCCTCCGCGCTGCGGCCGGCGGACTGACCAAAAACGCGCCGTGCCCGTACCTGTATCGTCGTGTGATGCGCATTGACCTGCATTCGCACAGCTCCGTCTCCGACGGCACCGAACCTCCCGAGAAGGTCGTCGGTCACGCGCTCGCGGCGGGGCTCGACGTCCTCGCGCTCACCGATCACGACACGGTCGGCGGACTGGCCGCGGCCGCGGCCCACGTCCCGCCCGGGTTCACCCTCGTCCCCGGCATGGAGCTGTCCTGCGCGTATGAGGGCTCCAGCGTGCACCTGCTGGCCTACCTCTTCGACCCCGATCACCCCGAGCTCGCCGCCGAACTGCGGCGGATCCGCCTCGACCGCACCGAACGGGCCGCGACGATGGTCCGGATGCTCCAGGACGCCGGTGTGGGGCTGACCTGGCAGCGCGTGCGGGAGATCGCCCACGGGCGGGAACCGGGCGCCGACCTCGGCGACGTCGATTCCGACGACGTCATCGGGCGGCCGCACATCGCCCGCGCCATCGTGGAGGCCGACGCGGCCGAGGACGTGCAGGACGCGTTCGACCGCTGGATCGGCTCCGGCGGCCCCGCCTACGTGGCGCGCTACGCCCTGGACCCGGTGCGCGCGGTCGAGCTGGTGCGTGCCGCCGGGGGCGTGTGTTCGCTGGCCCACCCGGCGCGCGGTGAGGGGGCGCTCACCGGAGCGGTCCCCGAACCCCTCGTGGAGCGCATGGCGGAGGCCGGACTCGGCGGGATCGAGGCGGACCACCCGTCGCACGACGAAGAGGAGACCGAGCGCTGGCGTGCGGTCGCCGAACGCCTCAACCTGGTGGTCACCGGCTCCAGCGACGACCACGGCGAGCTGACCGGTCACCGGCTCGGGATCCGCACCACGGATCCGGCCGCGTTCGAGCGGCTGATCGCGCCGGCCACCGGAGCCTCCCTCATCACCGGGCCAACGGGCTAGACTGCCGGGCTGAGGTGGGATGATGACCTGCTGGATGGGGACCCCGAGGGTCTTATCGGCCGCTTAGCGGTGATGTGGGATCCTCACAAGCCGCGCGGAGGGGGTACCCGATCACGCCGCGGGGCCGGAACAATGGGCCCCGCACACTCGAAGTGAGTTCCCAAGAAGCGAATCGAAGGGTCGGCACCGTGTTCTGGAATCGGAAGAACAGAAAGAAGGACGTCAAGGAAGCCGGCGGCAGCGGCTCGACGTCCTCGACGGTGACGGCCGACGAGGCTGCCGACGAGGAACGCGACGAGCCGGAGGCGCCCGAGACGGCGGCGGAGACCGGCGCGGACGAGGAACCGGAAGGCGCCGCGGCCGCCAAGGACGACACGGCCACCGAGGGCGACGAGAGCAACGAGGACGCCACGGCCGATGACGTGAAGGCCGAGGACGACGAGGAAGCCGAGCCTGAGCCCGAGGTCCCCGGCATCGGTGAGCCCGACGCCGAGGGCATCCAGCGCGTCCGTACCGAGGGCGTCCTGCAGGTCGACGGTGAGGAGTTCGACGTCGTCAGCAACACCTGGATCGTCGACGTCGACGACGAGGGTGTCGTGGTGATCGACCCGGCGCATGACGCGGAGGCCATCCTGGAGGCCGTCGGCAAGCGCGAGATCTACCTGGTCGCCTGCACCAACGGGTACAACACGCACATCGAGGCCGCAGTCGAGGTGGCCGAACGCGATGAGGCCCCCATCGCTCTGCACCGGCGCGAGATCCGCCCCTGGCGCCGGGTCCACGGCGCCGAGCACCGCCCCGAACTGGAGGTCGAGGGCGGCGGCAAGCTGCAGGCCGGTGACAAGGAAGTGGACATCCTCCCCGTCCCCGGCACCTCGACCGGGAGCGTCGCCTACTACATCCCCGAACTCGGCGCGGTCTTCAGCGGCGACACCCTCCGCAAGGGCGAACTGGGCACCGTCGGCGAGGGCTACGTCGACTACACGCGACAGCTGCACTCGGTCGGCGAAGTTCTGCTCTCCCTGCCGCCGGACACCCGCATCCTGCCGGACCGCGGCCCCGAAACCACCGTGGGAGGCGAGGCGAAGAACTTCGAAGCCTGGGTCTGAGCCCGCGTCGGCCGACCCGATGCCGCGTCCACACTGCCGTGATCGCCGCGGGCAAGGGCGGAGGCCCGCGCCGTCACGAAGCGCGGGCCGGGGTCTCCGCGTCGTGCCAGAAGTGGGTGAGAGCGCTGGCCGTGGTCTCGGGGGCTTCGACGTTGGGGGAGTGGCAGGCGCCGGGGATGACGACGCGGCGGGCGCTGATGCGTTCGGCCATGTCGGCTTGGACCTCCGTTGGCCACGCGTCGTCGTTCTCGCCGTAGATCACCAGCTTCGGCAGGTCCATCCGGGCGAGTTCGGCGCTGCGGTCGGGGGCGTCGAGGATGACTTCGGCCATGCGGACCAGGCCGCGGGGGTCATTGGCGAGCATCCGGGCACGGAGGAAGGCGTGGATCTCGTCGCTGATGCCGCTCGACCGTGCGGGACCGTCGAGGTACTCGTCCCAGACCTCGCGCAGCCGCTCGCGCGTGGGGGAGGCTTCGAGCGCGCCCTTCAGCCTCCGGGCGTCGGCCGCACGCAGGCCGCTGATGGCCGAGGGGCCGGAGCTCATCAGGGCGAAGGAGAGCAGCGGTACCTCATCAGCGAGCACCGTTTCGCGTGTCACCAGTCCGCCGAACGAGTGTCCCAGCAGGTGCACAGGCCCCTCGTCGAGGGCGAGGATCAGCTCGGTGACCGCCCGGCCCAGCCCCGCCCGCGTGTAGGCCTCGGGGTCCTTGGGGCCGGGGGACTCGTACTGACCCGGCATGTCGATCGCGAGTACGGAGCGCCCGGCCTGCGCCAGCGTCTGCAGCAGCGCGATGAAGTCCTCTTTGCTGCCCGTGTACCCCGGTACCAGTACGGCGGTCTGGCGGTCAGTGCCACCGGCCGTGGGCATGGCGTGCAGCGCGGCGATGGGGCCGAGCGCCGTTGGGACATCGATCCGCCGGACACCAGGCGGAAGGTCCAGAAACCGAGGTGTACTCACGACGGTTTACCTTAGACGATCTCCTCCACCTGGTGGGGTGTCCGCTGGCCCCGGATTTCGTCGACATTGGCACGGTTTGGCCGGGGCCGTCGAGCCGACGATGCCCCAGCGTCCGGAATCATCCGGGGCCGGGGCTTCTCCAAGGGGCCGACGCGGCGCGATGCCGGTCGAAGCCGTGCATCGCCGACGTGGCCGATGGCATCGGCCGGTCCCGGCGCACGCACCGCCGACCGGCCTGGCACGTCCACGGCCCCTCTCAGGCGACTGCAAAGAACCGCTAGTCCTGGTCCTTCTTCACGTCCACGCCGCTGCGGGTGCGGCGGCGACGGCGGCGACGCGGGGCGGGCTTGTCGGCCCCCTCGCCGCTCTTCTTCTCGCTGCGCTCGGCACTGGCGGCCGCGCGCCCACCGTCGCCGGACGGCTTGCGGCGGGTGCGGCGGCGGTTGCGCGAACGGCCGTGCGCGGGGCGGTCCTCCTCGTTGCGGGACTTCCCGGTCTCGCCGATGTCCTCGACTTCCTCGGCCTGGAGCCCGGCGCGCTCCCGTTGCTCCTTGGCCAGCGTCCCCTTGGTGCCCGCGGGGATCTTCAGGTCCTCGAAGAAGTGCGGCGAGGTGGAGTAGGTCTCCTCCGGTTCAGGGAAGGGCAGGTCGAGCGCGGTGTTGATGAGCTTCCAGCGCGCGGTTTCCCGCCAGTCGACGAAGGTGACCGCTGTGCCCGAGCGCCCAGCGCGGCCGGTGCGGCCGATGCGGTGCGTGTAGGTCTTCTCATCCTCGGGGCACTCGTAGTTGACGACGTGCGTGACGTCGTCAACGTCGAGGCCGCGGGCAGCCACGTCGGTGGCGACCAGCACGTCGATCTTGCCGTTGCGGAACGCGCGCAGCGCGCGCTCGCGCTGGCTCTGCCCGAGACCGCCGTGCACGGCCGCGGCGGCGAAGCCGCGCCCCTCCAGCGCCGTGGCGACCTTGTCGCAGGCGCGCTTGGTCTCGCAGAACACCATGCTCAGGCCACGGCCCTCGGCC
This sequence comes from Nocardiopsis rhodophaea, assembly GCF_039530945.1. Lineage (NCBI taxonomy): Bacteria > Bacillati > Actinomycetota > Actinomycetes > Streptosporangiales > Nocardiopsidaceae > Nocardiopsis > Nocardiopsis rhodophaea. The sequence goes on from NZ_BAAAPC010000027.1 coordinate 20,784, forward strand.
TGCAGCAGCCGCGCCAGCATCTCCGGCTTATCCATCTGGTGCGTCCGGTACACGTACTGCTCGATGTCGCCGATGCTGGTCTGGCCCGGTTCGTTGTCGTCTCCGGCCCGCACGTGGGTGGGACGGCTCAGGTACTTGCGCGACAGCGACACGATCTCGCTCGGCATGGTCGCCGAGAAGAGCATGGTCTGGCGCTCGTCCGGGATCTTCGTCAAAATCCGCTCGATATCGGGCAGGAAGCCCAGGTCGAGCATCTTGTCGGCCTCGTCGAGCACGACCGCCTGGACGCCCGCTAGGTTGAGGTGCTTCTGCTGTTCAAGGTCGAGCAGGCGGCCCGGGGTACCGACGACGACGTCGACGCCGGCCTTCAGCCCGTCGATCTGCGGCTCGTAGGCCCGGCCGCCGTAGACGGTCAGAATGCGGCTGCCGGTGCGCTTCCCGGCCGTGGTGAGGTCGGCGGCCACCTGGATGGCGAGCTCGCGCGTCGGCACGACGACGAGCGCGCGCGGGCGCTTGGACTCACCGGGTCTGCTCTGTGCGAGCTGGAGTAGGGGAAGGCCAAAGGCGAAGGTCTTGCCGGTGCCGGTCCGGGCCTGGCCGATGATGTCGGAACCGGCCAGGGCCAGCGGAAGGGCCAGGGACTGGATTGGGAAGGGATCGACGATCCCTTCGGCTTCGAGTGCGTCCGCGATCTCGGTGCTGACACCGATATCGCGGAACGTCTGTCGGGGTTCGTTGGTCGAGTCTGTGGTTGTCAGGGCTCATGCCTCCATCTGGGCGGGCCTGTCATCGCAATGCGGCCGGCTGACGCGGACGGCTCGCGGCGCGGCGAGCAGAATGTGTCGCTCCTCGTGCGGGTCCCCGAATGCCAGGCGGGGACGAATCCGGCGCGGCGCGAGGGCCCGGAGCGATCCGGTGCCTCGGCGCGGCCTGGTCGGCGGCCGCGGCGTCGCCGCCGCGGGACACGGATTCATGGTCAGTGCACGCAAGCCATCCGCTGTACTTGTCTTCCGCGCTCCGGCCCCCTCCTCCGGTCGCCATCGCGCGTGATTGTCATGGTGCGCGGCGGAGAACACCGGGCCGTGGGCCCGTGCCCCGAGACGCCGTCTGCGGGCGCCACGTTTCACGTCTCTCCGCGATCGAGGTGCGCCGGGGGGACTCCGCGCGATGACCGGCAGCGGCCGGTCACTGGTCATGAGTCTAACCTGTAGGTCCGGCGGCCGGATATAGGAGTCCGTACCACATGCGCGGGACGGCAGCGCACCGTGTTTTCGTTACCGTCCACAGCTTCTGGAAAGCTCCACAACGGGAACACGGATCGGGGCACGGATAATCCCGGAGGGCCGGTGCGCCCCGCACGGGCGCTAATCTGTGCGGCATGACCAACGGTGCTGCCTCCGACACCACTCCGGTGGACCCCGACGACAAGCCCGGCCGAGGTGTGATCGATCTGCTGGCCATGATGGCCTACGCCGAGCTGGTGGCCTTCTTCCGGTTGTCGGACGACGCCGGGCTCGCCCCGGACCTCGCGGCCAAGGGGGAGCTGGCCGGTATCGCCGCCACGGAGTACGGGCATTACAAGCTGCTGCGCGACCGCCTGGAGGAGCTGGGAGTCGACCCCGAGGCGGCGATGCGGCCGTTCGTCGAGCCGCTTAACGCGTGGCATGCGCGCACCGAGCCGCAGAGCTGGTTGGAGAGCCTCGTCAAGACGTACGTCAGCGACGGCATCGCCGGTGACTTCTACCGCTACATCGCCGACCAGACCGATGACCGGACGCGCGCGCTGGTCGCTGAGGTGGTCTCCGACACCGGGCGCGGGGAGATCATCGCCGCGCGGGTCCGCGCGGCCGTCGAGGACGATCCCAAGCTCGGTGGACGCCTGTCGCTGTGGGCGCGCCGCCTGGTCGGTGAGGCGCTGAGCCAGGCTCAGATCGTCGCGGCCCAGCGCGTGGAGCTGGCGGCGCTGCTCGCTCCGCGGGGCGCTGACACAGGCGAGGGAGAAGGCGGGAGCGAGGGGGCATCCTCTGACCTCGCGGCGGTGAGCCGGGTCTTCGCCAAGCTGACCGAAGCGCACTCGGCCCGCCTGGAGGCCATGGGCCTCAACGGCTGACGTTCCCGGCGCCCTCGGCGATCCCGTGGCGAACCTCCCGCCGAGATGGGAGTCGGCCCAGGTCAGAAGGGGTGTGTGGTCAGTCACGGCCTAGCTGATTTCATTGCATATTCGTATATAGTCTGTTGCGTTCCCTTTTGTTCTCATTCCCTGAGGTAACCAGCTATGCCCCGTGAATTCTTCGCGGAGGGCCCGCTGGTCCGGCTCTCCCGTGAGCTCGACGTCTTCGGCCCGCTGAGTTCTGACCCCGAGCCGTGGATGATCGCTGAGCTGGACCAGCACGCTGCCGCGGTGTGCGAGTCGATCACGCGGGACGGCGCGGAGGTGACGCTCCAGAGCCTCACCCGCTACCTGCACGGTTTCATCGACGGCTGCCGCGAGCGCGGCTGGGACTCGGACTCGGCCGGGTACGACTGGGAGACCCTCCGGCTGCTGGCTGTGTGCCGTCTGGCTAAGGAACACGGCTTCGTCCGCTAGGTTGGTTTGGCCGCCGGCGGATACGCCGACCGCGCCCCACCCGCGCGGTGATCGAGAAGTGATCTCGCGAACGCCCTGACTGGGCGTACGCTAAGCCATACCTGGGGCGGCCGCCGCACGGTGGCCTCCTGAGTCTCCATTCCGTGGCAGGATGCCTCCGGCATGGACCCGACTCGACAGACCTGACCGCGATCCCCCTCGGGAGCGAAGGATGCGGTCCGACGCGGACCGTGAGAAAGGAAGAACGCATGAGGAGCGGCCGGCACGGGGCGGCGCGCCCACCGATCGGCGTCCTGATCCACCGGGATCGCGTCGACTTCTCACTCTTCGCGTTGATCATCGTGGTCGCACTGGCGGTCATGGTGCTGACCGGCTGGTCGACCATCGTGTTCTGGCTGGGCTTCGTGCCGATCTTCGCGACGCTGGCGCTGATCGTGCGCCGCATCGACCGCCTCGCCCGCGATGAGGTCCGCGACGAAGAACTGCTCTAATCCCTCGGCCCTGGAGCGGCGCTCAGGCCGCCATGGGTCACTCCTGCGTGGAACGGCCCTGCTCGCCGCCCCGTTCTTCCTCGCCCATCGCCGGGCCGTGCGTCGCCGGAGTCTGCCGCTCCTCGGACGCCGCCTGCGCGGGGGCTCCTCCCTTGCGCATCGCGTCGGCGCGCCCGGCCTGGTAGGTGCCGTCCTCGCGCATCACCGCGGTGGTCTCCCGCTCCGCGCTGTCGAGCCAGCGGCTCCACCGCTCTTGCATCGGCTTGATCATTCCGCCGCCGACACCGACGACGAGAATGCCGCCGACCGTGGCCAGTACGGCGATCAGGACGGGCTGGGTCACCGTGGTGGCAATGCCGACCTGGTTCAGGGCGGCGATGACACCGAGCGCCATGATGAAGATGCCAGCGAGGTTGGCCACGAAGCGCCCGTAGCTGAGACCGCCCAGCGCGCCGGAGACGATGTCGCGCGCCGCCTTGGCGATCATGCCGGCCACCACGACGATCACCAGCGCCACGACGGCCTTCGGAATCCAGGCGATGACGCTATCGAGCAGCTGGGTAATCGGGTTGGTCGGACCGAACACGCTGAAGGCGAGCTGCAGCACGATGAGCAGACCGACGTAGTACACGATCTTTCCGCAGAGCTCGCTGGCGTCGTAGCGGCTGCGCTCGAAGTACTCACCGACGCCGCTGCGCTCCAGTCCGCGGTCGAGGCCGACCCGGGCGAGCCCCTTGCCGACCATCCGGCCGACGAACTTCGCGATGATCCAACCGATGACCAGGATTACCAGGAACATGGCGAGAAGCGGTGCGAAGGTCGCTACCGCGCTCCACGCCTCGGTAAGGCCCTGTTCGATGTCCATGAGGTCCCCCCGTGGGGTTCCGTCGACCGGGAAGCAACGCGGCTACCCGGGGCGAAGGTGGTCCAATCGCATCTCAGTACCGCGATTCCCCGTCTGGGAGACCAGCAATCGTAACGGCGCGACCAAGAGCCGGACACCGCCAGAATTGGTCGGTCGTATACCTCCGTATTGTGCCGGGATTACCAGGCCGCACGGCGGTGGGGGCGGCGTCAGCTGCGGGTCAGGTCCCAGCCACTGATGCCACGCCAGGCGAGTCGGGCCACCAGTTTTTCCGCGGCGTCCTTGGGGATGGAGCCGTAGTTGCTGATCCAGTAGCGCGCACTGGTCTCGGCCATGCCGACCAGCGCGATGCTGAGGAGATTGGCCTCGTCATCGGAGATGCTGGTGTCCTGACGAATGACCTCGCCGATGAGTTCGGCGCAGCGCTGCAGGGTCTGCTCGGTCTTCTCCCGGACAGCGGGAAGGTTACGCAGATCGGATTCGAAGACAAGGCGGAACGCCTCACCCTCGCCGGACACGAAGTCGAAGTAGCCCTGGAAACTGGCGGTGACGCGCTGCCGGTTGTCGTCCGTGCTCTCCAGCGCCTCGCGCTGCTTCTCGACCAGCGACTCGGAGTGCTGCTCCAGCAACGCCAGGTACAGCTCCAGCTTGCCGGGGAAGTGCTGGTAGAGAACGGGCTTGCTGACACCGGCGCGTTCGGCGATCTCGTCCATCGCCGCGGCGTGATACCCCTGCGCGACGAACACCTCCTGGGCCGCGGCCAGCAGCTGCTTCCGGCGCTGCAGCCGGGGCAGCCGGGCCCCCCGCGGGCGCGCGTCTGAAGGAGCAGTCACACCCAATACCCTCCGAATTTCCGTGCGGCGCGAGGGGCGCCGCTGTTTGCGTGAATGCGGACCGTCGACTCATCGTCGGGGCTGGGACCAGCCGCGACGTTGACTCGGCGAGTGTCCCCATATCTTACCCATGCGTAGGTTCGGGGCCGCCAGACCTGGAGTCGTCGTATTCGCAGCGTTATCGCGCGTCAGCGGTATTCGTCCTCGTCGTCGCCCACTTCCTGGTGCTGTTCGACGGCGTCGGCCTCGGGCACCTCGGTGCCGCGCTCGACGCCGCCGCGCTCCAGCCAGTCGTCCGGTGCCTGGGGCGATTCGGTGATGTCCGCGTGCTGCTCCGCGACGTCGGCTTCCGGGGCCTCCACGGGGGCCTCGTAGTCCTCGTCGTCCGGTGCCTGCTGCCGAGGCTGGGATGTCACGGTCGCCCTCCCTGCTCACTCCACCGGGCATTGCACTGGGTTCGCCCTCACGCTACCCCGATGTGTCCAACGACACGGGAAAGCCCCGGTCTGTGATTGGCCCACACTGCAAGGGTCCAGATGCGTACAGTCGTGATGAAGAGCGAACGCGACGGAGGCGTGATGGCCGAACCGATCGAGGCGTGGCCGGGGGTGTTCCGGCGACTCGGCGAACGGCGGATCTTCGTCCGCCGGGATGTGGGCGGCGTCGGCGGCGCGGTCGAGCGCGCCGATGACGCTGACTACGGCGGCGCCGCCGAGAGGGCGCTCGGCCGCATGGTGTACGTGCACGGCCTGGGCGGGGCCTCCACCGACTGGACCGACCTCATGGGGGCACTGTCCCAGGGGTCAACCGCCGATGCGCCGGACCTGCCCGGCTTCGGGAAGTCGCCGCCGCCACCCGACCTCGACTACGGCGTCGACGCGCACGCCGCTGTCATCCGCGACCTGGTTCGCTCCGGCGAACACCCGGTGCACCTCGTTGGCAATTCCCTGGGCGCCACCGTCGCCGTGCGGCTGGCCGCCGAGCACCCGGAGCTGGTGCGTAGCCTCACCCTCATCTCGCCCGCGCTGCCGGACCTCCTGCCCCGGCTCATCCCGGTGCAGATGACGGGCGCGCTGGTGCCGGTGATCGGACCCTGGGCCTACACACGGATCCAGAGCCGCCCGCCGGAGGTGCGGGTGCAGAGCCTGCTGGACGCCACCTTCTACGATCCCACCGCGGCGCCCGCGAAGCGCGTGCTGGAAGAACTGGAGGCCGAGCGCGAACGGGACTCCCACGATTACGCGCACGCGGCGACGCTCGGGTCGCTGCGCGGCCTGGTCGCCGAGTACCTGCGACGCGGACCCCGTGCGCTGTGGCGTCAGGCCGCCGCGATCCATCGGCCCACGCTGCTCATCTACGGCATCGGCGACAAGTTCGTGCGCCCGCGCATGGCCCTGCGGGCCGCCGCCACCTTCCCCAACAACCGGCTGGTGCTGATGCCGCGTACCGGGCACGTGCCGATGAAGGAGCAGCCCGAGCGGGTGGCACGGGAAATGCGTCCGTTTCTGGCCGCGTCGATGGCGGGTGCCGACGAGGGTGCTGGTGGGGGCGTCCACGCGGGCGCTGATGAGAAGACGTCCCCGGGGTGGGAATGCCAAACCCCACCCCGTAGGTTGGGTATGAGAGGAAGCACGTCACGTGCCCATCCCCAGGCACGTCCGGCGGACGACGCCGAGGGGGCGTGACGCCATCGAGGAACATCGAGGAGCCGCTGTGTCGCTGCCGCCGCTGGTCGAACCAGCCGACGAGCTGACCGTCGACGAAGTGCGACGCTACTCTCGTCACCTGATCATCCCCGACGTGGGCATGGACGGACAGAAGCGCCTGAAGAACTCCAAGGTGCTGGTCGTCGGTGCCGGCGGACTCGGCTCGCCCGCTCTGCTCTACCTGGCCGCAGCCGGGGTGGGAACGCTCGGCATCATCGACTTCGACGTGGTGGACGAGTCCAATCTGCAGCGTCAGATCATCCACGGGCAGAGCGACGTCGACCGCCCCAAGGCCGTCTCGGCCCGCGACTCCATCCGCGAGGTCAACCCCAACGTCGAGGTCGTCCTGCACGAGGAGCGCCTGGACTCCGACAACGCGTTCCGCGTCTTCGAGCCCTACGACCTGATCGTCGACGGCACGGACAACTTCGCCACCCGCTACCTGGTGAACGACGCCTGCGTGCTGTTGGGCAAGCCGTACGTCTGGGGCTCCATCTACCGCTTCGACGGCCAGGCGTCGGTCTTCTGGGCCGAGCACGGCCCCTGCTACCGCTGCCTGTACCCCGAGCCCCCGCCGCCGGGCATGGTCCCCTCCTGCGCCGAGGGCGGCGTGCTGGGCGTGCTGTGCGCGTCCATCGGCTCCATCCAGGTCAACGAGGCCATCAAGCTGCTGGCCGGGTTCGGTGACCCGCTCGTCGGGCGGCTGATGATCTACGACGCCCTGGAGATGAGCTACCGGTCGGTGAAGGTCCGCAAGGACCCCGAGTGCCCGCTGTGCGGCAAGAACCCCACGATCACCGAGCTGATCGACTACGAGGAGTTCTGCGGCGCGGTGTCGAACGAGGCCGAGGAGGCCGCCGCCGGGTCCACCATCACGGCCGCCGAGCTCAAGAAGATGATGGACGACGGTGAGGACTTCCAGCTCGTCGACGTTCGCGAGAAGAACGAGTACGAGATCGTCAACATCCCCGGCGCGGTGCTGATCCCCAAGGGCGAGTTCCTGAACGGCGAGGCGTTCGCCAAGCTGCCGCAGGACAAGAAGCTCGTGCTGCACTGCAAGTCCGGAGCCCGCTCGGCCGAGGCCCTGGCGGCGGCCAAGGGCGCCGGTTTCAGCGACGCCGTCCACCTGGGCGGCGGTGTGCTGTCCTGGGTGCATCAGATCGACCCGAGCCTGCCGACCTACTAGCCGCGAGGCCCGCGGCCCCGCTCCCGGGCGGGGTCCGCGGCATCGGGGTTCTGAGGGCCGCCGCGAAGCCACGGCTGCGCGGCGGCCCTCGCCGTGTTCGGAAGTCTTCGGGCCGATCGGCGCCGCTTGACAGAACGTTCTCCGCCACGCGGTTCGCGCCGGCCTCACCCGGGCAGCCCGCGACAGCCCTGGTTGCGACCCAGGTCGCATTGGGTACGAACAACAAATCCAATGCCGACGCAGAACCGCCCGTCGGGGGAGGTGCTCCATGAAGATCAGGGGCATAAAGATCACGGGGCGTTGGGAGGACTGGGTCGCCGTGGCCGCAGGCGTGGCCGCCGCGATCAGCTTCGCCTGGCACGGAATGGTGGGTGCCCCCATGCTCGCCCTCTACCTGACCGGCCTGCTGACCGTGCTCGCCGCGGTCCTGTCGATCACCCGCCCCGGGCTGATCGCCTCGGAGGCGGTCATGATCGTCCTGGGCGCGTTCATGTTCCTCTCCCCGTGGCTGGTCGGCTTCGCCGACGTCGCGGCCGGGGCATGGACGGCGTGGATTCTGGGAGTCGTGATCGCCGCGGTCGGAGCCGTCGACCTGCCGATGGCGAACAGGGCGCACCGCAGGGGCAGGCCCTCCCACCTGGCACGCGGAGCGGGCGCGCACGGAACCGCCCGGACATGAGGCCTGCCCACACCGAGCCGTCACCACAGGTGCCGTCCGTCCCTTCGCTGGTCTGGGAGATACCGGGGTCATGATCGCCCGGCATTACCCCGGTATCTCCCAGACCAACGGAGGTGAGGAGGCGGCCCCGGCATGGTGGGCGAGACCACTGGCTAGGGTCGGGGCATGGCCCGACCCGACTCCCACCCCGACGAGTACGCCGAACGCGTCCTGGACATCGTCGAACGCATTCCTCCGGGCAAGGTGATGTCCTATGGCGACATCGCCGAGTACCTGGGCGAGGGCGGCCCGCGCCAGGTCGGCGCGGTGATGTCGGCCTGGGGAGGCGGCGTTCCCTGGTGGCGCGTCCTGCGCACCGACGGCACCCCGCCACCCGGCCACGAGGTCCGCGCCCGCGAGCACTACGCCGCCGAGGCCACCCCGCTCCGTTCCGGCGGCCACCGCGTCGATATGCGTGCGGCGCGATGGGACGGTGTGTCGTGACAGTTGGCGGAGTGCCTCTGTTGGTCGCGAGCATCTGGTGAACTAGGAGGGGTGAACTCCTCCCCATACCGCCTCGTGCGTCGTGTACATCACGAGACGCCGCCGCCCGCGTTGGACGAGAACCAGCAGCGCGTGGTCGGCCACAAGGGCGGCCCGCTGCTGGTCCTCGCGGGGCCGGGCACGGGGAAGACCACGACGATCGTCGAGGCGGTCGTCGACCGCATCGAGAACCGGGGCGTGGATCCGTCGCGGGTCCTGGTCCTGACCTTCAGCCGCAAGGCGGCCCAGGAACTGCGGGAACGCATCACCGCCCGGCTGCGCCGCACCACCCGCGAACCGCTGGCGCTCACCTTCCACAGCTACGCCTACGCCCTGATCCGCCGCGAGTTCCAGCGTCAGGGGGATCTGCCGCCGCGCCTGCTGTCGGGCCCCGAGCAACTCATGGAGATGCGTGAGCTGCTGGCGGGAGAGGCCGACGACGGCGCGCCCATGTGGCCCGAGCGGCTGCGCCCGGCCCTGCGCACCCGCGGGTTCGCCGAGGAGCTGCGTGACTTCCTGATGCGCGCGCAGGAACGCGGCCTCGGGTCGGCCGACCTGGACCGGCTCGGCCGCGAGTTCCGGCGTGACGACTGGGTCGCCGTCGGGGACTTCCTGGACCGCTATACGGGGCGGTTCGATATCGCGCCGATGCCCACCTTCAACTACGCCGAGCTGGTCCGCGTCGCCGCGAATCTGCTCGCCGACCCCGGCGTGCAGGCGCGCGAGCGCGCCGCCCGCGGAGTCGTGTTCGTCGACGAGTACCAGGACACCGACCCCGCCCAGGAGGAACTGCTGCGCGGGCTCGCGGGGGACGGGCGCGACCTCGTTGTCGTGGGCGACCCTGACCAGTCCATTTACGGCTTCCGGGGCGCCGACGTGCGCGGAATCCTGGAGTTCCCGCAGCGCTTCCCCACCATGGCGGGCGCCCCCGCCCCCGTCGTCGCGCTCCAGACCTGTCGCCGCAGCGGGGCGGCCCTGCTCGCCGCGTCACGCGGGGCCGCCCGCCGCCTGCCCGCCGCACCGGCCCCGGGCGGCGGCCCGGTCAACGCCCACCGCGCCCTTGCCCCGGCCCCCGGCACTCCGGAGGGCGAGGTGCGGGTGCTCATGGCGGAGAGCCCGACGCAGGAGGCGGCCGTCATCGCCGATACGCTGCGCCGCGCGCACCTGGTCGACGGCGTCCCGTGGTCCAGGATGGCTGTTCTGGTCCGCTCGGCCACCCGCCAGATCCCCGTGCTGCGCCGCGCGCTCGCCGCCGCGTCGGTTCCGGTGGCGGTCGGCGGCGACGAGCTCCCGCTGGCCGCCGAACCGCTGGTGCGCCCGCTTCTGCTGCTCCTCCGTTGCGCGCTCTACCCCCACACCCTGGACGACGACACCGCACACGAGCTGCTGACCAGCGCCTTCGGTGACGCTGACGCCGTCCGGCTGCGCCGCTTGAGGCGGGCGTTGCGACGGCTCCGGCTGGACACCGAAGCCGCGAACCGTCGAGCGAGCGGAGGCGTCGACCCTGATGGCCGGAGGCTGATGGGTGTCGGCGGTGGAGTCGAGGGAGATGGTGAGCGCGAGGGGGGGTGCGGAGCCGCGAACCGTCGAGCGAGCGGAGGCGTCGACCCTGATGGCCGGAGGCTGATGGGTGTCGGCGGTGGAGTCGAGGGAGATGGTGAGCGCGAGGGGGGGTGCGGAGCCGCGAACCGTCGAGCGAGCGGAGGCGTCGACCCTGATGGCCGGAGGCTGATGGGTGTCGGCGGTGGAGTCGAGGGAGATGGTGAGCGCGAGGAGCCGTATACAGCGGCGAGCCAGTGGGCGAGCGAGGTCGCCGAGGCCAGTGCACTCGATGCGGGCGGGCACCCCGGTGGGGGCGTCGAGGGCGTCGATGGGGCCGGCGGAGGTGACGGCGCGGAACAACGCGGCCCGCGGCCTTCGCGAACATTGCTGGCCGAGGCCCTGCTCGATCCGCGGGAGCTGACCCTGGTCGACCCCGAGATCGCTGCTCCCGCCGTCCGGGTGGCCGCCCACCTGAAGCTGGTTCGCGACCGCGCCGCCGCGGGTGCCAGCGCCGAGGACGTGCTGTGGGAGGTCTGGCGCGCCAGCGGTCTGGCCGACCGGCTGCTCAAGGCCAGCCAGGCCGGGGGGCGGCGCGGAGCGGCGGCCGACCGCGACCTCGACTCCGTCGTCGCGCTGTTCGAGAGCGCGGCACGCTACTGTGACCGGCTACCGCCGGGGTCCCCCGCCGGCTTTCTGGAGGACCTGGAGGCCCAGGAGATCCCCTCCGACACCCTCGCCGAACGGGCCCCCGAGGGGGAGTCGGTGCGGATCCTGACCGCGCACCGCTCCAAGGGGCTGGAGTGGGACCTGACCGTGGTCGCCGGTGTCCAAGAGGGGCACTGGCCCGACCTGCGGTTGCGCGGGTCGCTGCTCGGCGTGGAGCAACTCGTCGACACGGTCACGGGGTTCGCCGACAGCTCTGGGGCGGCTGTGGCGTCCAAGCTGCTCGACGAGGAGCGGCGGTTGTTCTACGTGGCCGTCACCCGGGCGCGGCGTACGCTCGTCGTCACCGCCGTCGGTGGTGACGACACCGAGGAGCGCCCGTCGCGCTTCCTCGACGAACTCGGGGTCGGCGCGCCCGAGCGTGTGAACACGGGCCGCCGCTGGCTTTCCCTGCCCGCGCTTGTGGCCGACCTCCGCTCGGTTGTCACCGACCCCTCCCGCCAGGCCCCCCTGCGACGCGCCGCCGCCGCGCACCTCGCACGGCTCGCGGCGGAGGGTGTGCGCGGAGCCGATCCCTCGGAGTGGTACGCGCTCACCCCGTTCTCCGATGACCGCCCGCTGGTGGACGAGGACAGCACGATCCGGGTGTCGCCGTCGCAGGTGGAGAAGTTCACGACCTGTCGGCTCCGCTGGCTTCTGGAGAGCGCGGCCGGTGCCTCGGCCATGGAAATGTCGTCGGCACTCGGCAGTATCGTGCACGCGGTCGCCGTCCTCGTCGCCGAGGGCGCGAGCATGGACGACATCCGGCGCCGGATGGACGGCATCTGGTCGGAACTGGACTTCGGCGGCCTCTGGTACGCGGGCAAGGAACGCGAGCGCGCCGACGAGATGGTGCGCAAGCTGATCTCCTGGCACGAGCGCAATGAGCGGGAACTCGTCGTCACCGAGGAGGGCTTCAAGGTCGAGCTGGACGGCATCGAGATCACCGGCCGCGTGGACCGGCTGGAGCGCGACGCCGAGGGTCGGGCGGTGGTCGTCGACATCAAGACGGGCGGCGGCCGCCCCAAGGACGACGAGCTCGCCCGCCATCCGCAGCTCGGCGTCTACCAGCTCGCCGTCCTGGAGTCGGCGTTCGCCCAGTTCGGCCTGACCGCTCCGGGTGGCGCCGAGCTCGTCCAGGTCGGTAAGGCGGCGCTGAAGAACCAGGCGCGCGACCAGCGGCAGCCGCCGCTGGAAGCGGATCCCGACCCCGAGTGGTCGCGGACCCTGGTGCGCGAGGTCGCCGACGGCATGTCGGGGTCGCGTTTCGACGCCACCCGCAACCCGCACTGCGACTCCTGCCCGGTCCGCTCCAGTTGCCCCGCCCACGACGAAGGAAAACGCGTGTGACTACCCCTGAGCTGCGTCGCCTCCCGGACCTTTCCCTCGGTGATCACGGGGACTGGCGGGACAGGACCGGCGGGAGCGATCGTCTGCCCGTGATCACCGGGAGACGTTCTCAACATCCGGAAAGAGCGTGCACGTGACCCAGGAACTGACCGAAGAGGCCGCGGCCTTCCCCCGCCGCGAGCTGACGCCCGCCGAGCTGGCCCGACTGCTGGGGCAGCCCGAGCCGACCGCCGAACAGGCCGCCGTCATCTCCGCCCCTCTCGGGCCGAGCGTGGTGGTGGCCGGTGCGGGCTCGGGTAAGAGCGAGACCATGGCCGGACGGGTGGTCTGGCTGGTCGCCAACGGCCACGTGCGCCCGGAACACGTCCTCGGCCTGACCTTCACCCGGAAGGCAGCCGCCGAGCTGGCCGAACGCGTCCGCAAGCGGCTCGACCAGCTGCGCGCCACCGAGCAGGTGCCGAGCGAGGTCCTCGACGGCGATCCGATGGTCTCCACCTACAACTCCTACGCCGCCCGCCTGGTCGGCGACCACGCGCTGCGGGAGGCCATCGAACCCACCGCCCGGCTCATCAGCGAGGGCCAGTCCTGGCAGCTCGCCGCCCGCATCGTGGCGGAGTACGACGGCCCCATGGACGCCATCACCGTCACCCCCGGCACCGTCACCGGGCGGATGCTGGAACTGGCCGGTGAGCTGGCCGACCACCTGCGCACCCCGGACGACGTGCGTGGCGTCGGCGAATGGATGGCCGAGCGCGCCCAAGCGCTGCCCAAGCGGCTCAAGGAGACCCGCGACCTGCTCGATACCCAGCGTCGGCGCGAGCAGCTGCTGCCGCTCATCGAGCGCTACACCGACGCCAAGGCGGCGCGCGAGGTGATGGACTACGGCGACCAGGTGGCGCTGGCGGCCCGTATCGCCACGCGCCACCCCGAGGTCGGGATGATCGAGCGCAGCAGGTATCGGGTGGTGCTGCTCGACGAGTACCAGGACACCAGCCACGCCCAGTTGCTCCTGCTCCGGGCTCTCTTCGGCGACGGCCACCCCGTCACCGCCGTCGGCGACCCCTGCCAGTCGATCTACGGGTGGCGCGGGGCGAGCTCCGGGAACCTCACCGGCTTTCCCACGGACTTTCCCGAGGCCCCGGGCCGACCGGCCCCCGTGCGCCGACTCGCCACTAGTTTCCGCAACGGCGAGCGCGTCCTGCAGGCCGCCAAGCTGCTCTCCGAACCCCTGCGGGAGGAAGCCGAGTACGTCCCCGTGCTCTACCCCGGCGCGGCGCGGCGCGGGCGCGGCAAGGTCACCTGCGGATTGTTCGGGACCGAGACGGAGGAGGCCGCCTGGATCGCCGCGCGTATCAAGAAGGCGCTGAACAACCCAGGCCACCTTGCCCCCGATGGGGACCCCTGGCCCCAAGACGAGGGCGGGGCCGCGATCACGTACGGGGACGTGGCGGTCCTGTGCCGCAAGCGCTCCCAGTTCCCCGCGCTGCGGGAGGCGCTGGAGGAGCTCGGCATCCCCGTGGAGGTCGTGGGCCTCGGCGGGCTCCTGACGGTTCCCGAGGTACGCGACATTGTGGCCACGCTCCGCGTCATCCACGACGCCAACGCGGGCAACGAACTCGCCCGGCTGCTGACCGGGCCGCGCTGGCGGATGGGGCCGCGGGACCTCGTCGCGCTCGGCCACCGTGCCGCCGAGCTCGCCAGGGAGGTCCGCCGCGACCTCAGCGGGTCCGCCGCGGAACCGGACGAGGCGGCCGAGGACGCAGAAGAGGAGCTGCTGCGGCGGACTGTCCTTGATGTGACCGCTGAGAGCGGCAGCCTCGTCGACGCCCTCGACGACCTCGGCCCGGCCGATCGCTACTCGGACATCGGCTACCAGCGGCTCACCGCCCTCGCCGAGGAGCTGCGCGGACTGCGCCGGCAGGCCACCCAGCCCCTGCCCGACCTGATCACCGAGATCGAGCGGGTGCTGGGCCTGGACATCGAGGTCCAAGCGCGGGCCGGCCGCGACCCGATGGCGGCCCGCGCCGACCTCGACGCGTTCGTCGACGCGGCGGTGCGCTTCGTCGGCAACAGCGAGGACCCCTCACTCGGAACGTTCCTCGCCTACCTGCGCGCCGCCGAGGACGCGGAGAAGGGGCTGGACCCGGGGGAGCGGGTCGGCGGCAGCGACACCGTCAAGCTGATGACCGTGCACGCCGCCAAGGGGCTCCAGTGGCCGCTGGTCGTCGTGCCGGGGCTGTCCGGGGGCCGCTACCCGCTGTTCCCGACCAAGCCGAAGGCCAGCGGCGGGTGGCTCACCCAGGAGCAGCAGCTCCCGTTCCCGCTGCGTGGCGACGCCGCGGGCCTTCCCCGGCTCGACGACGTCGACAAACCCAGCATCGTCCGGTTCAGGAAGGCCGACCGCGACCGGCACCTGATGGAGGAGCGGCGGCTGGCCTATGTCGCCGTTACCCGCGCGTCCTTCGCGCTGCTGTGCACCGGCCACTGGTGGGGGCGCGCCAGCGCGAGCAAGCGCGGCCCGTCGCCGTTCCTGGAGGAGATCCGCGAGGCGTGCGCGGCGGGAGCGGGCGGCGTGGCGCACTGGGCTCCGCAACCCGGCGACGACGAGACCAACCCGCAGACCACCGAGGCGGAACCGGTGCCCTGGCCGCAGCCACCCGAGGAGTACGAGGGCAACGCGGCGCGCCGGTACCGCGAGGTGGTCGAGGGCGCCGAACTGGTGGCTCGGGCCGCCGCCGGTAGTCACGCCGAGGGCCGGAAATGGCTGGAGACGCTAGAGCGTGCCGACATGCCCGCGGCGATGCGGCGCCGACTTGAGGGGTGGAGCCGCGACACCGAGCTGCTGCTGGCCCACCGCGATGCCGGGGACCGTCCCGCGGACGGCGCGATTCCGGTGGAGCTTCCAGCGCACCTGTCGGTGTCGTCCCTGGTGTCGCTGGCGCGCGACCCCGCGACGCTGGCCCGGCAGATCCGCCGACCGCTGCCGCGCCCTCCTGCCCCGCACACCCGCCGTGGCACCGCCTTCCACACCTGGCTGGAGCAGCGGTTCGGCCAACAGAGCCTGCTGGTGCCGGACGAGCTGCCCGGCGCGGCCGACGAGACGGCCGTGGAGGTGGACGACGACCTTGCCGACCTGCAGCGCCGCTTCGAGGAGGGCGAGTGGGGCGGGCGCACCCCGCTGGACGTGGAGGTCCCCTTCGAGACCATCATCGGTGACCGCCTGGTCCGGGGGCGCATGGACGCGGTGTTCTACGACCGCGGCGACGACCACTACGACGTCGTGGACTGGAAGACCGGGCGGCCGCCCGGCAACGAGCGCGAGCGTGCGGCGGTCGCGGTGCAGTTGGCGGCCTACCGCATCGCCTGGGCGGAGTTGGCCGGTGTTCCCCTCGCCAACGTCCGCGCGGCCTTCCACTACGTGCGCGCGGGGGAGACGATCCGCCCGGCCGACCTGCTCGACGGCGATGGGCTGGCGGCCCTGATCGAGGGGCTGCCGGAAGCGGACTGAAGGGCCGCCACCGGCGCGGTCCCGCCGCACGCGCGTCGCCCGGCCGCCGGCCGGGGAAGCCGCGGGGAGGCGGTGGCGTGTCAGAGCGTCAGGCAGTGCACCTGAGGGGCGGCCGGCGGGCTATCGGCCGTGACCGTACCGAGGTAGGGAAAGGCGAGGACGTCGCCGGTCCGCAGCCGGTCGATGTGGACATCGCGCACCAGCACCTGCTCCATGCCGGAGCGCTGGAACGTGATCGTCACGGGTTCGTCCACCAGTTCGGGGCGGGTCCAGGGACGGTCCCAGCTGTCGTCCAGGGGTATCACCCCGAGGGCCGCTCGGCCGTCCTCGCCGACCGCGGCTTCCGCCGCCCGCGCACCGCCCGCCACCACGGCGTAGGCATGCCCGTGGTTGCGCTTCACATCCAGCACGAGGGTCAGGTACCAGCCGCACCAGGCTCCCGGGTGGGAAACCGGGGTGACCTGCAATGTCTCACCGGGAACGAGAGCTTCGGCCAGGAGCGCGCCGTACTCCTGCCAGTCGAACGCGGGTTCGCCGGTGCTGGGCTGGCCCAGGGCGCCGCCACCGATCGCGTATCGAGGGGCCCGTATGCCGAACATCTCCCCCCACGGGCGCAGACACCGGATCAACTGGCGGACCCGGTCGGCGAGCGCCGTCGCGCCCAGGCCGGGCAGCATGTCGGCGCTGAACCCGCGCAGACGGACGCGCACGTCGGCCCGCAGGATCTCCGCGCACTCCACGAGGGCGGCGAGGTCCATTCCGGCGCCGACCCCGCTGCTCGCCGGGTCGGGTTCGCCGTCTTCGGTCGGCGGGTCGACGCGCAGGAGGACGTCGGCGGTGCGCTGCGCCTGCTCGGCGCGGTGAGCCACCAGGCGTAGCTCGCCGGTGCTATCGACGTGGATCGTCGTCCCTTCGGACGTGAGGACCTGGGCGATGTCATCCGGCCCCTTTCCCGGGCCGCGCAGGGCCGCCGGCGCTCGCGGGAGTTCCCGGCGCAGCCCCCGCAAGGCGGCGGAGGAGGACACCTCGAACCCGGCGACATGCGGGGCGAGGGCGGAGGCCATACCCGGTGGGGGATCGTGCAGGGACAGGTGGGCCTCGATCGCCGAGGGGAGGCGCTCCCGGAGGCGGCGGATCTCCTCATCGAGCCGCGGCAGGTCATAGACGCAGGCGGGGAGTCGTTCGGGCGTGATGCCGAGCGCGTGCTCACGGACGCGCTTCGGAAGTTCGATCATGGGGGCTCCTACAGCCGTTCGCTGGAGGAGGTAGTACCCAGCATGGGGCCCTATAGCAGAAAGATCGCGGCCCAGGCGTACCCGATGGCGGCCGCCCCGACAGCGACCCGCACGGGCCAGCATCCCAGGAGTGTCCCGCTCCACGGCCGCTCGAATCGGTGCAGCGCGGCGCTCACGGGGATCAGCACCGCCGCGAACAGCACCAGCCAGGGCACCCGCGCGAGCAGCCAGCCCGCGCTGTCGGGCACCGACGTGAGGCCGGGCACCACACCCCAGGCCGACCCGGCCGCGCTCACGACGAACAGCGCCGTCAGGTGCCAGCAGAAGACGGTGAGCGCGTTCAGGTTCAGCACGGCGATACCGGCCCACGGCAGCGGGCGCCGGAGCAGCCGGTCCAGCCGGTCGCGGAGGAGAACCGCCACGCCGATCTGCGCCATCGCCAGCACGGGAACGAACAGCGAAGGCGGATTGAGGTTGGAGCGCTCCGCCCCCGGATACCCGATGGGGGCCGCCGGGTACCCCAGCCGCGTCACCAGCACGACGAGACCGGCGGTCCCGACGACGACCAGTGCGAGCGCGAGGGCGCGCCGGAGGCGTCCGTTGGCCCAGGCGATCCCGAGCTGGAAGGCGAACATCCAGGCGGGGACAACGTTGACGTACCCGACCCCGTCGGGGACCGCCGCGGCCCACGGCCCGAAGCGCGCCAGGTCGATCAGGGCGACGACGGCCAGGGGGATGAGCGCGGCCGCGGCGCCCAAGCGCCGGTCGGCGGCGAACAGCACCTTCGTCAGCGCCGTGATGAGGAGGAATACGCCGATGAACCAGAGCGGCTGGAGCACCAGCACCGCACCGGTCCGCACCGTCACGGGCGGGACACCGAGCAGGGGGAGGGCGACCAGCAGCACCCCCCAGACCGCCGTCACCAGAACCACCGGCCGCCCCAGCCGGAACAGGCGAGCGCTCAACCAGGCGGGATAGTCGGACCTGCCCCGACTGCGGGCGGACACGTATCCGCCCACCAGGAAGAACAGGGCGAGCAGCTGCACGCCCCACCCGATCGGACCGATCCAGGGCAGCGACGGCAGCGGGCTGGAAGCACGCAGCCCGCCGTCCTGCCAGATTACGAGCGCCGCCACCATCCAGTGGCCCAGAACGATCCCGACGATCGCGATCGCCCGCAGGCCGTCGATCGCCCGCTCCCGGCTCGGCGGTGTGGCCCGCTCCAGCCGCACGGCAGCCGCACGCAGGCGCCCCATCGGTCCGCCGGACGGCGTCCCCGGGGGAGGAACCGGGGCAGCGGCGTCGCCGCCCAAGGTGATCACCCCCACTCGCCACGGCCGCCTCGCAGGACGACGCCCACCGCCCGGCTCAGCGTCGCGGCGGCACGGTGTCCCGTCGGTACGGCCCGTTCACGGATGTGATGCCCGCTGCGGGTACCACTTGCAGCACCCAGCGCGCGTTCGTGATGGCCGGCCGAGCCGTCGGCTCGCGGCGCGGCCCGGTACCCGCTCCTTCACCTTTTCCCCCACGGTGATCCCCGGTCGCGTCGGCGGGGTGCCCGCACGCGCGCGGCGCGGGCTGATCTCCGCCCCGCCGCCGGACCCCGCGGCCGGCGGGCTCCGCGGTGCGGAGACAGCGTGCGCGGAGGCGCGAGAGCGGGTCTAGGCTCGATAGAAGTCCCATCAGCTTCGTGGAAGGACAGCGGCCCGCCAATGGATGCGCGCACCTACATCGCAGAACACCGCGACGAGTTCGTCGCCGCGCTGAAGGAATGGCTGACCATTCCCTCCATATCGGCCGCCCCGGACCACCACGTCGACGTCCGGCGGTCCGCCCAGTGGTTGTCCGAGCACCTGACCGCGACCGGCTTTCCGACCGTGGAGATCTGGGAGACCGGTGGACTTCCGTCGGTCTTCGCCGAGTGGCCTGCCGCCGATCCGCAGGCGCCCACCGTGGTCATCTACGGCCACCACGACGTGCAGCCCGTCGACCCGGTCGAGGCGTGGCGCACCGAGCCGTTCGCGCCCGTCGAGGACGGCGACCGCCTCATCGGTCGCGGTGCCTCCGACGACAAGGGCCAGGTGCTCTTTCACACGCTTGGCCTGCGCGCCGGAATGGCCGCCTCCGGTGCGACTGCCCCGCCCGTCACCATCAAGCTGCTCGTCGAGGGCGAGGAGGAGAGCGGCTCCCCGCACTTCGCCGAGCTGCTCAGAAAGCACCGCGACCGGCTCGCCTGCGACATCGTCGTGATCTCCGATACCACCATGTGGGCCGCCGACACCCCCTCGATGTGCGTCGGCATGCGCGGCATGACCGACTGCGAGATCAGCCTGTACGGCCCCGAGGTCGATCTGCACAGCGGGTCCTTCGGCGGCGCCGTCCCCAACCCGCTGCAGGCGATGGCCGGCCTGCTGTCCGGCCTGCATGACGCCGAGGGCCGCGTCACCGTCCCCGGCTTCTACGACGACGTCGTGGAGATCAGCCCGGAGGAGCGCGAGCTCATCGCCCGGCTGCCGTTCGACGAGGCCGAGTGGCTGCGCACTGCGAGCAGCACCGCCACGGCCGGGGAAGCCGGATACAGCACCCTGGAACGCGTCTGGGTGCGGCCGACCGCCGAGATCAACGGCATGTGGGGCGGCCACACCGGCGCTGGGTCCAAGACCATCGTGCCCCGCTCAGCCCACGCCAAGGTGAGCTTCCGGCTCGTCCCCGGCCAGGAGCCGCTCCGCGTTCAGGAGGGCCTGCGCGCGTACGTCGCCGCGCACACCCCGCCCGGCCTGCGCGCCGAGGTGGAGTTCTCCGGGCCCGGTGTACGTGCCTGCGCGTCCGACATCCACTCGACCGCGGTGCGCGCCGCCCGCAACGCGATGAGCACGGCCTTCGGTACCGAGGTGCTGTTCACCCGCGAGGGCGGCAGCGGACCCGAGGCCGACATCGCCGACATCCTCGGCGCCCCACTGGTGTTCGTGGCGGTCGGCCTGGACGACGACCGCATCCACGCGCCTAACGAGAAGGTCGAGGTCCCGCTCCTGCTCAAGGGTGCGGAGAGCGTCGCCTACCTGTGGGACGAACTGGGGAGAAGCACGACGATGTAGTTCACGCGGTCCGTCGGCGGGGCGGTGGCGGACCGGCCGCCGCCCTCCCTGATCGGCCCCCAGCCCGCATTCTCCCGTTCTTCGGACCCTGTGAAAGGTCGGCATGCAAGGATCATCGAAGCGACCCGCGCTCTCCCGGGGCACCGTCGATATGGCGGCGCACCGGCGGAACGATGCCGCATGGCTGGACAAGGCCTGGGCCGACCCCGCCACGCGGGTCTTGGTCCTGGAGGCAGGGGAGCCGGGGTCCTACGGGTGGCGGGCGCTCTCGGGGCGCCAGTCCGGGCTGCTGGTCGAGACCGTCGGCGACCGACCGCGCCTGTTCTTCGTCTCCCCGGACGACGCCCCCGACGGGGACCACTACCTGCTCGGTGTCGACGGCGACGGCCACGCCTACTTCGCGCTGAGCGCCCACGGCGAGGGCGCCCTGCCGGAGGTCGAGGGGACGCGGCGCGCCTCCCTGCGCGAGGTCGGGGCGCTGCTCGACGACCGCGACGCCGGTCTGCTCACCCACGCCATCGCCCTGGTGAACTGGAACGGCACGCACCGCTTCTGCCCCGTCTGCGGCGCCCCGACGCGCTCCGCCTCATCCGGGCACGTGCGGATCTGCCAGGAGGACGGCACCGAGCAGTTCCCGCGCATGGACCCGGCCGTGATCATGCTGGTCCACCGGGAGGTCGACGGCGTCGAGCAGTGCCTGCTCGGGCACACGCCGAAAGCGCCGGAGAAGTGGTACTCCACGCTGGCCGGTTTCGTGGAACCGGGGGAGTCGCTGGAGCAGGCCGTCATCCGCGAGGTCGCGGAGGAGGCCGGCGTGGCCGTGACGGAGCCGCGCTACCTGGCCTCGCAGCCGTGGCCCTTCCCGCGCAGCCTGATGCTGGGGTTCTTCGCGAGGGCGATCGGCGAGGCAGAGCGCACCGACTTCGACGAACTCTCCGACCTGCGCTGGTTCAGCCGGGAGGAGCTGCGCGCGGCGGTGGAGAGCGGCGACGTGATCCTGCCCGGCGCGGTGTCGATCGCACGCGTCCTGATCGAGGAGTGGTACGGCGGCGCACTGCCGGGCTAGCGGGCCCTGGCCCGTGGCTGCGAGGGGAGTCGGCGCGGCCGGTACCCGACCGAGCCGCCACTGTCCCCGCAGGTCGGCCCCCCTTCTAGGCGGACCCGTTGTCGACCGCCCCCTTCGCCGTGAGCTCGTCGGGCAGGGGGACGAGCGGGTCGGTGCTGCTCTGCACCACCTCGCGGGCGAGGTCGGCGACCTTGCGGCCGCGCGACCGGGCGGCGGAGCGCAACCGCTCGAACGCCTGGCGCGGCGGCACTTGGTGGCGTTCGGAGAGGACCCCGATCGCCTGCTCGACGACGACCCGGGTGTGCAGCGCGTGCTGGAGCTGAGCCACCGTCAGGCGCAGCTGCTCGACCTCCGAGCCGTTCTCGACGGCGCGCGGCGGAGCGGTGCCCGCGGACACCGCCCCGCCCTCTTCGGCCACCAGGAGATCGGCGAGGACCATCGCGTTGAGCAGGTCGGGAAGCTCCTCGCCGTCGTGAACCCGCCATCCCGTCGGGGTCCGCTGGATCAGCGCGGCGGACTCCTCACCACTGACTGTGCTGTGCGGCTTCACGTACATTTCCCCCAGTTCTCTCTCCTAGCCCGGGGCGTCGGGCCGCCCCCCCGGCCGAGCCGGACGACGGCCGGACACCTACGACTGCGCCGCGAGCTTTTCCTTGACCTGCGCGAGCGACGGATTGGTCAGGGCGGTCCCGTCGGCGAACACGAGCGTCGGCACCGTCTGGTTGCCGCCGTTCACGTTCATCACATACTCGGCCGCGGCCGGGTCCTGCTCGATGTTCACCTCGTCGAGCGCGATCCCCTCACGTCCGAGCTGGCTCTTCAACCGCTTGCAGAATCCGCACCAGGGGGTGCTGTACATGGTGATCTGAGCGGTGGTCGGGGTGGCCATAGGGAGGTCTCCTTCTTCCATGCGAACGGGAACACCGCCTACTACCAACACCGGACACCCCGCTGAGCTTCCCCCCGGCATTCGGATGTCAGCTGGTGGGACGCTTGCCGGTCGGCGGAGGTTCCCGGAAAGTGTCCCACCGGCCGGGACTAATGGAGTGTGCCAGGTTCTGGAGACAACTCGTCCACGACCTCGTCCGTCGCGACAAAATTCGCTGTCCACAGCCCCGCGGCGCGTGGCGGGACGGCCCCGGCGCTCCCCCATACTGTGATAGGCGCGTCGCCGCCCGAGACCTGAGAGACTGACCCGCGTGACTGAGGCTGACACGGCCGAGCGCGGCCGATGCGACACGGCGTGCCGCAGGGTCGTGCGGTGCGCCGTGTGGCCGGAGTCGACGAGAGGTTCGCCTACTTCCCCGCCCGCCGCGGGGATGGTCCCGGGAGCGGATGCATGAATCCTGATCGCGTGCTGGAAGGGCTCGACCCCGAACAGCTGGAGGCGGCGCGCGCCCTGCGCGGCCCGGTGTGCATCCTGGCGGGTGCCGGAACCGGGAAGACCCGCGCGATCACGCACCGCATCGCCCACGCGGTCGCCAGCGGCGTCGCCACCGAGCAGCAGATCCTCGCCGTGACCTTCACCACCCGCGCCGCCGGTGAGATGCGCGGGCGACTGCGCGCCCTGGGCGCACCGCGCGTGCAGGCCCGGACGTTCCACGCCGCCGCGCTGCGTCAGCTCTCCTTCTTCTGGCCCGATGCCATCGGCGGGCCGAAGCCCACGCTGATCAACAGCAAGATCCAGGTGGTCGCCCACGCCGCCCACTCGTGCGGCCTGCAGGTCGACGGCACGGGTCTGCGCGACCTCGCCACCGAGATCGAATGGGCCAAGGTCACCCAGGTCCGCCCCACCGACTACGAGAAGGCCGTCGTCAAGGCCGGGCGCACCGCCCCCATGGCGGCCCACGACGTCTCCCGCGTCTACGAGGAGTACGAGGAGCTGCGCCGCGAGCGCAACCTGCTCGACTTCGAGTCGATGCTGGAGCTCACCGCGGCGATGCTCACCGAATACCCGAAGATCTCCGCACGCGTCCGCGACCAGTACCGCTACTTCGTGGTCGACGAGTTCCAGGACGTCAACCCGCTGCAGAAGCTGCTCCTCGACGCCTGGCTGGGCGAACGCGACGACCTGTGCGTCGTCGGCGACCCCAACCAGACCATCTACTCGTTCGCCGGGGCCACACCCACCTACCTCACCCGCTTCTCCGCCGCCTACCCGCACGCCACGGTGGTGCGGCTGGTCCGCGACTACCGGTCCACCCCGCAGGTGGTCCGGGTGGCCAACGGCGCCCTGAAGCACGCGCGCGGCGCAGCGGCCGAGCACCGGCTGGAGCTGGTCGCGCAGCGCCCCGACGGCCCCGACCCCACCTACACCGAGTACGACGACGAACCGGCCGAGGCCACCTCGGTGGCGCGCAAGATCGCCGTGCTGATCGAGTCCGGAACCCCGGCCCGCGAAATCGCGGTGCTGTTCCGCACCAATTCCCAGTCGGCCGCCTACGAGCAGGCGCTCGCCGACGCCGGGGTCCCGTTCACCGTGCGCGGCGGCACCCGCTTCTTCGAACAGCCGGTCATCAAGCAGGCCGTGCACACGCTGCGCGGGGCGCGCCAAGGCGCCGGCGACGAGCCGCTGATCACCACGGTCCGGCACATCCTCGCCCCGCTCGGGCTCACCGACACCGCGCCCGAGGGCCGCCAGGCCCGCGAACGCTGGGAGTCGCTTGCGGCGCTGGCGCAGCTGGCCGAGGACGTGGCGGCGGCGAAGCCGCGACGCGATGGCGATCGAGCGAGTGAGGAGCCGGAGCGCGCAGGCAAGCAGAGGGTCGGGATGGCGGAGTTCGTCGCCGAACTCGACGCCCGTGTGGCCACCGAGCACGCCCCGGAGTTCGAGGGCGTCACCCTGGCCTCACTGCACTCGGCCAAGGGCCTGGAATGGGACGCCGTCTTCCTCGTCGGGTTGACCGAGGGCATGCTGCCCATCGTCTACGCCGAGTCGTCCGAGCAGGTCGAGGAGGAGCGGCGGCTCTTCTACGTCGGCGTCACCCGGGCCCGCGAATACCTCGCGCTGTCGTGGGCGCTGGCGCGCTCGCCCGGCGGGCGCAAGAGCCGCAAGCCCTCGCGGTTCCTCGACGGCCTGCGCCCGGCGTCGCCCAGTCTCGCCAGCGGCCGCGCCGAGCGCCGCAAGCAGCCCAAGGTCGTGCACTGCCGCATCTGCGGGAATACCCTCATCGAGGCCGCTGAGCGCAAACTCTCCCGGTGCTTGGACTGCCCGGCCGACTACGACGAGGAGCTGCTCGACCGGCTCAAGGCGTGGCGCCGCGAGACCGCCCAGGAGCAGAAGGTGCCGCCCTATGTCATCTTCACCGACGCCACACTGCAGGCGGTGGCCGAAAGGGTGCCGGGCGACGTCTCCCAGCTATCGCGCATAGCCGGTGTGGGGGCCGTGAAGCTTGAGCGGTACGGTGCGGCGGTACTGGCGCTGTGCGCGGGCGAGGAGCCCCCTGCGGCCCTATCGGCGGCGGGCCAGGCGGATCGGGAGGACGAGGGGGAGCAGCCGGATGGGTGAGGAACGGCGCGCCGCGGCCACACAGGACGAAGGGCGGGGCGGCCAGACGCTCGACGCCCTGCTCGGCATCCTCGACCTGGAGCGCATCGAGGAGAACATCTTCCGCGGCAACAGCCCCGACGAGGGGCCGCAGCGTGTCTTCGGCGGCCAGGTCGCGGGGCAGGCCCTGGTCGCGGCCGGGCGCACCGTCCAGGCCGACCGGCACGTGCACTCCCTGCACGCCTACTTCATCCGCCCCGGCGACCCCGCGGTACCCATCGTCTACGAGGTCGACCGGGTGCGCGACGGCCGTTCGTTCACCACCCGCCGGGTCGTCGCCATCCAGCACGGCAAGCCGATCTTCACGCTGTCGGCCTCGTTCCACCTGGCCGAGCCGGGGTTGGAGCACCAGGCCGAGATGCCCGCTGTTCCCGGACCCGACGCTCTCCCCACCATGCGCGACCGGCTGCTCGCGGCCTTCGGCAAGGTGCCCCGCTTCGCCGGGTGGCACCCCATCGAGCTGCGGCCGGTCGGTCCGCTGTCCTGGGAGGTCGAGCGCGACCCGTCGCTGCGGACCCTCGACAACCCCGTGTGGCTGCGCGTCGAGGGCAAGCTGCCCGATGACCCGCTCCTGCACGTGTGCCTGATGACGTACGCGTCCGACACCACGCTGCTCGACACCGTCCTGCTCCGGCACGGCCGGTCCGACCGCGGCGTCTTCATGGCCAGCCTGGACCACGCCATGTGGTTCCACCGTCCGTTCCGCGCCGATGAGTGGCTGCTCTACGCCCAGGAGACCCCGACCGCCGTCGGCGCCCGCGGCCTCGCCCGGGGGCTGGTCTTCACGCGCGAGGGTGAGCTGGTGTGCAGCGTCGTGCAGGAGGGGCTGATCCGCGTTCCCGACCCGGAGTCCGGGCCGGAGTCCTGACCGGCCGCACATCGCGAGGTCGCGGAGGCGGCGGGACCGGACGCGCGGCGTCGCGCGCGTCCGTGCCGACGTGCCGCCGAAATGGCGCGGTAAACCCCGCGAACCCCCGGAAAATTCCCAGTGAGTTCCGGCCAGATTCGGCCAGCATCGCAGGTCAAAAATAGGTTGCCGGTCCTGATCGCCACCCTCTAGGGTTTAATCCGTCGACGAAGGCAATGGCCCGGGAGAGATCCCGTCGGCCCGACCGTGAAGGAGGTGTCCCATCTGATGAACATGCAGACTCTGCAGTTCGGCCTGAGCGTTGGCTTCGGCCCGATCAGTGCTGTCGGGGGCACCGCCATGCACGGTGACGTCGCATCCCAGGAACTCCGTTACGTCGAAGGCCGGACCGCCACGGTCCAGATGCCTCTGACGCAGAGGGAGTTCCAGCCGGGTCCGGGGGAGATCTATGCCCTCGTGGCCACCGGCACGGATCGCCGCCACGTCGAACTCGCATCCGCAGTAGCAACCACCCCGCGCCCCAAGGGCGCTGTGGGGGAGTGTCCACGGAGGTCACCGGTCTAGCTCACCAGGCCGGGTGATTCCTCCCGTGGCCGCGGACCCCACATAAGGGGCCGCGGCCGTTTCGCTTCACCGCATCGACGGTCTCCCCGCCAGGAGAGGACCGTCTCGCGGCGTTGCACGCAGTCTTGGCCCCGCCCTCCGGAAGAACCTCCGGAGGCAGATGTCGCCAACCGCGTTCAACACGAAATCAGGGAGGACACCGATGCTCGCGTCGGTCCTGGAGACTCCGTGGCTCGGCGAGGCCGAGGTTCCGTGTCGTTGGGAGCCTGACCTCTTCTTCGCCGAGGCCCCGGCGGATGTGGAGGCCGCCAAGGCGGTCTGCCAGTCCTGCCCCGTCCGGGAGCAGTGCCTGGCCGACGCCCTGGAGCGGCGGGAGCCGTGGGGCGTGTGGGGTGGCGAGCTTTTCGTCGCCGGCAAGGTCGTCGCGCGCAAGCGTCCGCGCGGCCGTCCCCGGAAGAACCCCCAGCCGGTCGCGGCCTGAGCCGCGCCCACGACCCTTGGTCCACCGGTCACACCCGGCCGGGTCCACTGCCCGCATCACCTCATCGCGGTGCGAGAACCGCGCCACACCCAGAAGAAGGTCACTCAGCATGCTGTTCGAACTCGTCCAATTGCAGAAGACGGTCGATGAGAAGACGCACGACCGCCAGCGCAGCCGTCTCCAAGCACGCCAACTCCGGGCCCAGCTGCGGGAGCGCGCGCGTGCGGAACGAGCGCTCATAGAAATACGGTGGTCGCGCCTGTGTTGACGGCACACGGCCGGTGAACGAGGCGCTGAGCACGGCACGTGTGGCACGCGATAGTGCCTGACGGCACGGGGCCGATGACCCGCGGCGGAGCCCGGGGGCATCGGCCCCGTCCGCTGTGCCAGACGAACGCAGCGCTACCACGCCACGTCGCCGTTGTGGCGCAAGGCGGCCAGGATGGCCGGATGTGGCCACTTCGAGGGGTGTGCCGCAAGCGGCTGCGGGAAGGACGGGTGCCGGAGATCACATAGGGTTCCGCGCCCCTCGCCGCGTGGTCCTGCAGCGGTGAACGGCAAAAAAGCCGCAACATCGGTCTGTGGTGTTCGTCAACTCTGAGCTAACGTGATTTTGTGCCTTCGAACACGAAGATCGAGGTACGTCGCAGTCCTCGCCGCCAGCGGACCGTGTCCGCCTACCGCGATGGGGACAAGACGGTCGTCCTCGTTCCCGCATCGTTCTCCAGCGCCGAGGAGCAGCGCTGGGTCGATCGCATGCTTGAGCGGCTGGAGGCGCGGGAGGAACGCCGCCGCCCCGACGATGAAGCCCTCCAGACCAGAGCGTTCGAGCTGGCGGAACGCTACCTCGAAGGGCTGGCCCAGCCCGTCAGCGTGCGGTGGGTCGACAACCAGCGCACCCGGTGGGGCTCCTGTACCCCCGATGCCGGGTCCATCCGCCTCTCGCGGCGGCTGTCCGGCATGCCGTCGTGGGTCGTCGACTACGTCCTCATGCACGAACTGGTGCATCTGATCATCCCGAACCACGGTCCGGAATTCTGGGATATGGTCCGTCGCTATCCCAAGGCCGAACGTGCGCGCGGCTACCTGGAGGGCGTCAGTGCCGCCCCGCGCCTCGACGCCGGAGGCAGTGGCGAGGTCGAGGACGAAGAGGACGACATCCTCGAAGACGAATAGCGGAACCGCCACACGCCAGCGAGGTGGCGTGGCATCCTCGTCGTGGAATCGATGTGTGATGGAGCACAGCTTCTACGACGGAGGGGGAACCGCTCGGTGCGCATGGCGGCCGTACTTATCACGCCCGGTACAGGAACCGCACCGCCACCCGGAATCGACCCTGGCACGTTCCAGTCCGTCCTCTCCGAAGACACCTATGACGTCGTCGCGGACCTCGAACAGTGCGCCCCCGCTGTCGCGGCGTGGGCCGAGCGTCCCGACGCAGCCGACCGCCTCGCCGCCGCGGCCACCGACCTCACCTGGCCCGGCACGCCCGTACTGCGCCTCACCGGCGGCGCTCCGCTGTCGCGGACCCTGGCCGCCCTGCGCGATCACGGCGCCGAGGAGGCCGCCGTGATCGCGGCCGACGCCCCGGACCTGCCGAGGCTGCTGATCGGCAAACTCTTTCGCGCCCTCGGCGGCGCCGCCGTCGCCGTCTGCCCCGCCGATGGCGGCGGCCTGGTCGCCCTCGCCGCTCGTATTCCCGCCCCGGCCTGGGCCGACGGTGTCGATCTCGATGCCCCGGATGCTCTCGCCCGCCTGAGCACGCTCTGCCCGGAGCGCCGCGCCCTGTCCGCGGTCCCCGGCTGGCACCGGATCCGCACCCCGGCCGACATCTCCCGCCTCGACCCCGGCCTGGAGGGATGGGAGGTCACCCGCTCCCTGCTGAGCACTGGGCGGCGGTAAGGGGTCTGCTGGGCGGCCTTGTCGGCGTTCGCCCTGTCCGATGTTCTGCGGTGAAAAGCGGCACCGAGGGCGGAGGGGGCTGGGGGCGCCCGGTCCCCTGGCGGGGGCGGCGGGGCGGAGACGCGCGGCCTGAGGCGGTCTTCTCGCTTCGCGTGAGGCGCCTTCCGCGATGCGGCGACCCCCTCTGGCGATGATCATGGGGATGGTCCCGGCAAACCGGACAGAACCGGGACAACTCCCATGATCATCGCGGGGAACTTGTGGCAAACCGGACATAGTCGGCGCACGGCGGCCTACCACCCGACTTCCGGGCCGCCCGCATGGCCCGCCCGAGAGCCGGCCAGGGGCGCGCCACCCCCTCTCCCTCGTCGCCGCCCCGCCCCTCCGCCCGGCAGGTGTCCGGCGGGGCGGGCCGCCGCCGCTGCCCCGCCCGGCCGCGCCCCCGGAGACGACCAGCGACCCCAGCCCCCTCCGCCGTCAGTGCCGCTTTTCACCACCGAACACCGGAAAGGGAGAACGCCGACAAGGCCGCCCAGCAGACCCCAGGTCCCCGCACCGCGACGATCAAGGGGAGACCGCCTGCTCAACCGGCCCCGGCTCAGGTGGCGCGGCGGGCCGCCGCGGCAGCGGCGGCGACCAGCGCGCGGCAGGCCGCGTCGGTGGGCTCGGGCAGGCCGTCGGCCGGGAACCAGCCGAGGTCGTCGGACTCCGCGGGATCGCGCACCGGCTCGGCATCAGGCGGGGCGATGGCGACGTACTGCACGTCCAGGTGCCACGTGCCCCCGCCGCAGCCCACCCAGTGGCGATCAAGGCGTACGGGCTCCGGGAGCAGCCGCAGGTCCGCGATGCCCGACTCCTCTGTGGCCTCACGCAGGGCCGCCGACGCCAATGCCGCGTCGGCGGATTCGCAGTGGCCCCCGGTCTGCAGCCAGAGCCGGATCTTGCGGTGCAGGGCGAGCACGGTGCGCGTGCCGTCCGGATCGACGATCGCGGCGCTCGCCGTCACGTGGCCGGGCAGGCAGGACCGCCACACCCCATCGGGATGGCGGTCCAGGTGGTCGAGGTAGGTGCGGCGCAGCTCCTCCTGGGCGGCGTCGGGCGCGGTCCAGGACGCCAGGACCTCGCGGGCGTCGGCGTGCAGGTCGCGGGTGCCAGCGTCAACGCTCACCTAACCGTTGTCCTCCTTGTTGTCCCCGTTGTCCGTGCCGGGCGCGTCGTCGGTGTCCTTGGCGTCGGTGGCCTCGCTGTCGGAGGCGTCCCGCTCGGTCGGCTGCGCCTCGGTGAACTGGCTGATGTCGATGTCCGGCACGTCGATGTCGGACTCGCCGCGCACGAATGCGCCTGGATCGTCCAGGTCGGAGCTGGACGGCATGAGGTCGGGGTGCGCCCAGACGGCGTCGCGCCCCTCGGTCCCGCGGGCCTCACCCAGGGCTCTCCACAGCGCGGCGGCCTCGCGCACCCGGCGCGGGCGCATCTCCAGGCCGACAAGCGCGGCGAAGGTGTGCTCGGCCGGTCCTCCGGAGGCACGCCGACGGCGGGTGGCCTCGCCCAGGGACGCCGCCTGCGGCAGCCGGTCGGCCACAGCGGCCTCGACCACGACCGAGACCCATCCCTCGATCAGGGCGAGGGCCGTTTCCAGCCGCGCCAGCGACGCCTTCTGCTGCGGCGTGTCCTCGGGCTGGAACAGCCCGCCGCCCTCCGCCCCGGACAGCGCTTCCTGCAGCGCCTCGGGGTTGGAGATGTCGATGTGGCCGAGCTTCTCCTCCAGCCCGCTCATGTCGAAGGACATGCCGCGCGCATACTCCTCGACCAGGCTGAACACGTGCGAGCGCAGCCACGGCACGTGGCTGAACAGGCGGTGGTGCGCGGACTCGCGGGCCGCGAGGTAGAGACGCACCTCGTCCCGCGGGATCTCCAGACCCTCACCGAACGCGGTGACGCCCGACGGCAGCAGCGCCGCGTGTCCCTCGCCCGCGAGTGGAATGCCGACGTCGGTGGAACCGACGACCTCGCTCGCCAGCTCGCCGATGGCCTGCCCGGCCTGCTGGCCGACCAGCATGCCGCCCACCTGCCGCACCATGCCCATGAAGGGGCCGGCCACGGACTGCATCTCCTCCGGCAGGTTCTGCCCCATCGACTCGACGATGCGGGAGGTCAGCGGGTCGCAGAGGCGCGCCCAGGTGTCCATGGTCCGCTCGACCCACTCCGACCGGCTCCAC
Source organism: Nocardiopsis rhodophaea (assembly GCF_039530945.1). Taxonomy (NCBI): domain Bacteria; kingdom Bacillati; phylum Actinomycetota; class Actinomycetes; order Streptosporangiales; family Nocardiopsidaceae; genus Nocardiopsis; species Nocardiopsis rhodophaea. The sequence continues at coordinate 51,732 of NZ_BAAAPC010000027.1, forward strand.
GCCTCCATCGTCTGCACACCCGAGGGCAGCGTGGTGGCCTCGTTGAGCCACAGGTCGGCCAGTTGCAGGGCCTCCTGCATGTGGGCGTTGTCGATCGGCCCGACACTGGCGTCGCCCTTGGCGGACACCGTGTGCCGCGCGATGTTCTTGGCGATGTCCCAGCTCACGCCGCCCTCACCGGCGGGCGAACCCGGTGACGGCTGCGCCGCCATCATGTCGGCGAACTGGCGCAGCATCTGGGCCATCTGCTGGGGATCACCGAACGGGAATCCCCCTGGCATGTTCGGAACCCCGCCTGGGCCGTTGTCTCCGGCCCCGGAACCGGAGTTACCCGATCGCCGTCCCGACTCGTCATCCGGGTCGTTCGGCATGCTGAATCCAAAAGGTAGGTCGCTCACGATTAGACCTCAGGCAGGATAGGAATGTCTCCACTGTCACGTTAGCTGGGAGCCGCCTGGAGTGAGTACCCGAAACAGTCAGGTTCGCCCACAGCACACTCCCGGCGCCGGGGGGCCCGTCGTCGCGGTCACTGGGGCCGCGTCCGGCGTTGGACGCCTGCTCGTTGAACGACTGGCGGAGGCCCAGGATTCCGGAAATATCGGGCGGGTCGTCGCGATCGACTCACACCGGGGCGACGCCGAAGGCGTCACCTGGCGTATCGCCGATGTCCGTAGCCCGAGCCTGGCGAGTCGGCTGACCGGAGTCGATGTCGTCGTGCACGCCGACGACGACCGCTCCCTGGACACCCCCGCCGCCGAGCGCCGGGCGAGCAACATCCGCGGCGCGCAGACCGTGCTCACATCGGCCGCCGCCGAACGCGTGCCCCGCGTGATCCTGCTCACGAGCACGATGGTCTACGGCGCCGCCCCGGACAACCCCGTCCCGATCCCCGAGGACGCGCCGGTCACCGCAGAGATGGGCGGTGGCCTCATCGGGGAGTTCACCGAGATCGAGGACCTCGCCGGCCGCGCACGCCGCGCCCACCCCGGGCTGTCGGTCAGCGTGGTGCGCCCGGCCCCCCTTGTCGGTCCCGGGCTCGACACCCTGGTCACGCGGCACTTCGCCGCGCCCCGGCTGCTCTCGGTCAAGGGGTGCGAGCAGCAGTGGCAGTTCTGCCACGTCGATGACCTGGCCGACGCGCTGGAGTTCATCGTGGCGCACGGCGTGGACGGTAAAGACGGCGCGCTCGCGGTCGGCTGCGAGGGGTCGCTCTCCCAGACCGAGGCGCAGGAGATCGCCGAGCTGCGCCGCTTCGAGCTGCCCGCGAACTTCGCGTTCGGCACCACGCAGCGGCTGCACCGGGTCGGGATCACTCCGGCATCGGCGAGCGAGATCAAGTTCCTGGTCTACCCGTGCGTGGTCGACTGCGTGACCCTGCGTGAGGCCGGGTGGCGGCCGATGTACGACAACGCCGAGGCGCTGCAGGTCCTGCTGGAGGCGCGTGCCGGTGAGCACGCCCTGGTCGGCCGGAAGGTCGGCCGCAAGGAGGCCACGATCACCGCGGCCGGTGCGGCGGGCGCCGCCGTGGCCGCGATCGGTACGGCGGCGGCCGTGCGCCACCTGCGCAAGCGCCGCAGGGGCTGAGGCGGGGCCGGTCGGCGTCGGCCGCTTCTGGTCAGCCAGGAGCGGTGCCGAGCGGCCGCGGGCGCCGCGGAGTGCGGCTGCGCTGGCTCGGAACGGCGGGGCCTGCCAGCCCGGTGGGTGCCGGGGAGCGCACCGCGGTTGTGGGGCGCTCCAAGCGTCGGAGTACGAGGTCACCGGCGCATTGGATGTTCGTCCGGCCGGGCGGGCCCGTTGGTAACGTCGACTCTGTGGATCACATCACTCTGGCAGGAATCCGTGCGACGCCCTTGTCCGTCGACGAGGTCATCGACGCCGTGGGCGAGCCTCGCGTCGGGGGGACCGCGTTCTTCATCGGGACGGTCCGCGACCACGACCACGGGCGGGGCGTGTCGGCCCTGACGTACTCGGCGCATCCGAGCGCCGAGGCGGAGATGCGGCGCGTCATGGAGAAGGTCGTGGCCGACACCTCCGAGGACGGTCGGCCGGTGTGGAAGGTCGCCGCGCTGCACCGCGTCGGCGAACTGCGCATCGGTGACATCGCGGTGGTCGTGGCGGCCGCCGCCGAGCACAGGGAGGAGGCGTTCGCCGCCTGCCGGCGGCTCATCGACGACATCAAGGCGGAGGTCCCCATCTGGAAGCACCAGGTCTTCGACGAGGGCGACGCCGAGTGGGTCGGGGCCTGCTGAGCCCCGTGCGTGACGGTTGCCCGGTCTGACGGAGACGTGGCGTGACCTGGCGGCATGACACGATTCGGGGGCTCCGCGCCCGGGATGCGCCCCGATTCCCGGTGGTCCGTTTAGGCTGTGCAGCATGTTGCGTCGTGTCATCACCCTGTTCGTCGCCTTTGTTCTGCTGGTCGGCTTTGGCGTCGCGGGGATGTACCTCCCGGTCCCGTATCTCGTGGCCTCGCCCGGTATCACGCTGAACACCATCGGCGAGGACCCCGAAGGCGGCCCGGTCATCCGCATCAAGGGGGAGGACAGCTACGAGCCCGACGGCGGGCTGTCGATGGTGACCGTGCAGTACTCCGGCGGCCCCAGCTCGCGCATGGACCTGTTCACCGTGCTCAGCGCGTGGCTGTCGCCGAGTCAGGCGGTCCTTCCCGAGGAGGCGCTCTTCCCGCCGGACCGCACCGTCGAGGAGATCTCCCAGGCGCAGTCCGTGCAGATGAACGACTCACAGACGAACGCCACCGCCGCCGCCCTCACCGAACTGGGCATCGACTACGACACGCGCGCCCTGGTCGCCGGGGTCGGCGACGACATGCCGGCCGAGGGCGAGATCGCCAAGGGCGACATCATCACCGCCGTCGACGGTGAGCCGGTCGGCGGCAAGGAGGAGGTCGTCGAGGAGGTCGGTGACCGGAAGCCGGGAGACGTCGTCGATATCACCGTCGACCGCGACGGGAAAAGCAAGGAGATCACGCTGACCACGGCGAAGGGCGACGACGGCACCCCCATCATCGGCGTCCTCGTCCGCGACGACATGGACTTCCCCATGGACATCGACATCAGCGTTGGCGACATCGGCGGCCCGAGCGCAGGGATGATGTTCTCGCTGGGCATCATGGACCGGCTCAGCGAGGAGAGCCTCACCGGCGGGCACAAGATCGCCGGGACGGGCACTATCAGCCCGGACGGCACCGTGGGGGCGGTCAGCGGCGTTGAGCAGAAGATGGTCAGTGCCCAGCGCGAGGGAGCCGAGTACTTCTTCGTGGCCGCGGGCGCCTGCTCGCAGACCTTCGACTCGGCGGCCACCGGCGATATCGAGGTCGTCAAGATCAGCGAGCTCGGCGAGGCGGTGGACGCCCTTGAGGCCATCCGCACCGGCGACGGAGCAGACGACCTGCCCCGCTGCGAGCCGAATCAGTAGGGCCGCGGCGCCGGGCGTGGAGCACCGCCGCTGCTGAGTCCCGTGCGGGAGGACAGGGGCGGCAAAAACACAGTCAAGGTAGCTCCAATACGGCGGGAGGGCGGCGCACGCCTCCCGTAGAGTCGTTCCGTTCCGGTCTCCCTTTCCCTCTCGACCTTCCGGAGGTTTTCCGCGTGCGTCGAACGCTTGCCGCCCTGTCCCTATTGGGCGGCATCGGTCTCCTCAGCGCGTGCGCTGTCCACATGGACACGGCGCCCGACGGCGAAGAGACGGTCACGCGTGCCGCCTTCGAGCGCGACGGCAAGACATGGCCGCTCAAAACCGACAATGCCGAACTTCGCTGCTACAACGGCGAGGTCGTCACCGCGACCGTCGACGGCACGGAGTACCAGCTCAACAGCCAGGCACAGCGCGCGGGGTTCCCCAGCATCAAACCGGTGTGGGCCGATGCGCCGGAGTCCCCCTACGACCTCAAGGCCAACCTCGGCGAACTCATCGACGCCGGTGTCGGGCTGTGCGCCACGCCCCATTGACCTCGTCCCATCGCCCCTACGGCTCCGCCCCCGCCCCCGCCTGACGCTGGCCTCGGGGATAGCGACCGAGATACCCGCCGGAGCAAGGTCGATATCCCCGAGACCAACGGAGACGAGGGGTGACGGGGAAGCGGTGGTGGAGGCTCAGCCGTCGCCGTCCTCCTCCAGCGTCAGCGCGAGCGCCGAGGTGAGCGCGGGCACCAGGTCCTCCCCGTTGAGTACCTGGTCCTCACTGTCATGGCTGCGCATGCGCAGCGCCGAGTGCCGCCCGCCGTCCCGGAGCACCCCCGCGACCATCCGGATCTCCTCGGCCCCCTCCTGCGACTGGGCCCACGGGCCGGTGTCGCCGTCCTTCGGCGGCGCCAGCGTCTCGTCGGACCCCTTCACCACGAGCCGTTCCATCACCAGCGCGCACCCGGCCACCGCATCGGGCCAGGCCATCCGGCCCAGAGCCTGTTCGAGCGGCAGCTCCTCGGGCAGCGGTTCCTGCTCGATCGGCGTCAGCGCCGACGGGTCCACCGGCGCGCTTACGCCCAGCATCCCGGCGAGCGCGGGCTCACGCTCCAGCAGATCGGACGTGGGCACCAGGGCGTAGACCCGCACTGGCTGGTCCCACCCCTGATCAGAGGCGTGGCGTTCGAGGTCCATGACGACTTCGCGAATATTGAAAGACACCCTTCCATGGTGGCCTATCCACACCACCGGACAGGTGGATGAGCGAAAAAGCGTCAGCGCAGTAGGCTCTGTGTCACAGAAGGCCGATACGTCCCCGAGTCCAGGACGATGCCAGGTTGTCATCGCTCCGGCGCGTGGATTCGGGAACCCTCGGGCGACCCAATAAGTTGCCGGTTACAGGGGGACCGTGCGTTCCTCGGCCTACCAACATCGACCGTCAGAACGAGGGGGAGGCGTGAGCTTCCGATCGCCCGGCGCACCGACAGCGCGTATGCCTCGCCGATCAAGGCTGCTCGCGCCCGTCGCGGCAGTCGTGGTCGTCATCATCGCGGGTCTGCTGCTCTCCGTGAATTTCCTGACCGACTACAAATGGTTCAGCTCCGTCGGCTTCGCCTCGGTCTTCCTGACCGAGCTGCGTACTCGGGCGCTCCTGTTCCTCGGCGCCGGACTGGTGATGACGCTCATCGTCGGTGCCAGCATGTACTTCGCGTACCGCACCCGCCCGATGTCCCGGCCGGTGAGCCTGGAGCAGCAGGGCCTCGACCGGTACCGGATGACGATCGACCCGCACCGCAAGCTGTTCTTCTGGGGCATCGCCGGCGGCCTCGGCCTGCTCGCGGGCGCCTCGGCCAGCAGCGACTGGAACGTCTACCTGCAGTTCGCGAACGCCACGCCGTTCGGGGTCGAGGACCCCGAGTTCGGCATGGACATCTCCTTCTTCGCGTTCACCTACCCCTTCGTGCGGGTCGTGCTGGGCTACCTGTTCGCTGCCGTCGTCCTCGCGTTCATCGCGGCGGTGGTGGTGCACTACCTGTATGGCGGCGTCCGCCTGCAGACCCAGGGGCAGCGGGCCACTCCGGCCGCCCGCGTCCACCTGTCCGTGCTGCTCGGCGTCTTCGTCCTGCTGCAGGCCGCCTCCTACTGGCTCGACCAGTACGGGCTGGTGTTCTCCGAGTCCGGCTACACCTTCGGCGCCTCCTACACCGACGTCAACGCCGTCCTCTACGCGAAGATCATCCTCACCCTGATCGCGCTCGTCTGCGCCGTGCTGTTCTTCGCGAACATCTACTTCAAGAACGCTATGGTGCCGATGGTCAGCCTCGGCCTGCTGGTGCTCTCGGCGGTGCTGGTCGGCGGCGTCTACCCGGCGATCGTCCAGCAGTTCACGGTGAAACCGAACGAGCAGCGGCTTGAGGGCCCCTACATCACGCGCAACATCAACGCGACGCGTGATGCCTACGGCATCGCCGACGCCGAGGTCGCGTCCTACGACGCGCAGACCGAGCTGACGGCGAGCCAGCTGGCCCAAGAGGCCGCCACCATCCCGAGCGTGCGGCTGGTCGACCCCTCCGTCGTGTCCCAGACCTTCCAGCAGATGCAGCAGGTCCGCGGCTTCTACCAGTTCCCCAACGTCCTCGATGTCGACCGGTACAAGACCGAGGACGGTCAGCCCGTCGACACCATCATCGCCGCCCGCGAGCTGGACGGCCCACCGGAGGGCCAGGACAACTGGCTGACCCGGCACACCGTCTACACCCACGGCTTCGGCATCGTGGCCGCGGCGGGCAACAAGATCGACAAGCAGGGCCGCCCGGTCTTCACCGAGTACAACATCCCGCCGAAGGGCAAGCTGTCGGAGGTCGCCGGCGAGTACGAGCCGCGCATCTACTACGGCCAGGAGGGCGCCGACTACGTCATCGTCAACGCCGAGCCGGAGTACGACTTCCCGCTGGGCGGCGGGGACGAGGATGTGCCCACCACCGAGGACGCCGAAACCCCCGAGGCCACGCCGGGCGCCGCGGCCACCGAGGGCAACGAGAAGAACACCGACCAGCAGGCCGACAACGCCAAGGCGCCGGCCGACGGCGACGGTGGCGCCGACTCCACCCCGAGCCCCGAGGCGAACGAGGCCGACCAGGGCGGCGGCGGTGGCGGTGCCGACGAGGGTGACAAGGGCAACGGCTCCGGCCAGGCCACCAACCGCTACGAAGGCAGCGGCGGCGTGCAGCTGTCCAACTTCTTCGAGCGAATCCTGTACGCGCTGAAGTACAGCGAGCCCGACATTCTCCTGAACAGCGCGATCAGCGACGAGTCGCGGATCATGTACGACCGCGATCCGGCCAAGCGTGTGGAGAAGGTCGCGCCCTTCCTCACGGTCGACGGCAAGCCCTACCCGGCGGTCGTTGACGGCCGGGTCCAGTGGATCGTGGACGCCTACACGACCTCCAACGGCTACCCGTACTCCACCCGGATCGACCTGGCCGACGCCACCGAGGACACCTTCAGCGAGGGCATCAGCAACGCGCTGCCCGGCAACCAGGTCAACTACATCCGCAACTCGGTCAAGGCCACCGTCGACGCCTACGACGGCTCGGTCAAGCTGTACGGCTGGGACGAGGACGACCCCGTCCTGAAGACGTGGTCCAAGGCCTTCCCGGGGATCATCACCGACAAGAAGGACATCAGCGAGAATCTCGAAGCCCACCTGCGCTACCCGGACGACATCTTCAAGGTGCAGCGGGAGATCCTGAAGCGGTACCACATCACCGACGCCGACGCGTTCTACGGCGGCCAGGACTTCTGGAACGTCCCGGAGGACCCGACCAAGAAGGGCGACGACCCCGAGCCCCCGTACCGGCAGACGTTGAGGTACCCGGGCGAGGACGAGGCGGCCTTCTCGCTCACCTCGACGTTCGTCCCGCGCGGTCGCGAGAACCTGGCCGCGTTCCTGGCGGTGGACAGCAACCCGGCGTCCGACAACTACGGCAAGCTGCGCATGCTGCGGCTACCGCAGGACACGGTGATCATGGGTCCGGGGCAGGTCCAGGCCCAGTTCGGTGCCGATGACGCCATCCGCGACGAACTGCTGCCGCTGCAGCAGAGCGAGCAGTCACGGATCATCAACGGCAACCTGCTCACCCTGCCGTTCGCCGACGGACTGCTCTACGTCGAGCCGCTGTACGTGCGGTCGGAGGGCAGCCAGACCGCCTACCCGTTGCTGCAGAAGGTGATGGTGGGCTTCGGTGAGAAGGTCGCCATCGGCGACAACCTCCAGGGCGCGCTGAACAACCTCTTCGAAGGGGGCGAGGGGCCCCTGGAGACCGGTGGGGACAAGGACGCCGACGCCGGTAAGGACGACGAGGGCGCCAAGGACGACTCCGCGCCGACGGACGGCGACGTCTCCCAGGCCCTGGAAGACGCACAGAAGGCCTACGAGGACGGTCAGGAGGCGCTGAGGGAAGGCGACTTCGCCGCCTATGGTGAGGCCAACGACCGGCTCGCCGACGCCCTGGAGCGCCTGGAGAAGGCCGCCAAGAAGGAGTAGGGGCCCGGACGCCGCGTCGGCGTCCATCGCCAGCCCGAGGCGCGCGCCGGGGCGGGGACACCCCGCCCCGGCGCTCTGCTGAGCGGCCGTCCGCCCGCCGAGTTGGTGTTGTGGTGGCGGGCGCGCTAATGTGTAGACACACCGACGCGGGGTGGAGCAGTTCGGTAGCTCGCTGGGCTCATAACCCAGAGGTCGCAGGTTCAAATCCTGTCCCCGCTACCACGTGAATAGGCCCGGTGCTCACCATCGAGTACCGGGCCTTGTTCCGTTCGCGTGTCTGCGCTCGTCCGGCGGTTTGCGCTGGCTTTCCGGGTGGTTGCGGAATTCGATTTGGTGGTGCGGCGGTGGACGCGCTACTGTGAAGGAACACCGACGCGGGGTGGAGCAGTTCGGTAGCTCGCTGGGCTCATAACCCAGAGGTCGCAGGTTCAAATCCTGTCCCCGCTACCAAGAAACGGACCCGGAAGCCAAAAATTGGCTTCCGGGTCCGTTTTGTTTTCTATGTCACCGCACCCGGTGCTCCACCCTGCTATCGGTATATCGGTCATTCGCGAGAAACCGACATAAGGGCAGAGGGGCGTGTGGCCCCGGTGCGCCAACCGTCCTGTCCGGTGGCGCACCTCGATGTGGCCTCGGTCATTCCTCCCGCCTGCCGGGCAGCCCGCGTCTCCGTCATGCCTCCGGGTGGTTGCGGAATTCGATTTGGTGGTGCGGCGGTGGACGCGCTACTGTGAAGGAACACCGACGCGGGGTGGAGCAGTTCGGTAGCTCGCTGGGCTCATAACCCAGAGGTCGCAGGTTCAAATCCTGTCCCCGCTACCACGAAAGTGGGCCCGGAACTCGGAATACGAGTACCGGGCCCACTTCTTTTGTCTCCGTGCTGATCAGTATGTGCGGCCTTCGGCGATATTGATCGTGCGGTCGGCCCGGGACGCCACATTCGGCTCGTGCGTCACCACGATCACCGCGGCCCCCCGATGCCGCGCTTGCTCCAGCAGCTGGTCCATGATCAGCTCACTCGTGGCCGCGTCCAGCGCGCCCGTCGGCTCGTCGGCGAGGATGAGCGAGGGGTCCAGGCACATCGCCCGTGCCAACGCCACACGCTGCTGCTCACCGCCGGACAGCTGGTGCGGCCGGGCGTGCAGCCGGTGTCCCAGCCCCAGCGATGTCAGCAGCTCCCTAGCGATCGCGCGGCGGCGCATCAGCGGGACACCGCCCAACACCATCGGCACCCCGACGTTGGCCATCGCGGTGCGGCGCTCCAACAGGTGGAACTGCTGGAACACGAAGCCGATCCCGTTGTTGCGCAACCGGGCCCGATGCCCCTCACGCAGCCGCGTCACGTCGACGCCGTCGAAGATGTGCTCGCCGCCGTTGGCGGTGTCCAGCAGGCCCAGCAGGTTGAGCAGTGTGGACTTGCCCGACCCCGACGCGCCGACGACCGCCACCACCTCACCGCGCTGGACATCCATCGAGCAGTCCACAAGCACGGGCAGGTGCTCGCCCGAGACCTGGAAGGAGCGGCGAAGTCCGCGGATCCGCAGCAGCGGTTCCCGTTCGCCGCCCAGGTGTCGGGGTGCGCGCAGGGGAGCCGCCTCCTCAGCGGGGTCGGGAGCGTCGGGCTCTGTGGGAACGGCGGACGCCGCGTGCGGGCGGACCCGTGCGGCCCTGGGGGAGCGGAACGCCATCTAGAAGCCCTCCTCAACGGGCGCGCCGTCCCCGTAGGGGTCCTCGGCCTCAGAGGGCACGTCGAAGTCCCCGTCCAGTGGGACCGGGTCGAGGACCTGATCGTCGACGGTCAGACCCTTGGTCACCTCGACGGAGGTGCCGTCGGAGATGCCGAGCTCGACCTCGCGGACCTCCTGGGAGCCGTCGGCCCCGACAACGATGACCTCGCCTTTCTCCGCACTGCCCCGTACCGCGGTCACCGGAACGATCAACGCGTTCTTCGCCTTGCCGGTAATCACCGACATCTTGCCTCGCACACCGGGGAAGACTTTGAAGTCCGACGGCACCCGGCAGGACAGCTCGGCGCCCGCCTCCCCTCCGCCGGCCGGTCCGCCCTCCAGGGGGACCTCGACGCCGTCGTCGCCGGTGTGCTGCCCGCCCGTGTCCTCCTTGGCCTCCCCTAGCCCGATGAACTCGCACTTCTCCGCGGCCGGACCCTTGTCGATCTTGAGCTTGATCTCCTTGGGCCGGTCGTAGAACTGGTAGAGGTCGTTGGGCGGGATCGAGGCGACGGCCCGGTAGGAGTCCTTGGTGATCTCCGCGACCACGGAACCGGCCTCGACCGGGTCCCCGTTCTCCAGGTCCCCCAGACCGCTCACCTTGCCCGCGGCTGGTGCTCTCAGGGTGACCTCGGTCGTCTTCGGTGCGGTGGGCTCCGCGGGCGCGTCGTCGGCGGCGGGCTCCTCCGCCTCCTCGTTCGGGACGGCCAGAGTCACGATCGGGGCGCCCTGGTCGACCGCCTGGCCGTCGGCCACCCACACACGTGTGACGTCTCCGCCCTTCTTGGCCTTGGTCTTCTCCGCCGGGTCGGCGCGCACTGTGGCGTCCAGCACGACCTTGGAACGGATCTCACCGTGCTCGACCGCGACCGGTGCGCCCCTGTCGAGCTCGACGTCCTCCATGCTCTCCATCGCGGCGGGGTCCTCCCCACCCCCTGCCGGTATCCCGCCGAGCAGCAGGTATCCGCCGCTGGCGCCCCCCACGACGACGACCAGGACGGCCGCCGTGATGATCAGCTTCTTCTTCACCTGAGATCCGCTCCTATTCCCGCAACCCGGCCACCACGGACGCCCGCAGCGCCCGCCACGCGGGGATGATTCCGGCCAGAAGACCCACGCCCGCGGCACTGCCGAGACCCACGAGGACGCCCTGGAAGGGCACGTACAGGGAGACATCGGACGGTAGATAGTCGGTCAGTAGGGCGTCGGCCACGGCGGCGCCCGCGTAGCACAGAGACAGCGCGATGGCGCCCGCGACGAGCGAGACCACCACAGACTCGGCGACGACCGTGATGAACAGCGTCAACCGGTTCGCCCCCAGCGCCCGGTAGGTGGCCAGTTCGCGCCGGCGCTCGCGCACGGTCACCAGTCCGACATTGAGCACGCCGAGCAACCCGGTGGCCAGGGTGATCGCGGCGATCCCGAACAGGCCCAGCGACATGTAGGAGAGCAGTCGGCCCATCTCCTCGCCGCTGTCAGAGCGGAAGGCCGCGATGCTCTCTTTCTTCTCCACACCCCACCGCCAGGAGGCGGAGGCCAGCCGCTCCGCGTACTCCTGGTCGCTGACCGACCCCGGCTCCGTGCGCACGGTGTAGGTGAGCGACGCGAACCCGCTGGCGTCGTCGCTGCCGGGGGCACCGCTGGGAAAGACCACCGGGTCGCTTGCCGGGGAGCGCAGGATGTAGGCGGTGTTCCAGTCGCTGTCCAGGGCGGTGGCCTCGATGATCCCGACGACCCGGGCGTCCACCCACTCGCTGCTGCCGATCTGCAGTTCGGCGGTGTCGCCGATCTGGGCGGCCAGGTTCTCGTTGACGACCACGACCGGGGCGAGGGAGGCCTGGTCGTCCTGGGTGAACCACCGTCCGGCCGCCATGTTGATGCGCCGGATGTCGCCCAGGTCGGCGTCGACCACGTAGGTGTCGACATCGGGGATCACCGTCGCGCCGTCGCGCATCCGCAGCTCGCCTTCCGGGTGGGCGGTCAGCGAGACCGTGGTCGCACCGGCCCGTTTCAGGTCGGTCTCGAACGCGTCGACGTCGGTGACACGCTCGTCCATGATGTCGACCTGGAACGTGTCGGCGACGCCGAAGTTGGCCTCCGTGTAGGACTTCGCGAAGCGCTCGCCGAAGTCTCCGGCCGTGACGACCGTGATGAGGGAGGCGACGCCGACGACGATTCCGGCGCAGGAGAGGATGGTCCGTGACACGTTGGCCCGGGATCCGGCGAAGGCCAGCACGAGGCCGGCGATGAGGGAACGCAGCAAGCCGTCGGCCCTTTCCGCGGAAAACGAGGGGGGCGTAGCGCGTGTTCACGCACGCGCACCGACAACGTCATCGCAGTGGATCGTGTGTTCGGTTCGCGGTTTCCACGGGGGATTTCGACGTATTTCGGAGTCCGCGATCGCCCGGCGTGGGAACCCTAGCGTTCAGCGTCGCGCTTGTCACCCTCGGTGCGGAATGATGAAGGAAATGGCCGGATCCGGCAATGTGTCCGAGGAGCGTGCGGGGGCTACGCAGGCGTCCCGGTTGCGTCGACCCACCACGCGAGCCCCGCTTCCTCGCGCCGCTCGTCCTCCTCCGCCCCCTCCTCCTGGCCCGCCTTCCGCACGCAAGCGGGCTTCGCGTCAGCCCGACGGGCGGTGGAAGCCGTCACACGCGAGGAGCTCCTGGTCGTCGGAGGCGGACCAGATGATCGTGTAGGCGCCCGCGCGCAGGCGGGTCGGCCCATCCGGAAAGTCGTCCGGGAAGGACAGGTGCGTCCAGGCGGTCCCGGTGAGTGTCGTCTCGACGGAGTAGGCGGTATCGTCGGGCGCGATAACGCGTGCGGTCACGGGGAAGCGCGTGGTGCCCTCGTGGTTGCGGAGGCCGACCTCGGCGCTGTGGTGGGGCTTCGCGGCGCCCCCGGGGAGTCGTTCGCGCGGCGCTGAGGTCTCCCAGGCGCCGGGGGCGGTGCTGAGTGCCCGTGGTTCGCACGCCACCGACTCGGGGTCGAATCGGAGTTCGTCGACTTCGAACTGGAACGTGGTGGCGCTCAGATCGGCGGGTCCGTCTCCTCGCGTGGCCTTCTCGGACGTGTCGGTCGGCTTGGCGGCGAACCCCGCACCCAACTCCGTGATCGGAGTAGGGGCGGAGATGTCCGCGCAGCCCGCGGCGGTGATTGCGCCGAGGACTGCGGCGGACAGGGACGGCAGGACACGACGAACTGGTGAATCCCCCATGCGCACAAAATACTACGCAGAGTGAGTAGTCGTGTGCGAAACGCTCAGATTCGCCGGTGGCAGGTCGGACCGGGCAGGGACGCCGGGGCGTGGACCCGCGTCCGCGGGTCAGGTCGCCCGGAGCGGAGTCGGGCCGCCGTTGAGCCAGGTGAGCACCTGGTCGTGGAGGATGCCGTTGGTGCAGACGAGCGCCCCGCCGTCGGTGAAGCTCTGCCCGCGCAGGTCGGTGGCGCGGCCACCGGCCTCCTCCAGGATCACCGGAAGTGGGGCGGCGTCCCAGAGGGACAGCTCCGGTTCGGCGGAGATGTCCACCGCGCCCTCGGCGACCATGACGTGTGACCAGAAGTCGCCGTAGGCGCGGGCGCGCCACACCGAGCGCTGTAGCCCCAGGAAGGAGTCGAGCCGGTTCTGCTGCTCCCACTCCGACAGCTCGGAGAACGACAGTGAGGCGTCCTCTAGCTCCGACACCTGGGAGACGAGGCAGCGCGTCGCCTTGGTGAGGCTGCGGCCCATCCAGGTGCCGTGGTCCTTCGAAGCCCACCACCTCCGGTTCAGCGCCGGCGCCGAGACCAGGCCGACCACCGGGCGGTCCCCCTCCAGCAGCGCGATCATCGTGGCCCAGACGGGGACGCCGCGGACGTAGTTCTTCGTGCCGTCGATCGGGTCGATACACCAGACGCGGTGGCTGTTGCCTGTCTTGCCGAACTCCTCTCCGATGACCGCGTCCCGGGGCCGGGCACGGGAAAGCACGTTGCGCAGCGACTCCTCCACGGCTCGGTCGGCTTCGGTCACCGGAGTCAGGTCGGGTTTGGTGTCGACTTTGAGGTCGAGAGCGCGGAAGTGCTTCACGGAAATGTCGTCGGCCGCGTCGGCGAGGACGTGGGCGAGACGCAGATCATCGTCAAAGGACGCCATATCGAGCAACGCTACTCCTGTTCGGGGCCGGTGTGCGGATCCGGCACCCCCACGTGACCGGAGTGTTAGCGCCACCGCGTGCGAGGATGTTCCCATGACTTCCGCCCGTGAGCATACGACCCCTGAGGGCGCGAACGGATCCGTCGGCGTCCGGGGGCGTCTTCTCGACTCCGCCTATACGGTGATTCTGGCTGGCCGGTGGGGTCGGCTGCGCATGGCCGACATCGCGAGCGACGCCGGCGTGTCGCGACAGACGCTATACAACGAGTTCGGCAGCAAGGAAGGTCTGCTGCAGGCGGTGGTGGTCCGGGAGGCGGAGAGTTTCCTGGACGGCGTCATGGACATCTTCACCAGTCACCGCAGCGACCCGGTGCAGGCGGTGGGCGAGGCCACCCGCTGGACCCTCGCCTCCTCGGCGGAAAACCCGCTGCTCCGCGCGATCATCACCGGCGACGACGCACTGCTGCCCGTGCTCACCACGCGTGCCGAACCGCTCCACGTGGCGTTGGGCGAGCGAATGCGAGCCTTCATGGCGGACAGCTGGCCCTCGCTCGGCGAACGGGCCGACGACATCGTCGAGGTCTCGCTGCGGCTCACGCTCTCCTACGTCCTGCTGCCCACCGACCCGGACCAGGCCGCCCGGCGGGTCGAGCTGGTGGTCCGCAGCCTGCTCGCCTCTGCCCGGGAAGCCGCCTCCTCCTGATCGACCGGCGAATGCGGCCGGTCGCGGAGATGTCCGCGTTCGAAGTGGTGACGCTTGGGCCGGGCTCTGCTTCGATGGGGGTATGTCTGAAGGAGAACCACTCCGGCTGGTGCGCCTCCTGAGCGCGCCGGAACGGCTGCGGGTCTTCTCCGCCCTGGTGCTGGGGGCCACGGGCAGCACGGAGATCGCCGACCACGCGGGCGTCCCGGAACCGGACGCGGTACGCGCCCTGACCGAACTCGAAGAGGGCGGCCTCGTCGGACGCGATGGAAACGACTGGTTCGCCCGCACGGAAGAACTGCGCAATGTCGTAGCGGCGACCACGACGACCGCTGCGGCCTCCATGACCTCAACAGCGTCAGCACCATTCGCCGCCGCATCGGCCCCACGACGCGCCCCCACCTCACCGGCCTCGCCCGCCCCGACACTCGGTGCGCACTCGACCCCACGAGACCCACCCATCCCCTGCGGCCGTGAAGACGCCGCCATCTTCCGCGCCTTCACCCGCGACGGCCGCATCCTGGCCATGCCGATCCAGCGTTCCAAGCGCCTAGTTTTGCTCGACTACGTCGCCCGCACCTTCGAACCCGGCGTGCGGTACACGGAATCAGAGGTCAACGCGGTCCTCCGCACCTTCCACGGCGACCACGCCCTCCTCCGCCGCTACCTCGTCGACGAGGGCTTCCTGGACAGGGACACGACTCACTATTGGCGCTGCGGCGGAACTGTCGATGTGTGACCTGGCCGAGTAATGGCCAACTCCGGATTCTTTTTGCCCTATGGTCATGTGTTCGTCCCGGTTGGGCAGAATTCCCAGGGGTGCTGTAGTCGCTATCAAGATCGACCGCGGCGCCACGTGATCGGGGTAAGAACTTTTTCATTCTAGGCGGCCTTTTCTGATCAAGGAGTCTCCGGTGTTCTTGGGTCAAAAGCAGCACCGAGGGCGGTGGGGGCTGGGGGCACCGGTCTCCGTCGGGATGCCGCCGGGCCGGGCCAGGGCCAGCGGCCCGCACTGCCGGGCTCCTTCATGGTGGAGCTGGAAAAGCGGCAGCGAAGGCCGGTGAGGCGGGGGCGCTCCTGTCAGCTCACAGGTACAACGGGCAGGCGACCCGCAACGCGCCTTCATTTCCCCGCGATGATCATGGGAATGGTCCCGATTCTGTCCCATTTGCCGGGATAGTTGCCATGATCATCGCGGGAGTGGGGGGAAAGGGATCCGGCGGATGCAATCGAGGATGTAGTCGGGGCGCCTGAGATCTTCCCAGGTCAGTCGGACGAGGTGAATGCGCGGGCGAAGCATGGCCAGGGCGTTCTGCCGCCGGCGGTCGTTGGCCAGTACCTCGGGCTTTCCGTGGGGCTGTCGGCCATCGCATTCGATGGCGAGCCTGCGCTCCTTCCAGTACAGGTCGACCCGCGCGACGAATACCCCTCCTGGAGTGAAGAAGCAGTGCTGCAGCTCGTCGGGCGGCAAGCCACCGTCGGTGCAGATCAGCCGTACACGTGTCTCGAAGGTACTCTCGGCGCGGGCGTCGGCCTCACCCCACCAGCGGCGGGTGCGCAAGCTTCCCCTGCGGTTGAGGTTCGCCGCCTCCAGCTCTTCCAACTCACCCACATCAACGAGACCCTGGTGGAGAGCGGAGTCGATCAGCGAGACTCCACAGGCGCGGTCCACGTGCAGAACGGTGTCGCGCAACGTGCGGCCCGGGCAGGTGACGGGCAACCCGTGGCGGATCGCTGCCTCGCCGGGCTTGACCCGCCACGCGTGCTGGGCGACCTGCGGTATCGTCCGCGACGCCTTCTCCGGTGGGACGATCACATGAACGTGATCTTCCCACCGCCAGCGGGGCAGGCCCTGCAACCCCCATAGGTGGGCGGCCGACTCCGCAGCGACTAGGTCCTGTCTGGAGTTTGATCATGAGTGTGGTGCGATGCTGCGGAGCCAGAGCATCGCACCACACAGGTGGAGTCCGGCCTCGTAGCTCTGCGGGGTCTTGTCGAAGCGGGTCGCTATGCCGCG
>NZ_BAAAPC010000028.1:0-65771 GCF_039530945.1 Nocardiopsis rhodophaea
CCCGCCAAATCGGCGGTTCCGCGTTCGCCCTTGCGATAAAACCCGCCCGCACACGATTTCCAACACGGATTCTGCGTCCGGGCACACGCCAGTATGCCAGGAGAAATCCGTGCGTCGAACCGTGCGAAGAGCGCGGCCGCATCCACCGGGTCAGACCCGCGAGCGACCAGAGAGAAGACCGCCGCCCCGAGCGCCGGACGAACCGACCGCTTCAAGGCGACCCGAGCAACTATAGTCCTCCCCTCCCCGCTCCACCAACCATGCACGTAGTGATGTGAGCCACATCTACCGTTTCGGATGCGATCACTATCGGCGCCCTAGTTGGTGGGGGATACGACCAGCTCATGTTCCTGCAGGTAAGGAGCTGACTCCACCTTCCACACCCGGCGAGCAGCGTCCCACTCCGCTGCCCAACTTCCTTCGGGATCGCTGGAGCTGATGATGCCTCCCTCAGGAAACTCCCGCTCCGGAACGTAGATTTCCGTCGGTCCAGTCACGCTTCCGTCGTTCTTCTCCGCGAAGGACACGGTCAGCGTCTTGGCGGGCTCGTCGTAGTGCACAGCCAGCGGCTCGCCCGCGATCGCCCGCGGGTAGGGACGATTCATCACCTCGGCGAGCGGCCCCGGCTTCGCTCCTTCCCCTTCTTCTCCATCTGCGCGGCCCAACCAGGGGCCCCACCCGTCGAGGTCGTTAGACCAGTAGGCCCGCCCCGCCCCGATCTCGTCCGTCAACGCGAGCATCCGTTCGACATACTCCATCGCGCCCGGGCTGCTCGTATCGAGGCCGAATTCGCCCAGGACGATCGGCGCCTCCAGCCGGTCCGCGGTCACGAGGACATTCCGTCGCCAGAGGCTGATGCTGCGATCGATCCACACGCGGCTTGACTCGCTGCCGCCGATTCGCCCATCGTCACCACCTCCGTGCTCACCCCGGCCGTACGCCTTCCCCAGGTCCATCGGCAGCGGGTAGATGTGTGGTGCGTAGACGATGCGCGCCTTGCCCTCACGAGGATCGTCAAGGTGGGGAAGTGCCGACGGCAGGCCCCAGTTGACCCCCACGGCCTGCGGCTCGACAAAGATCCAGGAGTCGTTGTCGACCGTCCTGATGGCCGTGATGCTGCGCCGATAGAGCTCGGCCAACGGCCCCCGCTCGAACTCGGGGCCCTGCAGGGTGCCGCCCCATGGTTCGTTCATGAGGTCGTAGCCGATCACCGCTGGCTCGCCGGAGAAGCGATCGGCCACGTGGCGCCATGCCCGCACGTAGTGGCTCATCAACTCCGAATGTTCTCCGGTGGTGTTCCAGAAGTGGTCGAAAGAGCGCATCGTCCCGGGTTCGAGGTAGACGAGTTCCCATTGCTCCTGCTCCTCGACCGTCAGGCCGTCGGTATGGGTCGCCCACTCGGGTGCGCCGTTGCCGACCCTGCCCGCCTCCGTGATCCCCTGACCCCACAAGTCCTGATGCATATCCAGGAGCACGTGGTAGTCCCTCTCGGCGTACCAGGAGACGCGTTCGGCCACAGCGTCGAGGTACTTCTCGTCGTATTGACCTGGTTCCGGTTCCAACGCGCTCCACTGCAGCAAGAAGCGAACGAAGTTGGTGCCCATCCGTTCATACTCGTTCTCGACGTCCTGCTCCTCGATCCACGGCATCGCGTCTGGATCGCTCTTCGTCGATCCCGCGGTGTTGAAGCCGTGGAGGATGATCGCCCGCCCCTGATCATCGGTGATGTACCGGGGGCCTTCGGGAGAAGGGCGACTCACGACGGTGAGCGAGCCTCCGACCAGAACCAGGGCAAGAGCGAGGACAGCCCAGGGGGGACGTTTCATGGACGGCGATCCTTCGTGGGGGAGGGGAGAGGCGGGAGGGCCGAGAGGGCAAGGAAGTCGGGGCTATCTCAATGAGACGTGGGTCACTATCATCCAGAACGTGAAATCGTTTCGCAATATCCCCCTCCCCTCCTTCTCCCGGTCGTCCTCAACGTCAACGACTGCCACTGCCGCGGTCGTGGCCGTGCTGGGGATCTGTCTTCTCTTCGGAAGCACGTGGGTGGTTACACGGTTGACGGCGCGTTTTCCCTGGATCGTGGCTCCGTCGACGCTGGGTGCTCCGTTCGGCCTGCCCCGACTGCGTGCCACGCCATTCGGTGAGCAGGGGTGGGATGCGCTCGTCGTCGAGGTCATCGCGGTAGCCGCGCTCGCGGCGGTCACCGGTGCATGGACGCGACGCACTCTCAAACGCCGCCCCGCACTCGGCCGGGTACGCGCCGGTCGGTCGGCATGGGTGGGCTTCATTCTGGGGGCGGCGATCGCCAACGCCCTGCGGGCAATTGGGGCCGGAACAGCGATGGGATTCGGACCCGTCGGATATGGCGTGATGGTCGTCCTAGGCATGCTCAGCGGCACCGTCTGGGGGATCACGCTCGGCTGGATCCCCGGCATGGCCGCTGGCGTCGCCACCGCGCGAGGCGAATCCCGGCCCCCAGCGGCCCCGACGACACCGGCGAAGTGAAGGCGGGGGCTCCCGTCCGAATTCCACGCCGCCCCCGCACTCGCGCCCGCGCCATCGCCTCCACATCCTCCTCGCACCCGCTCCCACCTGGTCGCCCGCCCTGGACAGGACGCGTGAAGTCCAGGAAGATCGATGTTGGAACGGCTGCGCCGAGCGAGGAGCTATGGTGCACGATGGCGCACGATCACTGGTGTCAATCTGAGGTAGCCGTCTTCCAAGACCTCACCGACACGGAGATGGTTGCGATCGGCGCGCAAGCACCGACGCGTTCTATACAGGCCGGGGAGACGATCTATTCGCCACGCGATCGCGCCGAGACGATGTACATCGTGAAGCGCGGCCGGGTCCGCTTGTACCGGGTGGCGGACGACGGGCGCACGGTGACGACGGGGCTCATGGGACCTGGCGCCATCTTCGGTGAGATGGAGCTGCTCGGGTTGCACATGGGCGGCACCTGGGCCGAAGCCCTGGACGAGAGTGCCCTCCACCTGATGAGCCATGACGACGTGCGCGGGCTCCTGCTATCAGATCCCATGGTCGCCACCCGCATCGCCGAACAGCTGGGAGCTCGGCTCACACAGCTGGAGCAGCGCCTTGTCGACATGGCGTGCAAGTCCGTGGCGGAGCGGACCGCCAAGACACTGTCCACCCTCATCACGCCAACCGGGAGCTCGGGCCAGGACATCCGACTCACGCACGAGCAGCTGGCCCGCCTCACCGGCACCACTCGGGAACGAACCACGAAGGCGCTGGGCGAACTCGCCGATTGCGGTCTGGTGCGGCTGCGGCGCGGGCAGGTCGTGGTTATCGATCCCCCGGGGCTGGTCGCTTACGCCGACGGCGGGCACAGGTCGCCAGCTGGTGTCGTGTGAGAGGCGGAGCGAGGGAGCGGTTCTCCCTGTGGCTCTGTGTTCCCTCGTTTTCCCCCGCGCCCCCGAGAGCGTCCCGAGCGTGTCCCGTATCGACATGGTGATGTGCCGAGAGATGGGTCTATCGTTTCGTCGCGATCTCCGTTTGGCGCGATGTCGCGATGTGAGGATGTCGCGATGGCGGTGTGCGGTGATACCGCGATGGCGTGATGCCGATGCCGCGTGATTTCGACACGGGCTCATGCGCGCTGCGGGCGGCCGCCGATGCTCCCCGTCTTCCTCCTCCTGCGCGCGCAACAGGCGTCCCCCGCGCTCAGCCGGCGTCCCCGTTCGTCCAGGCGTGAATCCTGCCATCGCTCAGAAAGGCGTGGAATTCTCCGCACCGCTTGGTCAGAGACCCAGGTCTCCGCGGGAACCAGTCAGCCGACAGTCTCGGGCGTTCGGGATCGACCGTCAGCTCCTCGCAGGTCTCCGGCATCGTGCGGGACGCGACCGTGAACGTCAGCAGCTGAGCGTTGCTGTCAAGGTCGTGCTTTTCCTGGATGTTCCGTGCCTCCTCAGGCACCCACTCGGGAACCCAGCCCTGGTCCACCGCGCCTTCCGCCCGTGCCTCATCCAAATCGTCGTAGTGCGCTTCCCGCGTGTCGGCGGAACAAGAGGTCAGCAGGGCCGCAACCGCCAGCGGGCTGATCATCCTGAGAGCGGTCGCAGGTCGGGGTCCACGCATGCCGTCAGTGCCTCCCTACTCCGAGTCCTTCGGTTCGGACTCCGTCGTCTTGCGGATCACGCGGCCGAAGCTCAGTCGCGCGTCCTACGCACATGACGCCCACCCCCACCGCTCCGGTTCGCCTGCGCCACCGAAGGCGCTTTACAGCGATCGCGTCTCCATGACCGTCCGAGGCGGAGGCAGGCCAGGGCGACCGCGCAGCGCGACGCACCTAGCACCGGCATCAGCGCAGGTAGACCGCATGGCGCTCATCACATCCGTCCTCCAGGGGGTCGCCAAATCAATACATAGGAATTATCTTTCATGGAAGAAATTTCGCCGCAAGGCGACACCCACGTTCGTCAGAGAGGCACATCCATGAGCGAGACCGTGAAGCTGAGCGTCATCTACTACTCGTCGACCGGAACCGGTTTCGACATTGCTCGCGAGATCGCCGAGACAGCGGAGAAGGCAGGCGCCGAAGTGCGCCTGCGCAAGGTGGCCGAGCTCGCCCCGGCCGCCGCCATCCAGGGCAACCCGGCCTGGGCCGCCAACGTCGAGGCGACCAAGGACGTCCCCGAGGCCGCGGCTGAGGACGTCGTGTGGGCCGACGCGGTCATCTTCGGCTCGCCGACCCGCTTCGGGAACGTGTCGTCGCAGCTCAAGCAGTTCATCGACATGCTCGGCGGGCAGTGGGCGCAGGGCCTGCTCGCCGACAAGGTGTACAGCGCCTTCACGTCCTCGGCCACCCTGCACGGCGGCCAGGAGTCCACCCTCCTCGCCCTGTCGAACACCTTCTACCACTTCGGCGGATTCATCGTTCCGCCCGGCTACACGGACGCCAGCAAGTTCGCCGACGGCAACCCGTACGGCACCTCGCACGTGGATGCCCAGGGCAACAACCCCGTCGACGACACCACCCGCACGGCCGCCCAGGTGCAGGCCAAGCGCGTCGTCCGCGTGGCGCGTGCGCTGAAGGCCGACGCCTCTCTCTAGTCCCCTTCTCCCCTTCCCCTCCTGTTCCTGCCCCGCACCGACCCCAATGCGCACTCGATGGTGGGACGAGCGGGATCCGCCGGTCACCGTGCGAGCCCGGCGGATTCCGCTTCCGGATCCACCGGTCGACGGAGGGACACCGCGTCGCGATCCGGCCGAATGAGGAGGAACGCCGCCAGGGAGCCTGCGAGAAGCAGAAGCGCCGCCAGGTCGAAGGAGAGGGAGAAGCCGACGCCTTGGGATGGCGCCGCGTCGATGATCCGGCCGGTGACATAGGGAGCGAGCACGCTCGACATCGTGGCCGCCGCGTAGGAGGCACCGAGCACGGCGCTTCGCTGCCGCTCCGGACACACATGGGAGATCGCGGCGTTGGCGAGCGGGGTCTGCGTGTTGCCGATAGCGAAACCCACGCCGAAGCAGAGCAGCACGAGCGGAACCGCCTCGACCCGGGTCATCCCCAGCATGAACAGGCCGCCCACTGCGACGGCCGTCCCTCCCACCACCCCCTGGGCGACCCGGTAGGTGACGCCCCGGCTGATCAGCCGCTGGGCGAGACCGCCGCCGACCAGCACGAGGACGATCGCACACAGGCTGGGGAGACCGATGGCCAGGCTCAACCCGGCCTTGCTGAGGCCGATCTCGTCCTCCAAGTAGACGGGGATCCAGGCCAGCGCGAGCGCAAGCGCCCACAGGACGGTCGCCGTCGCGAAGGTCGCGCCAAGCCACGTTCCCGTCGTGAGGATGCGCAGGTAGGGCACGCGGTCGGGCATCGTCGCGTTCGACGACCCTTCGCCTCCGGGCACGGCCGGCGTTCCGGGGGCCACCGGCGTCTCTTCCGAGGCGCCGTAGGGGCCGCTGCCGCCGTAGCGGAGCCAGGCCACCAGCCAGAGCAGTCCGGCCACGCCGAGCGCACCGAACGCGGCGCGCCAGCCGAGTGCTTCGGAGATCAGGATCGTCAATGGGCCACCGACGATCGCCCCGAGGGCGCCGCCCATGGTGACCAACGCCGCGGGGAGCGATCTCCGGTGCGAGGGGAAGTGCGTGAACGCGGTGTGGTTGGCCAGCGGGAACCCCGGGCCTTCTCCGGCCCCCAGGAGCACACGCGTCACCAGCAGGAAGCCGAAACCCGCCGTGGGGATGAGGATCGGCAGCTGGGCCACCGACCAGACGAGCACCAGCCCGGCGAGCAGCGGTCGGGCCCGTACCCGGTCACCCATGAATCCCACCAGCAGCGCCGAGACGCTGAACAGCAGATAGAAGGAGCCCGCCACGGTTCCGAACTGGGTGGCGGAGAGGTTCAGCTCCTCCATGATCGAATCCGCCGTCAGCCCGAGGACCGCCTTGTCCGCGAAGTTGATGACCATGAAGACGACGAGGAGGGTGAGGACGCCGCGGGGACCTGCGCGTGCGCTCATCGCATCCGCCTCCCGGGGATGTGCTCGGGGAGGTCAGGGGGAGCGAACGGTCGGGGTGGGGGCGGGGGTCTCATCCGGTTCCCTTCCGTGTGTTCACGGAACGGATCGGTTCCGTTCTTAACTACCGGACAGTAACCGTGAAAGGCTTCGGAACGCAACGGTTCCGTTCTGGAATATCCTGCGCTTATGCCGAGAGCCAACCAGCCGCGGGGAAGCGCCCTGCTGCGGGAGAGCGTGACCGCGACGATCCGGTGCGCGGTCTTCGAGGAGTTGGCCGAGACCGGCTGCGCACGCATGTCCATGGACGCCGTCGCACGGCGCGCGGGGGTCGGCAAGGCCGCCCTGTATCGACGATGGGCGTCCAAAGACCAGATGCTGATCGACCTGGTGTCCACCGCCGCCCGCGACGAACTTCCAGCACCGGCCGACACCGGGTCCCTCCGGGGAGACGTCGCGTCCCTGGTCGCGGAATCCGTCGGCATCCTCGACCGCCCCCAGATCCGCCGCATCCTGCTCGACCTTCTCGCCGAGGCCGGTCACAACCCGGCACTCTCGGAGGCCGTGCGCTCGGCCATCGCGGCTCCCCTCCGCGCGACCCTCGACGCCATCCTCGACCGGGCTGTCACCCGCGGCGAACTCCCACCCGACCTCGACCGCGCCCTCGCGACCGACCTCCTGGGCGCCCCGCTCTTCTTCCGCCTCCTGGCCGCCGACACCCCCGTCGACGCCGGCTACCGGACCAGGCTGACCCGGTCCCTCCTGGCAGCCCTGACGGTCGCCCACTGAACACACGCCATGACCGCTGAGCCCACGCATTGGCGATCGGCCTGTGGAACACAGAGGGCACGCGTCGAAGGGAAGAGCCCCAGCCGCGGGTGGCAGACTGACGCGTATGGGTTACCTCAACGGCGCACCGGTGGACGTGACCGCTCTGAAGGCTCTCGCCTTCAGCAATTTCGGCCATTTCACCACGATGCGCGTCACTGAGGGGCGAATCCGCGGGCTGTCGCTGCATCTCGACCGGCTAGTGCGGGACTGCCGCGCAGTGTTCGACACCGACCTCGACCGTGAACGAATCCTCGAACTCATCCGGCAAGGGGTCAGGGAGCGTTCCGGAGTGTTCATTACCCGTGTAACGGTCTTCGATCCGCAGCTGGACATTGGGCATCCCGACATATCCCATCCGCAGATCTTGGTCACGCATCGGTCGGCTCCAACAATGCACTTGCCGCCCCTGCACGTGCAGACGGTTGCATACCAGCGTGAGATGCCTGAGATAAAGCATGTCGGGCTATTCGGTCAGCTCGCTGCCCGACGTGCGGTTCAGCGCAGGGGGTTCGACGATGCGCTCTTCACCGACCCTTCCAGCGGTGCCATTTCCGAGGGGGTCACGTGGAACATCGGGTTCGTCGATGAGCGGGACCGCGTCGTCTGGCCGAAAGCGGCAATGCTGCCAGGGGTGACCATGCGCCTACTCCACGATGTTTATGACTCGCTGGCCGAACCAATGGTCTTTGACGATCTACGCCATGTCCGGGCCGCGTTCGCCACCAATTCGTCCGTCGGTGTCCGGCCCATCAGGGCTGTGGGGGACGTGGAGCTCGAAGTCGATCATCCCGTTCTCACCGAGTTGCGCCAACGGTATGAGACCGTCCCGGACGACCCCATCTAGGGCGCTGGGGTCGTCCGGTACCACCGCTTCAGTCGGCCCATGGAGACTCAGTAACCGATCCGAGTTTTCGCCATGGTGGTAGTACGGGGACCATACGGGGCGCGCTCCAGCCACTCACCCAGACGCGGAATCCAGGGTGCCAGGCGCCCGGCAAGCTCGATCTTCGTCTGGGCAGCCGTTCCGCGGGGACGCAAGTGGGCCAGTGCGGCGCCCACCGCAGCGCTGTTGTCGATCGCGGCAGCGCGGCGGCGGTGCGCATAGGACCTGATGGCGGCGTCTGCTCGTCTTGCGTTGCCGGACAGCAAGGCAAGGGCGACAGCCTGCGCTGCCGCGTCAGCATCGGCGATACCGCTGTTCATGCCACGTGCCCCGAATGGGGGGAACAGGTGAGCGCTCTCTCCCACCAGCAGTAATCTGCCGGTATCGTCGACGAATCTGTCAGCGAGAACCTGCAGAAAGCGATACTGGGAGACCCACATCACCTCGCCGATTGCTTCCGGGGCGACGAGTCGGGGAAGCAACCGCTTAAGAGTCTGCGGGTCGGTAAGCTTCTCGACAGGGTCATTCTCCTTGCACTGCACATCGATCTGGAATCCGCCCGCGAATGGGACCATCAGCACATGGCGCCCACCGGCAGCGGGATGCGCGTAGTGCAGCACGCGTTCGGCGCTTCTTGGCCGTAGGCCGTCCGCGATGTCAATTACCACATGGAAGCCCTCTGCGCGGCTGCCGCTTAGATCAATGCCGACCCCTTGGCGCACGGCGGAGCGCGCACCGTCGGCGGCGATGACATACGGTGCGCTCCACGTCCTCCCATCGACGACGCCGATGCGAACGGTGTCGTCGGACGCTTCGACGGAGCAGACTTCGGCGCTCCATTCGATCCGGGCACCTGCTGACTCGGCGGACTTGAGCAGGAATCGTTCGGTCTCTACCTGACGGAGGCTCGTGAACGGTGGCAGGTCGCCATTTGAGGCTTCGGGGTAGGTACGTGCGTATACCTCGCGGCCACGGTAGAGAGTGCGCCGCGTGTGCCACACGACTCCGTAGTCCGCGATGTCACGGCCCAGGCCGGGACTGACTTCTTCGAAAAGCCGAAGTGAGGAGCGATGTACGTACAGTGCGCGGCTGCCAGGACGCTGTGCGGTGCGTTCGCGAGCTTCCAGCACGGTTACAGGAATATCCAGCGCGCGCAGCGCGAGTGCCGCGGTGAGGCCGACTGGGCCGGCTCCCACGACCAGGACCGGAGTCTCATCGGGAGTAAGGGCTGTCGGTGGGCTTGTGTTCACCTGGCATCTCCGTGGACTGTGCGGGGTCGGCGGGCGGGGCGGGCCGCCGACCGGACGGCACGGGCCCGCAGGTCAGCCTTGTCGGCCTTACCTACGCCGGTTCTAGGAAGGCTTTCGATCGATTCCCAACGGTCGGGGATCTTGTAGTCAGCCAGTCCGCGGCTGCGCAAGAACTCCTTCAACTCCGCGAAGGCATCGACCGATCGGTCCTGCGGGCCCTTGAACACTACGAAGGCGCAGGTGCGTTCGCCGAGTAGGGCATCGGGGGTTGCGACCACGCCGACGTCATGCACCGCTGGGTGAGCCAGCAGATGTCCCTCGACCTCCTCGGCCGAGACCTTTTCGCCGCCTCTGTTGATGATGTCCTTCACCCGGCCACGGATGACGAGATGTCCCGTAGGCGTGCGGCTGGCAAGGTCCCCGGTGCGGAAGAAGCCATCAGAAGTGAAGTCACGCGCGTTGTGCTCCTCGGCTCGGTAGTATCCGCGAAGTGTGTAGGGGCCACGCACCAGGAGCAGGCCGATCTGTCCCTCCGGTACGTTCTTTCCCTGGCTGTCCACCAGCCGCACCTCGTCATCTGGTGAAAGCGGACGGCCCTGGGTCTCAATGACGACCTCGTCGGGATCGGAGAGCGCCGTCTGGCTGAGCAGACCTTCCGCCATGCCAAAGGACTGCTGCAGGACACAATCGAACCGCTCCCTCATGCGTCGCGCCGCGGCCGGCTCGAAACGTGCGCCCCCTACTTGGAGCAACTCCAGGCTGGAGAGGTCATGCTCGGTGGTCGCCGCAGCATCCGTCCACACCAGAGCCAGCGGGGGAACGAGGCCGGACGCGGTCACCCTCTCGCGTTCGATCAGCGGGAAGGCGTGGTCGGGGTTGCCGCTGTCGGCCAGGACGACCTTGCCGCCGGAGCGGAGCGTACCGAGTACGCCAGGGCAGCCAAGAGCATAGTTATGGGCGGCGGGGAGCACGGTCAGATAGGTGGTCTCCTGGGTGAACCCAGCGTTATCGGAGCTGATGCGGACGTTGTAGGCGTAGTCGCGGTGGGTACGTGGAATAAGCTTCGGCAGCCCTGTGGTGCCGCCAGACAACAGAAAGAAGGCCACCTCATCGGCGTCGGGCTCAGGGAGAGGGGACGGTTCGGAGTACAGGTCATCCAATGCGGTGAAGTCGCCGGGGTCGCCAGCCACGACTACTTCGCGGAGGGAGGGCACATCGGCCAGCACCCGCTCTGCGAGCTTCCGGAAATCCGTGCCCTGATGCTCATCAGGGATGATGTATGCAGTGGCCTCGGCAAGCGAGCAAAGGTAGCTGATCTCGTAGTAGCGGTGTGCGGGCAGGGCGAAGACGGGCAGCGCACCGAGCCGAAACAACGCGAAGCACACAGCGACGAACTCAGCGGTGTTGGGAAGGTGCACCACCACGCGGTCTTCGGGACCGATCCCTTGCTGCAGGAAGCCTCCCGCCAGGGAGTCCGCCCTCCGGTCCAACTCCTGGTATGTCCAGCGGCGGTTACCGTCGACCAGAGCAGTGCGGTCCGTGTAGCTAACCGCCCAGTCGCGTAGCAGGTCACCCAGGGTCTGCGTATTCCAATACCCCTTAGCCGTGTAGCGATCAACAAACTCTTCCGGCCATTCCACACAGCCCGAAAGCACCGGACCTCCTCAATAGATCAACTCTCCCGGCCCGTCCACCACTGAATGACGGAGCCGATCTTCTACTACTTTCCACCAGGCGCACGGTAGCACTCAGGCAGATTCACGGCGGACGTCCCACGTCTTATCGTACCCAGCGTTCCGATAGCGGAGGATATCCAGAACGCCGTCGCCGCTGGCCTGTCGAAAACACATTTCACTGACAATGACACGGTAGCCACCCCAATATGTTGGGCGGGGTATCAACTGACCTGCGAAGCGATCCGCGAACTGTGCCACTGAGTGGGCGATCTCGTCACGGGCGACACCCTCCCGCTCCATTCCTCCCGCCCACACCGCCAGCTGTTCCCGCTTCGGCAGTCGACCGTAGTAGGCATCCGCCTCAACGGCCGACACACGGTCGCAACGCCCCTCGACGACGACCACTCGACTCTGCTCTGACCAGTCAAAGGCCAGGGAAACAGCCGGGTCTATTGCGAGCGCGAGCCCGATGCTGCTGCGGTGGTGAAGGAAGAAGGCGAACCCGTCTGGCAGCGGAACCACTCGCACGCAATGCACCAAGGGGCGATCCCGGCCCCCCATAGTTACCAATACGGCCCCCGCACCCCGTCTACCGCCTACACGGCGACGACTGGAATACCATGAAGAAAAAAGATCGAAGGGATCCTTCGGGAGCTCTTCGTCGAAGATCAAATCACTCATTCAACATCTCCGCAAGGGCGCTCACGACATGCCCGCCAAACCATCTTTCCAAGCTCGCGAGTCAACAAAAGTGGCACAGCTCACATCATTTTCCAAACCATTGTCTTGGGTATTGCTATGGACCGACGTTACGGTACATAATCGACCGACATCCCATCACCTTCTCCGGCCCGAATCGCATGGAAGGACACCAACTCGCCATGGAGTCAACAGCTGGCCATGTCGCCCAAGAATTGCTGCGGCAACACGAAGGAATTTCCGAACCGACCACGTTCCGGCTGCTCGGCCTGGACTGGGACCTCCTTCCCGGTGTATACGCCCCACACTTGACCCGCTCCGCCGCCCTGTACGCCGAATGGATCCCCTACCCCACTGGCGGTTCCCTGTGCGAGATCGGTTCCGGAACCGGGTATCTGGCCGTGACGGCAGCGCAACGGGGCTGCCGCTACGTTCATGCCACCGACATCACCTCCGCAGCGACAGAGAACATCGCGCTCAATGCACAGCGGCACAGCGTCGATGACCGGGTCTCCGTCTTCAAGGGTGATCTGTTCGCCCCCCTCCCCGAGGGTGAGCGCTACGACGTGATCTTTTGGAACTCCAACTTCGTGGAAACCCTTGACAGCGCCAGCGGCCCCAATACGGCTGGCACAGACGATCTGCGGCTCGCCTTCTTTGATGCGGAGTACCACGCCCACAGCACCTTTCTGCGGGACGCTGCCTCCCGACTCGCTCCGGGTGGCCGTCTGCTGCTGGGCTTCACCAGCCTCGGCAATTCCGCCAAGCTCACAGCATTGGCCCGGGACCACGGCTGGCGGCCCAAGCTGTTGCGCGGCGTCAGCTATGACACGACATTCGGTGAACGTATTCACTACCAGCTCATCGAGCTTCTCCCGCTTGCCCCCAGGCACAACTGATCTCTCCCAGAGTCGCGTTCCGTACCCGGAACGGAAGCCCGACCACAGGAAGGAATCCTGCTGATGAATGCAGCCGCCGATCTCGAGTCCCGCGCAGCACGGCGCGGTTGGAACACCAAAACGGCCTACATCTCCGGCTCCGCACGCGTCACCCATGGGGAGATCCATGACCGTGCGGCACGCACCGCCAGCGTTCTCGCCGACTGCGGTGTCACCCCGGGCCGCCGTATACTGCTCGCCCTTCCGGACACGCCCGAATGGATCATTACCTTCCTGGCCGTAGCACGGCTGGGTGCGGTCTCGGTCCTCGCCAATCCAGGCATGACAGCCGAGGACCACACACACCTGGCCGAGGAGAGCGAAGCGGCACTGGCCGTGGTTGAGGAGCCGCTGATGGATCGCTTCGACGCCCGGCTCACCATCAGTCCGACACAGCTCACAGCCCAGGCCGCCCTTGCCCCGCCAGCGCCCGTCCACCAGGTCGCTCCCGATGCACCGCTGTACATCCAGTACACGTCGGGCACCACCGGCCGACCAGCGGGTGTCGTGCACCGGCATTCGGACCTGCCGCACCACGTCAAGGCGGTAGCTGAGCACATGCTCCGCATGAACGAGAACGACGTCAGCCTCTCCGTCTCCAAGCTGTTCTTTGCGTACGGCTTCGGCAACTCCCTCGTCTACCCGCTCTACACGGGCTCGGCCGCAGTGCTCGTGCGAGACAAACCCGCTCCGGACATCATCGCGGAGCTGGCCGAGCGGCATTCGGTGACCGTGCTGCACGCGGTGCCTTCCGCCCTGGCGTACCTGGTCGCCGAGGCGTCGCCCCGATCCTTCGAGCAGGTGCGGGTCGCGGTATCGGCCGGCGAACGGCTCAGAACGTCGCTGGCAGAGGAGGCCCGCAAGCTGCTTGGCGCCCCTGTACTCGACGAACTGGGCTGTACCGAAGTCGGCGGCGCTTTCTGCGCCAACACCCTCGACCACGCGGTGCCGGGCACCCTCGGGAAAGCGCTCCCGGGCTTTCGCGTGGAGCTGCGGGACACCGCAGGTCAGCCGATCACCGCCCCCAGTGTCGAGGGTGAGCTGTGGGTGACGGGACCAACACTCCTGATGGGCTACCTTCACCAGCCCGAACGCAGCGCCGAGGTAGTGCGGAACGGATGGCTGCGCACCGGTGACCGGGCGGAGTTCGATGAGGATGGAAATGTCCTGCACGCCGGCCGAATGGACGACATGGAGATGGTCGGCGGCATCACCATCTCGCCATTGGAAGTGGAGCAGGTACTGGATGAGCACCCGGCGGTCCGTGAATCGGCGGTCACCGCAGTCCCCGACGAACATGGCGCCACCAAACTGCGCGCCTTCGTCGTGGCCCGGCCCACTACCGATCACGCCACTGTGGAGCAGGAGCTGCTCGATACCGCACGGCGGCGACTGGCGCCCTTCAAGGTACCGAGATCGGTGCGTATCGTATCGGCCCTCCCGCGAACAGCTACCGGCAAGCTGCAGCGGTTCATACTGCGCACAGGCCATTCCTAGGGCCGCTCCCATTACCAGCCGCACGCAAATGGATGCGAAAATCTGTTCATGGGCCCCCAAGAGGAAGAACGCAATCGCGGAGGTCGGCCTCCACGTCTGACCCTGGATGACATCGTCCGGGCCAGCGAGAAAATCGTGCGGCGTGAGGGAGCAAATGCCCTGACCATGCGGCGTCTGGCCAAGGATCTCGATGCTTCCCCTATGGCCATGTACCGGCACGTGGCCGACAAGGACCAGCTGCTGGTGCTGGTGCTGGACCGCATCGTCGCCCATATTGAACGGCCGGAACTCCCGCAGGACCCCCGGGGACGACTCATGGTGCTGTGGCAGCTGCTCCACAGCGAACTCAGCACTCGTCCCTGGGCAGTGGAGGTACTGGTAGCGGGGGATGTCATGGCACCGTCGGTCATGTGGCTGGTGGAGGACATTCTCAGCGCATTCGTCGATGCCGGCCTCGACCACACTGAAGCCGCCACCGCCTACCGCGCGGTGTGGCAGTACACGATCGGCGAGATCATCGTGCACACATCGACGGATCAGCGCACAGCAGAGCTGACTCGCTCGCCCCACGCGATCACCATGATCTCCAAGGCGGATCAAACGACGATGCCGCACCTCGCCCACCTGGCGGACCAATGGACCGCCGCGCGGAAGTCCAACGCGTACCCCGTCGGTCTGAGCGCGATGGTCGACGGATTCATCGGCTCCCGCTCTTGAGCAGTAGCCTGCTGCGGACGCGTTCTGGTCCTGCTCCGCGCTCATCCCCTCACAGCCTCAGCGTGATCGGGGAAACGCTCTCCGAACAGCCTCAGCAGAGCGGCTGCCTTTACAGCTGTCTCCTCCAGTTCCTCCTTCGGGTCGGAGAGCGCGGTGATCGCGCCGCCGACTCCAAGACTCACTCTTCCCTGTTGGGAGACCAGCGTGCGAATCACGATGCTGTGGTCGGACCCTCCGTTGAGCGAGAAGTACCCGATCGCCCCGGAGTAGATGCCACGCGGTCCGGCTTCCAGTTCATCGAGGATCCGCATTGTGCGGATCTTAGGAGCGCCTGTCATGGAACCTCCCGGGAAAGCGGCAGAGAAACAGGAGACAGCCGTTGCGCCCTCGTCGAGCCGTGCCCGGACCGTGCTGACGAGCTGGTGGACCGTGGCGAAGCTTTCCACATCGAACAGCTTGTGCACCCATACCGAGCCGGGAGCGGCACAGGATCCCAGGTCGTTGCGGACCAGGTCGACGATCATGAGGTTCTCGGCACGCTCCTTTTCACTGGTCCTCAGTTCCTCACGCAGTCGGTAATCTTCCTCAGGATCGGACGACCGGGGCCGTGTGCCCTTGATGGGTTTGGACTCCACCACGCCGTCAGTGCCGACCCGCAGGAAGCGCTCGGGTGAGGTGCTCAGAACCGACAGCTCCCCGAAGCGCAAGAGGGCAGAGAAGGGTGCCGGGCTGGAGTGGCGGAGGAACTGGTAAGCGCGCCAGGGGTCGATGTTGACCGTACACGTCAGCATGTTGGTCAGACACACCTCGTACGTCTCGCCCGCCTCGATCTCTCGTTGCGCGTCATGAATGAGATCGAGGTAGCGTTCAGGGACATGGCGCGATGTGACACCGTCGGCGGCTCTCACCGCCTGTGGTGACCTCGAAGGCCCCGGACGATCTGCCTCCAGGGCGCGCAGTCGCCGCTCTCTGCCATCGAACCAGCGCTCTGCCGCCTCAGCACTTGCCTCGGATTCCCTGTCGGATACGGCCAGCGCCAGTAAGTGGACTTCGCTGGTGTCATGGTCGAAAGCGATCGCACGGTCCGAGAACACCAGGGCGGCATCGGGCTGTTCTGACCGGTGCTCGCGCTCACCTCCACACTCGGCCTTCAGCTCGTACCCAAGGCAGCCCACCCAGCCCAATGCGAAGTCGAAGGGCAGCTGAGGCGTTTCGACGGACATCGCACCGAGATCGGCCTCCAGCCAGTCTAAGAAGCGCCCGTGCACCCGGGACTCGCCGACAGCCGAACGGACAGTGGTGACGCCCTCCCACACATCGTGCTCGACCACACGCGATAAAGGCCCGGAGGCGTCTCCCATGAAGGAGAAGCGCCCTAGCGAACTGTCGGAGAGACTGCTGTCCAGCCAGAAGGCGGTCGGACTCCCGCTGTAGAACCTCTCGAAGACCTGCTCCGCTGTTACCTGAACCGTGAGTCGCCGCGCCAGCACCCGGTAATCGGGCGCGTGTGAGGCAGGCGCAGAAGAGCGCCGAGTTGGGGGTACCCGGTCACAGGCGAAACGGCGATGGGATCTCGAACGCCGCCGCCACTGTTCGGTCACCGCGGCGAAGTTGGCCAGGAGCTGGTGACCGTGCTCGGTAGAGACCGACTCCGGGTGGAACTGCACGCCCCACTGCGGACGGTGGCGGTGCCGGACACTCATCAATGTGCCGTCCTCCGCCCAGCCCGTCGCTTCGAGCTCCGGAGGCAAGGCCGTCACCAGAAGTGAGTGATAGCGGACCACATCGAAAGGCGAGGGCAACCCGGCGAACAATTCGTTTCCGTCATGTGCGACCGAAGAGAGTCGTCCGTGGCGCACCTCAGGAGCTGGGCCAATTGTGCCACCGTGTAGGTAGCACAAGCCCTGGTGGCCAAGGCAGACACCAAGCAGGGGTATCTGACTGTGCAGTATGACGTCGGTGCAGATGCCGAAGTCAGCCTGGCGCTCCGGGCGTCCAGGGCCGGGAGATATCACAACGTTGTCGAACTGTTCCAGGTCGGCCAGGTCGAATCCGACTTCGTCGTTGCGTATGACCTCGCATGGTTCGCCATTCACTTCGCCGAGATATTGAGCGAGGTTATGGGTGAAGGAATCGTAGTTGTCGATGATCAAAGTACGCATGTAGGTGCCTTCCACCGATCCTGGGCCGTGCTACGGCTGGTCACAGCTGGCTGCTGAAGTCCTCGACGATCCGCTCGGCCTGCTCGGCGTTGAGCCGGGGGTCACACACGGAGCGGTAGCACCGGGGCCACTGTTCCGCGGTCGCCTCGCGCTCGTCCTCAACGCACTCGTCGACGCCGTACGGAGTAAGTTCCAGGTGCAGTCCGCCCGGATGCTGCCCCGTTCGGCGCAGGATCCGGACGAACGCCCGGGTCTCATAGCTGACATCGCCGATCAGACGTGTCTTGTGTCCCGCGCGGCCTGGCACGGTGTTCCCGTGCATGGGATCGCACAGCCACAGCACCGGAACACCGCTGCGGTCGACCGCGGCGACCAGGTCCGGTAGCAACTCGTCCACACGCCGCGCGCCGAGTCTGACGATGAAGGTCAATCGCCCTGCAATACCAGCGGGATTGAGCCGACGGGCCAGTTCAACGGCATCGCTTGCCGCTGTGGTAGGACCGAGCTTCACCCCGATGGGGTTCGTCAGTGAAGCTCCCAGCTTGATATGTCTGCCGTGCGTGGAGCGCGTGCGGTCACCGATCCACAGGAAGTGACCGCTCGATCCGTACAGGCCACGGCTCCCCGGTCGGACGAGCGGCTCTTCGTAATCCAGCAGCAGAGCCTCATGGGCGCACATAACGCGCGGCACCTGGGGGGCGGCCGACCAAGTGGCACGGACGGCCCGCAGCACCTCGGCGGAGGCGTCATAGGCCCGGAGGAGTCGATTCGGATCCGCCGCCCTGGCATCCCCGCTGGGAACGGGCGAGTTCACAGCATCGCCACGATAGACCGGGATACTGCTTCCGTCGGGAAGCTGCTCGATATCGCAGGAGCGCGGTTTGGCGTACTGCCCGGCGAGCCGCCCCACCGGTTGCACATCGATGCCGTTCGCACGCCGCATCAGTGCCGCCAGCTGTAGCAGCTGGCCTACCTTGACATGCGCAACCGAGGGAACGGCGTCGGTGAACTCCTCCGCGCAATCACCGCCCTGCAGAACCAGGGCCTCTCCCTTGGTCGCTCGCCCGAGCGACGACAGCAGTTCCTGAGACTCGGCTTCGGTAACCAACGCCGTCCTGGCCGAGAGAACACGTCGTGTCTCGGCCAAGGCCTCGGGAAACGGCCAGGGCGGCTGCTGCGGCGTCCCCAACCGGGGCGCCTGAGGAATCGTCGGCATGGAGACTCAGCCGATCAACCGGTAGAAGCGGTGGTACATGTCCTCCACCGGCAGTATCTGAGTCTTCGAAAACCCGGCTTTCTCTGCGTAGGCGTCTACCGTGGCAGGGCGCATCGCCGTACCTGTAGCAGCGGAAGGCTGTTCCGCCAGTCCCACGGGCAGGCAGTGCAGGACGCTGGCGGCGTAGAGAAACCGTTCGACTTCCCCGGCGGGAGCGGTGAACTCTTCGGCCACCTTCGCATCCATCACCAGCACGGACGCCCCGTTGGACAGCAACGAACGACAGGATCGTAGGACGTCTACAGGCCGAGACATGTCGTGCAGGGCATCGAATATGCAGACGAGGTTGTACTGACCGACCAGCGAGGAGTCGGCGCAGTCACGGACCTGGAAGACGACCCGGTCAGCCACACCGTGTTCTGCGGCATTGCGACGCGCATCCGAGATCGACTGCTCGTCCAGGTCGTATCCGTCCACCTGAACATCCGGGTATGCCTTGGCGAGCGCGATACTCGACCATCCTGCGCCACATCCTACGTCGGCGATCCTGCCTCCGATCAGCAGGCGGTTGTGGACGTCCGGCAGTGCGTTGCGGACCCACTCCGCCAGGTTGTGAGTGAACAGGGCGCGGTTGGAGCCGGCATGCCCATCACGGGAATCATCGCCGTAGGCGACGTAGGGGACACCGGATCCCGAACGGAAAGCGGAGATGAGCTCGGGGAGGACCGGGCCGGTGGCACCCATCGGTAGCACCGCGATGGGCGCCACCGAGTAAGGGCTGTCCGGCGCGAGCAGCGCTTCAGCATGGCCAGCCGGAAGCTCGTAGACCCGCTCCGAC
Source organism: Nocardiopsis rhodophaea (assembly GCF_039530945.1). Classification (NCBI taxonomy): domain Bacteria; kingdom Bacillati; phylum Actinomycetota; class Actinomycetes; order Streptosporangiales; family Nocardiopsidaceae; genus Nocardiopsis; species Nocardiopsis rhodophaea. The sequence goes on from NZ_BAAAPC010000028.1 coordinate 19,199, forward strand.
GCGGGCTTGCCCGCGTCGTCGACGGTGATGATTCCCGCCGCGGCCTGCTGCTCCAGCCATTCGCGGGTATAACGCTCCGCGGTTTCAGTGCGTTCGGCGAGCTGGGTGGACGTCGCGCTGTCCTCGGCCAGCGCACCGTACAAGCCAAGCTTCAGGCCGAGATAGCAGGTATAGAGCTCTTGTGCCGCTACCGCAGAGGTGAACATGCGGATAGCGAATGACCGGGCCTCATTGTCCCGTCCTCGCCTCATCGCAGGAACCTTCCGTCGGACGACTCAGAAGGATGGTGGGAGACCGCGGGGGTGAGCGTCGCGGCCACCGCATCCACGACCTGAGGCTCTTGAGTGGTGAGGTAAAAGTGATCGCCAGGGAAGTCCCGCAGGGCGAAGGAACCGCTCGTGGTGCGTGACCAGGCCAGCGCCTCCTCGCGCGTCACCTCCGGATCCTCCTCCCCGATGAGAGCAGTCACCGGGGTGCGCAGCGCTGGGCCGGGGGAGGGCGAATATCGTTCTATGAGGCGGTAATCGGCGCGCAATGTAGGTATAAACAGCCCTCGCAGCGTTGGGTCCGCGAGCGTTTCCGGGGCGATCGCACCCAAACGGCGCACATCTTCGATCAGTCCGTCGTCATCGCCCCGATGAAGCGCACCCGGGCGCTGGACTTCAGGCGCGGGCCGACCGGAGACGAACAGTCTCTCGCACGTGAGGTTCGGCGCCTCGCTTTCCAGCCGTCGCATCACTTCATAGGCAACGGCGGCTCCCATGCTGTGGCCAAGCAATGCCAGCGGCCTGTCCCGCAATGGGCGCAGTGCGGCGGTGATCGCCTCTGCCATCGCGTCCATGTCGTCGACGTGCGACTCCTCGAAGCGATCCTGGCGTCCCGGGTACTGAACCGCATGCAGTTCGATCTCCTCCGGCAGGTGGCGGTGCCAAGTACGGAAAGCACTCGCCGCACCTCCAGCATGTGCGAAGCACACCAACCGGACCCTGCGTTGGGGGCGGGGGAGAAAACATCGGAACCACGAGGAGAGTGTGGTGTCTGGGTGTCTAGTCATTCCATCCGTCCTTCGGCCCCACGGCCAGAGCCGCCTTCTCGAGATCGTCTGCCGGGAGTACATCGGGGGCGTCGGAACGAGTGAGCTGCGTGGGATAGCCGAGTCGTGTCGTGAGGTCCTGCCAGAGGCGGCAGAGGGTCAGGTAGTACTGGCCTTCCTTGAGGGGGTCCTCTCCGGCGATGGCGGCGTGCTTCAGCTCGCCCAGCGCGGTACGGACGCCACCGGGCCACACGGACCCGACGATCTCGCGGTAGTCGGGACCGGTCGCCGGGCCGAGCACCGTGGCACTGGGGTAGGTGAGGTGTTCAGCGTCCGTATCGAAGAGCCGTACGGTGTGCCACGCCTCTTCAGGGCCATGTGGGCGCGGGCTCCACAACAGTGGTCCCTGGGTATTGGCGAGGGTGAGATGGCCCCCGTCCGTACCCACGGTGATGCGGTGAAACAGGTGCGTGTAGTTGTCCGGGTCGCTGGACTTCATCTGATTCTGCATACGCAGCGTCATCGGCACGCCCGAGAAGACACCGTCCACGGACCGGTAGGGGAACTCCAGATCCGTCAGCGCCCGCACTTCCTCCGGGATCTCTGGAATATCCGCGAAACCCCACGGCCGTGCCGCGCCAAGTGCCCGACCCAGAACGTCGAACAGCGTGTAAGCCACCTGGATGGCGCAGGTGGCGTCGATGAACTCGGGGCGCTGCTTGGCGAACAGCGCCCGGGCCGCGGCGATGAACCTCCGCACAGGCTCGATGTGGGGGTAGTGCGTGTTGAGCCGGTACTGCACACCGTTGCGGCGCGCAGCCCGCAGGCAGTCGGCGAGCTCGTCGTGATGCAGGGCATGCTCCTGCAACACGTGGATCCCGCGATCCATGAACGCCTGGGCCATCTCGGCTCCCCGGCCACCCTGCACCCCGGAGCTGATGACCACGCAGGCGATATCGACATCATCCGGGATTTGCTCCACGTCTGTGTAGAGCGGCACCTCGTAGTACTGCGCGCACGCTCTGGTGCGGTCGCTCCCTTGACCGACGATTCCGACGAGCTCGAATGGGAACTCGGGTTCGAGGAACGCCTGGAGGTAGACCCTCCCCCATCGCGTCCCGCAGACGACCACCTTCGGCCTGTGCGCCGGATCCAGCGTCCTAGCCACGGACAACACCTCTCCTCACCATTGCCTCTACCGGTCCGTACACCCTCAACCGACCGCTCCGTTGTGCAGCCCGACGGAAAGAATCTCCTTCGCCGTCGAGACGACATGCGGGGGTTCCAGACAGCTGAAGTGGTCGCCGGGCACGTCAAGCACCCTTAGGTCGCCGAGACACGTCTCGCGCCAGTAGGCGGTCATGTCCTCCTGCAGTCCGGGCAGGAACTGGAGCTTGCCCTGCGGATTCAGGAAGGTGATGTCACCGGCGTACAGGTCAGGCCTGTGCAGGGTCGCAGCCGCGAAGCTGTGCCGGAAGACGTCGTAGAGCTCGCTGACCTGGTCGGCAGAACTGACGGGCGAACCCTGCTCGATGAGCTGAGTGCTGAGGTCCCGCAGACGCTCGTGCCGGTCGCGCTTGCGCATCGCCCTGAATCGCTCGGCGACCGCCGACAGGCCCGCATCGCCGCTGAGGGCGTCGAAGGCTCCGTCCGGCACCGTGCCCGGAGTGGCGGCGAGCACCGCACGAAGCGCCCTCCCCATCAGGTGCTCGTCCTCATGGAAACCCATGCGACCGAGGTCTGCGGAGAGCACACGCCCGAAGGCGTACTCGAAGAGCAGTTCGTCGTCGATCCGGTACGGGACGCGGTAGCTGCTCACAACGGTGAGTGAGGCTACGTCCGCGCCGGCTTCGGTCAGCCGACTCGCCATCTCGGTCGCGAGCAGGCCGCCCAGGCAGTAACCGACGATGTGGAACCGCCGGTGCCCCTGAGCGAGGAGCTCATCGGCGTAGGTGCCCGCCAACCGGGAGATGAGTTGTCCTGGGTCCATGCTGAGATAGCCGTGCATATCGTTGACGGCGAGTCCGGCCAAGGGGCCGTGTCCCGAAAGCTCCCGGGCCAGCGTCCGGTAGGGCGCCATAGTGCCGATTCCCTCATGGACCAGCACCCGCACCGTTCCTTCTGAGGCGTCGTTAAGCGGGACAAGTGGGGAGAGCGCGGCTGCGTTCACCGTGGCTTGCTCAGCAGGCTGGTACTGCCGTATGTACTCGGCGAGATCCGCGATCGTGGGTTGGTTCAGCATGCGGCGAAGCAAGCCGTCGAAGTAGAGATCGACACACTCGGGGACCTGTTCTCGCAAACGGCCCACGAACTGCGCGACGAGCAGCGAGTCCCCACCGAGATCGAAGAAGTTCTGCCGACGTCCCACGACTTCCGCGCCCAAGACCTCTCCGGCCAGACCGGCCAGCACACTCTCCAGGGGGTCGGTAGCCTCCTCCTGGACGGTCCTCTCCTCCGACTGCGGCACACTGCTCACTCGGCTCCGCAGAGCCTTGCGGTCGATCTTGCCGTTGTCGGTGAGTGGCAACGTGTCGAGGACCTCGATGTCCGCGGGGATCATGTACTCGGGCAGGCGCCGCCGCAGCTGCGTGGCCAGCTCTTCGGTGCGGACATGGGCACGTTCCGGCCGCAGTCGGGCTGCGAAGACGTGCTGACCCATGGCGGACAGCGCGTCGTCCTCACTCGGGAAACAGGCGGTCACGTCAGCGCCCAGGTCGTCCAGAAGACCGAGCCATTGCGCGCGGGTAACGAAGGTGGTGTCCCGCTCGGAACGGAAGTCCTCGAACTCCTCCATCATGAAGGCCTGCGAAACACTGATCTCAAGGTGTTCGCGGGTGGCCTCGATAAAGACCAGCCAACCGCCTGGTACCAGGAGCTCTTTGAGCCAGCGCAGTGTGCGTTCTGTGTGCCGGGCATTGTTGAGCACACCAGCGCAGAGCACCACGTCGTAGGAGTTCGCGGCGAAGCCCTGGGACCAGTAGTCCTGGTTCAGGTCATAAATCCTGCATTCCATGCGCGGCCGGTCGGCGAAGCGGGTGCGGGCTCCCTGGAGGAAGTACTGCGAGACGTCGGTGAAGGTGTAGTCGACCTCGTGCTGTGCCAGGGCCTCAACCGCGTGCCGAGTGGTGCTGGCGATACCGCCACCGACTTCCAGCACTCTCAGCGGTCCTTCGTCGGCACGCCGAGCTTCGGCAATGCACCGCAACGCGTCGGCCGCGACCCGGTTGTTGTGCTCGGCTGCCACGTTCAGGCTGTAGGTCGCCTCCGCGACGTCCTGTCGCCCTTCGGGGAAGAACAGCCGCGAGGGGTTGGCTTCTCCACGAAGAAGGGGGCGGAGGCTCTCAGCGCTGCCACGGAAGTAGGCCATCAGCGGCGCAGGGCAGATCCGTTCGTTCCTCGCCGCTTCGGCGCGGTCCCAGGCGCGAGTACGTCCGGTGATGTCGACCTGTCGCAGGTCGTGGAAACGCTCGCCGTCGACGTCACGCCGCACCATCCCGGCGGCTTCCAGCTCACGCAACCAGCGCCGCACGAGGGAACTGTGCTGCGGTAGTGCGCCCAGCGCCGCGTCGAGCTCCTCGGCGGTCGCTGTCCTGCCGTCTGCGAACAGGCCGGTTTCTCCGAGAATATGGGCCATGGAGGCCAGCAGTGCGTTGTCCAGTTCCTGAACGAAGTCGTGGATAGCCTGCTCGTCGATGTCGCTGTCCAGGTCGCCACGTACCGCCGCGGCCGCCTCGGTGAGGGCGGTGACGATCGCGTCGGGAGGCTCTGGTACGTCGTCCAGCGTCCTACCGGCCACGAAAGCGTACAACCGCCGGTCTGCGGCTCCTTCCCCCGTAACCAGTGCGGCGGCGGTGCCGACGGCGTGTTCGGACAGCAGCGCTGCCTCGACCTCCGCCAGTTCGATGCGATGGCCCCGGATCTTGACCTGAGAGTCCTCCCGGCCAAGGAACTCAATGGTGCCGTCGGCGAGATAGCGCCCGAGATCCCCGGTACGGTACAGCCGTTCTCCTGTTTCCGGGTGATGGATGAACTTGGCGGCGGTAAGTTCTTCATCTCCCAGATAGCCCAGGGCAAGTCCGGCCCCGCCTATGTAGAGCTCGCCCGCGACGTAGTCCGGGCAATCGCGTAGAGCGCGGTCAAGGACCGAGAAGGTCTGGTTGGTCAGCGGAGTTCCGTAGGGGATGCTGGTCCAGCCAACGGGTACCTCGGTGATGGGGTAATGGATCGACCAGATGGCCGCCTCCGTGGCACCGCCCAGGCTCACCAAGCGCAGTCCAGGCAGCAGTTCGCTCATTTCCCCCGGGAGCGTCACGGGGATCCAGTCACCGGACAGCAGCGCTAAGCGCAGTGACGAGAGAGCGGGGGAGGGCAGACGGCTCTGCTCGGCCTGCAGGTAGTGGCCGAGCATCTGCATCTGGGCTGGAACGGAGTTCCAGACGGTCACGTGATGCTCGGCGGCCGTGAGCGCCCAGTGCGAAGGATCTGCGCGTCCTTCCTGATCAGGCAGGACGAGTGCGCCACCGACCGACAGTGGCCCGAAGATGTCGTAGACGGACAGGTCGAAGCCGAGGTTGGCGAGGCCCAATACGCGGTCCTGATCGGTGACATCGAAGCGCCGGTTGATGTCATGGATGGTGTTGAGCGCGGCGCGATGGCTGATCATCACGCCCTTGGGCTTGCCCGTGGACCCTGACGTATAGATGATGTACGCGAGGTCGTCGGGTGTCGCCGTGACCTCGTGCGAGCGTGCCTCGTCGGCGCGACGGGCGAGAGTATCCGCCGCGATCCAGGAGACCTCGTGGCCTGCGGCCCCCTGTTGTGCGTCCTCCAACAACCAGGATTGGGTGAGCGCGCAGCCTACGTTCGCGTCGGCAAGAATCTTGGCCCGGCGTAGGGGCGGCTGAAGGGAATCGACCGGTAGATAGGCGCAGTCGGCGAGCAGGATGCCGAGCACGGCTGCGATCTGCTCCCAACCCTTGTCCATCACCACGCCGATGAGGTCGCCGCGATGCCCTTGAGAGCGCAGCGTGTCTGAAATGGCGGTGGCGTGCTCCAGCAGCTCACCGTAGGTCAGGGTCCTCCGGCCGCTGATGACAGCAGGACGATCGGGGGTCTGCTGAGCCTGTAGAACGAACCCATCGTGCAGCAAGGCGTCCGGCAGCGGGCCGGCGGTGTCATTGGCTGTCTGTCTCCGGTCGCGTTGCCTGCGGGGCAACGCGACCGGGGAGTGCTCCTGCCAGACCTCGTCACTTTCGGCCAATCGCAGCAGCAGCTCGCGGTAGGCGTCGAACATGGCGTCAAGGACTGGGCCAGGGACGACGCCTTCACGTACGTCCCAGTTCGTGGACAGGCCACCGCGCCGTTCGATGTTCTGGCAGTCGATCCACACCTGGGGTGTCTGGCTGATGCCGTGACCGAGCCGACCCCAGGACTCCTCACCCAGGCCATCGTCGGTGCCACCAACACCAATGGCACTGGTGAACACGACCGGCATCAACGCGGCGTCCTGACCGCGCCGACGGGAGAGTTCACGCATCACCTCGACGCCCGAGCACAGCCGGTGGTCCAGGTCCTCCCACAACTGGCCTTGCAGGGCTTTGGCCCGTTCAGCCAGCCCTATCCGTTGACTCTGCGTCACCTCGAGAAGGTTGACGGAGGTGAAGTCGCCGATCATCCGCGGCACGTCCGGGTGCAGCGGCAGACGGTTCAGCAGGGTCAAGTTCAGTGTGAACCTGGAGTTCCTACTCCAAGCGCCGATGACATCGGAGTATGCGGCGAGAACGGCAGTCGAGGGGGTCACACAGTGCCGGCCTGCTCGCTCCCGTAGAGCAGACCACTGCTGCGGCGTCAGGTCGAGGGCGTAGCGCCGGAAACGCGGTCGCTCTGCGGTGGTGCTGTTCGGCTCCAGGGGAAGTTCAGGGGCGGGGGGAAGGTGGTCGACGCGCCGCCACCAGTAGTCCCGGTCACGCTCGTAGCGAGCACCATCGCGCAGCGCGCGTTCCGCCCGTAGATAGTCGCGGAACTGCACGTCCAGAGGGGGAAGTTCAGCCTCGGGGTACTCGTAGAGCTGACGAAGTTCGTCGAGCAGGATCTGAATGCTGACGAAGTCCGCGATGAGGAAGTCGACGGAGAAGTGGAGTACGGCCTTCTCCGGACCGCGCGTCACGCGCAAGTCGAAGAGTGGCCATACGTCGCTCTCGTAGACGCGATGGCCCATCTCCTGTCGAATCTCGTTCGTACGTGTAGAACACTGCTCGGCGGAACTCGCCCGCAAGTCTTCGACATGGATGCGGTACGCGGGTGTGGTCTCTGCCACCCTCTGGGTACCGTCTTCATGGACGGTAGCGCGCAGCATGTCGTGGCGCTCGATCATCTTCTGCCAGGCAGCCTCCAGGAGAGCCGGGTCGAGCGCGTCGAACTCCAGTTCCCCATAGCCGTGACAGGAGACGCCGCCGTATGCGAACACGTTACGGCGGCCCAAGAGGTAGGCGGACTGCATGTCCGTTAGGGGGAACGGCTCGTACCGACTTGAGGGGTCCGGCTCGACTTCCCCCTGAGCTGCGGCGCTGCGCAGCTGTTCAATGACGTCGTACTTACATCGACGCAGCTCTTCTCGCAGCTCCTCCGTCAAGACGCCCTCCGGCGCCCGATATCGGAGTGTGCCCTCCTCCTCCCAGAGCTGGACCCCCCGTCGTCCGAGTTCGACTATGAGCTCATCAGCATTCATTCAGCGTCCTCCTGAAATAGGTTTTCAGCACAAAGGTGCCACCCCAATCAGCAACCGTCGACGGAAGCCGATTCGCGAACCTGAAGTAACCAACACACGTCAAGGAGCACCGCGATACATTTCATGATCAAGACAATCAGACCAGAACCTAACACCCCCAACGCGCATTCACAACTCCTTTTGAAGCATGATAAATGATGGTTTGATTACAGGTATACTTGGGGTCCTTCCAAAGAGATGAGGGGTGCAGCTATGACGGAAGAGTCGGCCACCGAGAGCCGCGACTCGCCGCCACAGACGGAGCGCTGGCTACCGGCCCAGAAGCGACTCTTAGCAGTAGTCGCGGCAGCAGCCGGAATCTCCGGCATCGACACGACCATCGTCAACGTCGCACTTCCACACATCGGCGCCGATCTCAAGATGTCCCTGGCCGGTCTGCAGTGGGTGGTAGACGCCTACAGCCTGCTCTATGGAGCCGTCCTCCTCACCGCGGGCGTTCTGGCCGACAGGTATGGCTACCGCAAGCTCTTCACCATCGGCGTGATCGGCTTCGCCCTAACCTCGACGGTCATCGCGCTCTCGCAAGGTGAGGGAGTACTGGTAGTGGCCCGGGCACTGCAGGGGATCTCTGCGGCAGCCCTGACTTCAGCTGGCATGGCACAGCTGGCAGCCGGATTCCCAGGCACTGGAAGGGCACGTGCCCTCGGCATTTACACCACCGTGGCGTCCTTGTCCTTCGTCATCGGACCCCTGCTGGGCGGGGTGTTGGTCGACTCAGCGGGCTGGCGCTGGGCCTTCTTGATCAACCTCCCTTTGTGCCTGGCGGTGGTTGCGGCCTCCCGCGGGCTGCCCGGTGACCACCGGTCCACCCATCGGCCTATGGACCCGATGGGCCTGTTGCTGTCCGCCGCGGGGCTGCTTGTGATGACGTACGGGGTGATCGCCGCACCTGAGCGCGGCTGGGGCAGCCCGCTGGTTGTCGGCTGCCTGATCGGCGGCAGCGTGCTGCTCGCCCTCTTCGTGATGGCAGAGCATCGAGGGCGCCACCCATTGCTGGACCTGCGGTTGTTTCGCGTTCCGGCCTACAGCGGCGCACTACTGACCCTCTTCACCATCGTGGCCTCGTTCTTCGGCCTGATGATGTTCCTGGCCATATGGTTCCAGCAGGTGCGCGGCTACTCCGCGCTGCAGGCGGGACTAGCCCTGCTGCCCATCATCCTTCCGTTCATGGTGACAGCCCCACTGGGCGCCCGGCTGCTCAAGAGGTTCAGCACAGCCTCCGTGACCACAGCCGGAAGCACCATCACAGCCATCGGTCTACTGCCCCTGACGACCCTCCACTCCGACAGCAGCTGGCTACTCCTTGCGCCCGCGCTGGTGGTACTGGGAGTGGGCGGGGGACTGGTCCAGGCCCCGGTTATGTCGGCCGCGCTCGGTGCGGTACCGGCCGAGCAGGCGGGGCTGGCGAGCGGCGTCGCCAACAGTGTCCGTCCACTGGGGATCGTGGTCGGCGTCGCGGTACTCGGCACAGTTCTGGCACAACGCGTCAGCAGCTCATTGCAGGAACCGCTGGCCACAGTAGACATCGACGGCGACGCCGCCAGCGAGATCATCCACTCTGTGTCCGCGGGACGACTGGAGGCAACCCACGGTCTGTCCTTCCAGATGCTCCAAGACGCTTACACGAGCGGTTTGACGTCCGTGGCCTGGGGCAGCGCGGCCCTCGCCGCGTGCTCCGCCCTGATCGCCCTGCTGACACTGCGTAACAGGTCTGCACAAGCACAGGAAGAGAAACACAAAGCCTGATCCTGGGCCAGGGGTGAGGGCCTCAGGTGATGGGACTCCCCCCACCATCAGGGTTCCATCCTGTGCGCGGTCTCTCCAGCCCACACCACCCGCAGGCGCCAGAGGTCCTGCACCGGGTGTCAGCGGTGCAGGACTGGGTGCGCTAGCGCACCGTCTACCGGCGATTCCGACGCTTGGCGGCCGACGGCCCCTGGGAGCGCATCGAAGCCCACCTCATCGCCGCCCAGGACACCAACCCGCACGTCCAACGCCGACTCCACTGTCATACGCCCCCACCAGCACGCCGCGGGTACCGGAAAAGGGCATCAAAAGAGGACTCGCGACGCGTCCAGTGGATCGAAGGAAGGGCATAAAGGGCACGATCCCCGGACGAGAGGACCAGAAGGACAACCGCAAATTGCACGGCCGCCGAGGGGGTTGGCCTCCAGTCTTCGACCGCGAGGTCTACCGGGACCGCAACCGGGGGAGCGGCTGCGGGAGCCCGGTGGCTGGGCACGGCGGGATGCCCCACAACCCCACCTCTTTGGAAGAGGCGGGACTATCCGATGAGATCCTCAAGAAACCTCATTACCGAGGAATCAAGTCACGGCTTCGGCACGAACCCAAGTTGTTCCATGAACTGAATACCATCGGAGCACACCCAATATTCAGAAAACTTTCCCTCCGCATACCGCATGATATCCATCCCGGAGAAGGAAACTTCCGCCCCAGCCTCTACAGGGGAACCCGGAAATTCACCATTGTAAACTCCGCGGAACATCCATCGAGCGGACACCAGGTCTCCTTCAACCAGCGGACCCACCGTGACCTCTACCCGCACACTAGAGAAAAGCGACACACCGTCACGGATCATCTCCGCAAGCTGGTCTGGCCCGTAGATGTCCTTGGTCGGCCAGTGACCAACGAAGTCAGGTGCAGAAATTTCTGCAGCGATAGCACCCATCTCCTTCGGATCTGCGTGCCACAGCTCGTCAATCCACTTCGCGTAGAGGGTCTTGGCCTGCTCCACACTCATCCATGCCTCCATTGAAAGATCTGATTGGCTACAGCCTTGTAGATTTCATCGCTCTATGTCAGATGCTGCCCTCGTCCATCAGCTGACCAGCGCCTGCAGCGCCCCGCGATGTGATCAGCCTCGCGAGTTGCCGGACGGTCGGCGTCGCGAGGAACTCTCGCAGTGTCACTTCCACCCCGAATGTCTTGCGAAGCCGTTCGACCAAGTGTGTCGCCAGCAGGCTGTCACCGCCGAGGACGAAGAAGCTCTCGTCCCTCCCGACCTGCTCCACTCCGAGCAACTCCTGCCACTCGCTTGCCAGTTCCGACTCGGTTTCGCCTTCCGGCAAGGCGTATTCGGAGGTCTGCGGACCTGCATCGCTCAGCTGCCGGACGATCTCGGCACGGTCGACCTTTCCGTTCCCGCTCAGTGGCAGCCTCGGGACCTCCACCAGCAGCTCCGGGATCATGTAGCCGGGCAGCCGCTCCATGAGCCAGTCCTGCAACGCGTCCGCGTCCAAACCAGCAGCCTGCGCGCTGCGGGGCGACTCGGGCACTAGGACCGCACCCAGCCCGACAGGGCCGTTCCCGACGGTCGTGACCACACACTGTGCGATGTCGGGGTGGGCGGCGAGTGCACTCTCCACCTCACCCAACTCGATCCGATGCCCCCGCACCTTCACCTGATGGTCAGCACGCCCCAAAAACTCCAGCGTGCCGTCCGGCCAGTACCGACCGAGGTCCCCCGTCCGGTACCACCGCACACCATCTACCTCAAGGAACTGAAGATCCGTCCGCTCCCGATCACCGCAATACCCCAGCGCCACACCCGCGCCACCGATCCACAACTCCCCCGCCACCCAGTCAGGACAATCCCGCCCCAACTCATCCACCACACGGAAGTACTGGTTTGCCAGAGGGCGTCCGTAAGGAATGGAAGACCAATCGGGGTCGATCCTCTCCACCTCAAAGGAGTTGGACCACACGGCAGCCTCCGTGGCTCCGCCCAGCGCGATCATCCGGCAGCCAGGGGCACCTGACGAGAGCCGAGGGTGCAGGTCGAGGCCGACCCAATCGCCAGAGAGAAGCGCCAATCTCAGCGATGCCAGGGGCTGCTGGGAACTCGCCCCTATGAGAAGCATGTCCAGGAGCGCGGGAACAGTGTTCCAGACGGTGACGTTCCAGCGCCGGATCAGCTCGGCCCAACGACGAGCCTCCCGTCGTTCGTCCTCCTCGATCAACACGACGGCACCCCCAGCCGACAACAGACCGAAGATGTCGTACACCGACAGATCGAAGTCCAACGCCGACACCGCCAACACCCGGTCACCCGGACCCACGCCAAAGCGCCCGTTGACATCCGCCAACGTATTCACCGCCGCCGCATGACTGACCATCACCCCCTTCGGCTCACCCGTCGAACCCGACGTGAAGATGATGTAGGCGACAGAATCCTCAGCCACCTCCGCCAACCCCGACACCGGATCCGCCCGCAACGCCTCCTGCATCTCGGCTTCGGTCAACAGCGCTGATATGTCCGCGCGAACAAGAATGCGATCCCTACGACGTTCCGGCTGATCGACGCCGACCGGTACGTACGCCGCACCTACAGCGAGCACTCCGAGCACCGCCGCGACCTGTTCCGGTCCCTTCGGTAGACACACCGCCACCCGGTCGCCCGGGCGGACGCCATGCGCCGCCAGATGGCCGGCCACCCGCAGCGACCGGTCCGCGAGCTGGCCGTAGGACCATGTCGCGGCCTCACCCCACGCCAATGCCAGCGCATCGGGATCCTCAGCAGCGCGCGCGAAGAAAGACTCGTGTAGTAGAACGTGCTCCTGCGGAGCGGTAGTCGCGTTGACCCGCTCCCGCATCACGCGCTGCGAGTCGGGCAGTAGCTCCGGAGCCGACCGCGTCCAGTCCACCTCGGCGAGGGAGAACACTAGTTCACGGTGTGCCTCGAACATCGCGTCCAGGACGCCTTCATGGAAGAGGTCTTCAACGGCATCCCAGTTGAAGCGGATGCCGCCTTCGAAGTCCATGACCTGATAGTCCAACCAGACTTGCGGTGTCTGTGAGAGGCCCCAAACCTGTTTCGCGAACGGCGCCGAGGCCAGTTCCCTGCCCACGCCGAGCGCACTGGTGAACACCACTGGCATAGATCCGGAAGCGACATCGTCCGACCGCGCCATCTCCCGCATGACCTCGATCGCCGAGACGTCGCTGTGGTCCAAGTCCTGCCAGAGGCGCTCCTGGAAACGCAGGGCACGCTCCAGCAAAGTCTCACCAGACTGCGGCTGGTACCCGGCCAGCAGGAGCGAGGTGAAGTCGCCGACAACAGACTGGACCTCTGGGTGCACCTCTTTCCGATCGAACAGGGTGAGGTTCAGCGTCACGTCCGGACGGCTGGACCACCGGCCGAGCACCTCCGCGTAGCAAGTTGCCAGCAGAGCCGCTGGGGTCAGGCCCTGGGATCGGGCCTTCGCGCAGATGGCCTCCCACTGCTCCTGGGGAACGACCGCCTCGCGACGGGTGAACTTCGGCCGTGTGACAAGAGCTGGATCCATGCGCAGCGGCAGCTGCGGTGCCGGCGGCAGCTCTTCGGCGCGCTCACTCCAGTAGCGCCGACTTGTTTCGAGGCATTCGGGGTCCGAAGACACGTCCAACACGTAGTCCCGAAACGACAGGGACAATGGGGGGAGTTCAGCCTCGGGATCGCGGTAGAGCTGACCGAGCTCCGAGAAGACGATCATGATGCTCAGCGCATCGAGGATCAACAGGTCAAGGCTGAATGCGACGCGAGTACGCCCGTCCCCGCAACGCACCGCCCGTATGTCGAACAGTGGCCAGGCCGTGGAATCCAGTACCTGATGGGAGAGCTGCTCACGCAACTGCCCCAGGACGGCACTCTCCTCACTGTTCGCGGCGTCGACGACCGTGATCCGGTAATGGGGCACATCAGGCAGGATGCGCTGTGTACCGTCCTCACCGAATACCGCACGCAGCATCTCGTGTCGTTCGATCAGCCTGTTCCACGCTGCTTCAAGTCGCTGCAGGTCAATGTCGTTCTCCTCGAACTCCCAATACCAATGGGAGGCCACGCCACCCAGCGCAAAGTCCTCTGTCCGTCCCATCCAGTAGGCGCGTTGCACATCGGTCAGCGGGAACGCCTCGAAGCGGCTTGGAAGGTCTGAGGTGATCACCACCTCAGAGGTGTTCGCTTCCGTGTCTCTGCGCAGGGACGCGGCAAAATCCTTCAAGACCGGATTGGACAACAGGGTGCGCAGGTCGACCCCCGCCAGTCCTGCGGCACGGAGACGGCTTGCGGCGCGGGTCGCGAGCAGACTGTCCCCACCCAGGGAGAAAAAGCCGTCGTCTCTGCTGACCGCGTCAGCCCCCAGCAGTTCTTTCCAGACTGCTGCCACCTCCTCCTCGACCTCACCCTGTGGCGGGCGGGCGAGGGAGTCTGACGACTGCTGTGCGGCTAGCAAGTCGGTGATCCTCTTGCGATCGACCTTGCCATTGGCATTCAAAGGCAAGGCATCGAGCATGAGGAAATGTTCCGGAATCATGTAGGAGGGAAGCTGACAGCCGAGCCAGTCGATTAGTTCCGAAGTCTCCGCTACGTGCTGAGATGGCTGTACGGCCGCGGACAGGCGGGCTGACACGCTGCCCGTCACGGTCACCACGGCCCTTGCGATGTCGGGGTGGGCGGCGAGTGCACTCTCCACCTCACCCAACTCGATCCGATGCCCCCGCACCTTCACCTGATGGTCAGCACGCCCCAAAAACTCCAGCGTGCCGTCCGGCCAGTACCGACCGAGGTCCCCCGTCCGGTACCACCGCACACCATCTACCTCAAGGAACTGAAGATCCGTCCGCTCCCGATCACCGCAATACCCCAGCGCCACACCCGCGCCACCGATCCACAACTCCCCCGCCACCCAGTCAGGACAATCCCGCCCCAACTCATCCACCACCCGACAAGCGACGTTTTTGAGCGGGGTGCCGTAGGGCACGGATCGCCAGTGTTCCGGTATGGACGTGACCTCGCACACCGTTGAATGGATCGCTGCCTCCGTGGTGCCCCCGAGCCCGGCCAGGCGGCATCCAGGGGCCTGTTCCTGCAACCGACCCCATAGGTCAACGGTCACCCAGTCGCCGCCAAGCAACGCCACACGCAGGCCCAGATTCCCTCCAGCGTCTTCTGCGGCGATGAGCAGCATGTCGAGCAGCGCCGGTACCGACTGCCAGACCGTCACGCCGTTACGCTGGACGGAGTCAACCCAGCGCACCGCGTCCCGTCGTTCGTCCTCCTCGATCAACACGACGGCACCCCCAGCCGACAACAGACCGAAGATGTCGTACACCGACAGATCGAAGTCCAACGCCGACACCGCCAACACCCGGTCACCCGGACCCACGCCAAAGCGCCCGTTGACATCCGCCAACGTATTCACCGCCGCCGCATGACTGACCATCACCCCCTTCGGCTCACCCGTCGAACCCGACGTGAAGATGATGTAGGCGACAGAATCCTCAGCCACCTCCGCCAACCCCGACACCGGATCCGCCCGCAACGCCTCGTCGAGAAGCATCGGCACAGCCCCCGATGGCCACGCCTCGTCGTTCCGCTCGTCGGTCTCTGTCACTACAGCGCGCACACCCGCACGGCGATAAATACGAGCCCTGCGGGCAACTGGCTGGTCAATTCCGACCGGAACATACGCCGCACCCGCAGCCAGTACACCCAGAACGGAGGCGACCTGACCGGCACCCTTGGGGAGAGTGACCGCCACGGTGTCGCCCGGCGCCACTCCCCGTGCTTTCAGGGCTCCCGCGATTCGCAACGCCTGCTCGGCCAGGTCGCCGTAGGTCAGGTCGTCCTGTCCATCTGCCACTAGTGCGATGCGCTGCGGTGCGGATTCGGCCTGCTGGAAAAACCCTTCGTGGAGCAGCAGTCCACTGGTCGGGGCCTCCGTAGCGTTGCGTTCGGCACGCACCGCTTGCTGCTCGTGAGGCAGAAGGGAAGGCAAATGCCGGTCCCAGTCCTCCTCACTGCCGACGAGCCAGTCGATAAGGCGGCAATAGGCCCCGAACATGGCATCAAGGACACCCTCGCTGAACAGCGCTTCGTCTGCATCCCAGTTAAGCAGCAGACCTCCATCGTGTTCGGTGACCTGATGGTCCAGCCAGACCTGGGGGCCCTGGGAGATCATCCATGAAGGTGTGCCGAAGCATCGGCGTACGCCCTCGCTGAACAGCTCGCCCAGACTCAATCCGCTGGTGAACACAACGGGCGCGTACACGGGGTCGCCATCATTGATCCGGGTCAGGTCGCGCAGGACATCGATGCCGGAGTACTCCGTGTGCGTCATGTCGCCCTGCAACTGACGATGCAGCTGTTTGACCCGGTTGAGGAAGCTCGCTGACTCCCGCAGATCCACTTCGAGGAGCAGGAGGTTGGTGAAGTCCCCAGTGAGCTTGAAGACGTCGGGGTGCACAGCTTCACGGTCGAAGAGTGGCAGATTAAGCAGGAAGCGTTTACGCGAGCTCCACGCTCCCAGAACCTCAGCGAACGCGGTGGCGAAGACCGTCGGCAGGGTCACTCCATGCCGCCGAGCACGCGCGGCGAGCAGGTCGCGATCATCGCCACTGATCCAGTGGTGGCGACGACTCGGAGAGCGCTGCGAGAGACGCTCCGGCTCGACCGCGAGCGGGAGTTCAGGTCCGCCAGGCAGATCGGGCAGGCGTTTCTGCCAGTAAGCGCGGTCCTTCTCCCGCCCTTTTTCGCGCCGTCGTGCGCGATACGCCAGATACCGCGGGTAGCTGTAGTCGATGGGGGGAAGGGGCTCGTGCGGAGCGTCGTAGAGCGCTGCCAAATCGGCGAGAACGATTCTGAAGCTCAACGCATCGGCCACCAGCATGTCGATGTTCACGTGCACTCGGCTGCCGCCGTCCGGCAGCAGCGACACCTGTACATCGAAAACCTCACCGCGTTCCACGGCCAGACGTCTGCCCGACAGCTTCTGGCGGAGCCGCCTCTGGTGCTCTTCGGCCTGTTCATGGCTGTAACCACGGAGATTGTGAACGGTGATACCAGGCCACGCACTCTGGTCGGCGATCCACTGCCGACCGTCATCGGTAAAGTGTGCGCGCAGCATCGCGTGGCGCTGCGTCACGGCCCGAACAGCATGCTCCAGTCGGTCCACCTGAACTTCACGTCCGGTGAACTCGTTGTAGAAGTGTGCCGCCACCCCGCCGAGCACTTGTTCATCACCGCGGCCGATCCAATAGGCATGCTGCATCAGCGCCAGCTCGAACGGTTGCGCCTCGTCCACAGGAGGGGCGGTGTCTCCGAATTCCATACTCTCCGGCACATCGACTGCCCCCGGCGCCGCTGCCACAGCTGCCCACCAGTCCTGAAGTACGGTGCTGGCGAACAAATCGCCGAACGTGACCCCGGAACCGTCGGCCCTCCACCGGTTGACCAATGTCATGATCATGATCGAGTCAAGGCCGAGAGCGGTCAGATCGGCATCGTCAGTGATCCGGGCCAGCGGCTCGTCCAGGACTTCGGCGATGTCCTGCCGCATCAATTCGACGGACAGCCGCGGCGCATCAGCGTCCGCGATCGGAGCTCCGCCCTCGTGCTCGTCCGCGAAGATCATCGCAGAGTCGAACAGTCCGGAGGACGAAATCAGGTCCTCTGCGGAACCTCCATCGGTCTCAGCCACGGATCCACTGGAGGTCGCAGTTTCGGTGTATCGCTCGACGCGCAGCACGTTCAGAGCTCCGCGGCGGTGCAGCTGGAGGATCTCATGCTCCACCGGCTCTGCGTCGGGCGACTTCGGCAGTGCTCCCAGAGGCACGCACGTGACCTCGTCAGGTGTCACCTTCCATTCGCGGATCAGATTCGCACGTGCGCCCTCGGCCACCGCGGAAAGAGCGGACTCATCCATTCCGTGCGCACACTCGACGAAGATCAACAGCCGGCCGTCCGAGGTCCCCTGTGTGGCACAGACCGCGCTACAGCCATCGTCTGCCAGGTGCCGCGCGAGAGCGTGCTCAAGATCCTTCGCCAGCACCGGACCTATGCCTGTGCCAATTTCTCGCCACGCGTCCAGCATCCTCGCCTCACCCGAATCGGAAGTTTGTTTACTTGTATCCTAGTTGCATAGGGTTTGTACAGAGCATTTCGGGTCAAACGCGTGTTCGACGCAATTAAGGGCTCTGACCCCAAATCCTGGATTTGCGCTGGGGAAACACCTGAAGACACACTGATGAACGCGCTCCCAGGAGGCACCATCGATGGCGTTCAGCGGCGTGCAGGGGTGAGCTGGATAACCCGCTCACGGACGAGGGCTCCGATGTTGACGCGCAGCTCGTATCGGCCCTCGGAGGCTGCGGTGGACTCCTGAGGGCCCTCGGAACGGGAGAGTGCGGCTCACGGGTGAACTGCTGACCCTCCGGCGAGGCGCGCTCACCCGATCCCACCCCGCCGCGGCTCCGGCGCAAGACTGTCGTTGGTACGCCGGGGACGAAGGTTCCACTCCGCAGTCCTCGGAACCGACTCCTTCGCACTGCGTAGAGCCCGCGCCGATGGGCGCAGTCTGGTCAACACGGAGGCCCGCAGGGGCCTCGGCCTGTTGGCGAGCCGCGGCACGGGGGCTGGTGACCACTCATCTCCGATAACCCTGCACCGCCCTGGTCACTCTCCGCTCTTCCCCGGGCTTCCGTCGGCTGGTGTTAACGCGCTTCATCGAAGGTGATCCGTACCGGCGACCTTTTCATGGTCGAGAGTCCGTTCGCTGTATCCCACCAGCGAAATACCACGTGAAAAACGATTCACCGTCCGCCGTCCCACGGACCTACTCGTTCGAGTAGTTCTGCCCCGCCCCACTCGAACGAGTAGGTCCAAAGCGAACAAAAGGGAACTAGTCTCTCGGCCAGGATTCTGGGAAAAAGGGGTGGCATTGAAGCAACCGAGAGAGGCGCCCTTGATCGCCGACTCGTTCTATGAGCGAATCGACGAGAAGACGTACGTCAGCACGTGGTCGACGGCCGGGCCATGGGGACCGAAAGCACAGCATGCCGGGCCTCCCTCCGCGCTGCTGTCGACGCAGATGATGAACGACCACCACCGTCCGGATTTCCACCCGGCTCGTGTGACATTCGAACTGCTCGGGCAGATTCCGGTCGATGACCTTACGGTCCGGACCTCGGTGGAGCACTCGACGCATCGGACAGATCTGCTGTCCGGAACACTCCTGCACCACGACAGAGCCGTGGCGATCGCCCGTATGTGGAGATACAAGGCCGCGCCCAGCGCTCTCGACCGTGTCCGCGAGCCCCGGCTCCAGCAGGACGGTCTCGCCTTCGACGACAGCGTGGCTCCCTCCGCCCCACTGGTGCTGGCCTTCGACGAGTCCGTGACGCCTCCCGTGCCACTTGAGCTGACCAGTCACACGGACGGCTACATCTCCGCGATGGAATGGCGCTTCGCCGAATCGGAGCCCTTCACGACGTTCGGCCCCGGAAAGGCATGGGTCCGTCCGCGCATCCCCCTCATCCTCGGCGAGCCGGACACTCCGTTCGGCCGCCTGATGCTCATCGCCGACAGCTGCTGGTCCATCGCCCGGCGGATCGACATGATGAAGCACTTCGCGATCAACACCGAGATCACCGTGCACTGCCACCGCCTGCCAGAAAGCGACTGGTTGCGGCTGGACGGGACAACGGTCGCCTCACCGGGCGGCGCGGCGGTGAGCCACGCGACCATGGGTGACCGCAGCGACGACTGCGCCTTTGTTCTCCAGTCGATGTTCGTCGCATAGGCCATCAGGCGGTGAGACGCGACCTCATTCTTCTCCTGGGACAAGGAATATTTCCATGCCAGCAATCGAGAGGGTCCGCACCTTTTCCTTTTCCGTGACCCTTGTCAGCGTCGTGGCCGTTATGGCCCACACGGCTCTGCCGACGCCGATATACGCGATCTACAGTAAAGAATTCGGCCTCACCACGCTCCAGGTGACCGAGGTCTATGCGATATATGCGCTGGGCGTGATCGCCGCGCTCGTCCTGTTCAACTCGCTGTCCAACACCATCGGCCGACGCCCGCTCCTGCTGTTCGGGCTCATTTTCAGCGTCGCCTCCAACGTCGCGTTCCTCGCGGCGGACTCGATCGGCTACCTCTTCGTGGCCCGTCTCTTCACAGGGCTCGCGGCGGGGACCTTCATGGGCACCGCAACCGTGGCGGCCGTGGAAGTCGCACCGCGCAAGCTCGCGCAGCACGCCGCCGTGTGGGCCAGCGCGGCCAACATCTTCGGATTGGGCATCGGCCCGGTCATCGGCGGGCTCGGCACGCAGTTCCTCGGCGATCCCGAGCACGGCCTCTTCCTGGTCCATCTGGCCGCCGTCGGCGTACTCGCCGTCCTCATGCTCACCATCCGGGAACCTCTGGACCGAGACGACCGCGTTCCGTTCCGCTGGTCGGCACCGAAGCCGCCGTCCGCGGACCGCCTTACCTACGCCGGGCTCACCATGATCGGCGTCTCCGGGATGGCCACGCTCGGCATGCTCGCCGGCCTGACACCGCACTTCTTGGACTCGTTCTATCCGCACTCCAGCGGGCTGGCCGCCGGTCTCATCGTGGGGGCCGGATTCGGCGGCTCAGCGCTGGCACAGCTGGCATTCCGACGCGTCGCCATCAACCGCGGCCTGACGTCCGGAGCTGCTGTCATGTCCGTGGGACTGGTACTCCTGACCGGCGCCATCTACTTCGGCAGCGGGGTCCTTTACACCTGCGCCGCGGTATCCACCGGCCTTGGCCAGGGCCTGACGATCGGCCGGTCCATCCAGGAGATCTCCGCCCGCACGTCGCTCGGGGAGCGCGTGAGCGCGGTGAACCTCTTCTACGTCGCGCTGTACACCGGCGCCGCCGTCCCGGTCATCGCCCTGGCCTTCATCGAAAAATCGTTCGGCCTGTCTGCGGCCGGACTCTCGTTCTGCTTGTTCGCGCTGGCCTTCTGCGCGATCGGAATCCTCCAGCTCAACCGGGCTGGTGTGGGGCGCGCGGCGACGACCGAACCGGTCGAAAGAACCGGCTGAGCCAAGCGCACTCGAAATCATCACGGGGGAGAGACACGTGATAAATGACCACATGCCGAGCTCTTCGCGTACGGCCGATCGGCTGGGCGGCACCGGAGTCCTGGTGCGGCCGGACCGCACCTTCGCGACCGAAGTCTCGGACTGGTTCCTTCATATCGGCCGCGACAAGGTCCTGCGGCAGGAGATCTCCCGGGAGTTTCCCGCCGAGTACCTGTACTTCCTCAAGTCGTCAAAACTCCTTGAGCGGTCCCTCGTCCCGGCATGGCTCGGTGACGGACCCGACGGCTGGGCACCGTACCGCGTCGCCGGGCTCAGCGAGCACTTGGCGTTCCACAGCTTCACCCACTGGCTGATGTGGCACGTGAGCTCGCTGTCGGCCACTCCCGTCTGGATGTCGGACAACACCGCGGTCCAGGACACCTACAGGGAGCAGTTCCGGGCCGGCATGGTGGGCGCGTTCGGGATGTCGGAGCGGGGAGCGGGAGCGGACTGGCGCACGACCGCGACCTCGGTGAAGCGCCTCGCCGACCGCTACGTGGCGAGTGGCGGGAAGGACTACACGGGCAACGGCAACGTGTCGAGCCTGATCACGACCTTCGCGCGGAACGGCGACGGCGGGTCCCGGGACTACATGCTGTTCCGCGCGGACTCCCACCGGCACGGGTTCGAGCTGGTGGGCAACTCGGTCCCGGAGCAGATGTACGTCAGCGAGTTCCGGCTCTCGGACTACGAGTTCGGTGACGACGACGTCATCTCGACCGGGCCCCAGGCCTTCGCGGACGCGGTCAACACCATCAACGTCGGCAAGTTCAACCTGGCGACCGCCGCGACCGGCCTGGTGTCGCGCGCTCTGGTGGAGACCTTCCGGCACACGTCGCACCGCTCGATCTTCGGACAGCCGGTGAGCTCCTTCGGGCAAAACCGCGACGGGCTGTGCCGCGCGACGCTCCGGCTCATCGGGATGAAGGCGTTCAACGCGCGCTGCGTCGACTACATGCACACCTCCGGGGAGGAGGACAACCGCTACGTCGTTCTGAACGCGGTGGCGAAGGCCAAGGTCACCCACGACGCGACCGAGGTCATCCACGCGCTGTGCGACGTAATCTCGGCCAAGGCATTCGAGACGGACTCCGCGTTCCGGTCGGCGATGAAGTACGCCGAGTACCTGCCGCGTCTGGAGGGGACCAGGTACGTCAACCTGATGCAGGCGGTCCGAGCGGCGCCCAACTTCTTCGACTTCGCCAACCGCACCGCTCACGTGCCCGGCACGGCCGACGGGTCCCTGGAAGGGCCGCGCTACCTGCTATCGCAGCGGAGGCTGGGCGGTCTGGAGAGGCTCGTGTTCAGCGACCACAAGCCGTTGAAGGACGCGCTGGGGCACCTTCCCTCGGTCGCGCTGTTCTTCGACGCGGCCGAGCGGCTGGGGTCGACCCTGTTCGTCGAGCCGATCGACCAGACCGACCAGCGGAAGGTGCAGGCGGTCGGCGAGATCTTCGCGCTCGCCGTCTACGGCACCGTCATCGCCGAGTACGCCCGTCTCCGGCCCGACGACGAGATGTGGGAGGCCGTGTTCGGCCTGGTCTTGGAGGACCTGGCCACGGCCCTCGTGCGGTCGCGCGTCGACCTGGCGGACCATCGCGAGGTGGCGCGATCGCTCCTCGGCTCGATCCAGGACAACCGCACCGCGTGGCCGGCGGACCGGATCATCGATCACCTGCGGTCGGCCACCGAGCGCGTGAGCGGGCTGTGGGGGGTCCGATGATGCCGTCGGCGGCGACGGCGCGCGCGGGAAGAGGATCGAGGGACGGAGCATGCTGAACATCGCGGTCATCGGCGGGGGCGTCGGCGGGCTCAGTGCCGCGATCGCCCTGCGCGCCACGGGACACCGTGTCCATGTCTACGAGCAGACAACCGAGTTGAGGGCGATCGGCGCCGGCTTCGGTGTCCTACCGAACGCCATGCACCTGCTGGCCACCGTCGGCCTCGACGACGACGTGATGCGCATCGGCCACTCCGCCGACGACTCCATCGTCCGGGACGCCGCCGGGAACAAGCTCGGTGTGGAGAACTGGCCGCAGAAGCGGAGCTCGCTCGGCCGCACGTTCGCCGTCCACCGCGGCGAGTTCCAACAGGTGCTGGTCTCCCGGCTCCCTTCCGAGGTGGTGCACCTGGGCAAGAGGGCGGTCGCGGCCCGGCAGCACGATGGCTACGCCGCTGTCGATTTCGCGGACGGCTCGACGATTGCGGCCGACCTGGTGATCGGTGCGGACGGGATCCGCACCGTGGTGCAGGGCGCGCTGGGCCTGGACGTCCACGCGACGGGGGAGGGCATCATGGCCTACCGCACCCTCGTGCCGATCGAGAAGCTGAGCTGGGCGATGCGGGACCCACGGCTGGCCATCTGGTTCGGCGAGGGCCGCACGTTCCTCTGCTACCTGGTGTCGTCCGGCAGGACCATGAACGTGGTCGGGTATGTTCCGAGCGACCGCGACGCCGAGGAGACGTGGTCGGCGGCGGGGGACCTCGACGAGCTACGGGCCGAGTTCGCCGGGTGGGAGCCCCGCGTCCAGGAAACGATCGGTGCCGCCGAGTCGACCTTCAAGTGGGGTGTCTTCGACCGGCCGCCGCTCTCTCGGTGGTCAACGGAATCGATCACGCTGCTCGGCGACGCCGCGCACGCGATGGTCCCGCACCTCGGGCAAGGGGCGAACCAGGCCATCGAAGACGCGTTCGCGCTGGCCGCCATTCTCGAGGGCGCAGACCGGGAATCCCTCCCCGAGCTCCTGAAGGTCTACGAGGGGGTGCGGATCGAGCGGACGTCTCGCGTTCAGAATGTTTCACGTGAAGCGGGCCGACTGTACCGGGACTTCAGCAACGACGACATGACGAAGAAGGCGGAGGCCATCTCCGATTTGATCTCCCGGAACCACATCGCCGGATACGACGCCATCGCTGAAGCGAAGCGCGCTGTGAACCGCCCCTGAGGAGGAAATCCCAGCCGAGTCCGGTCCCTTCCTGTGAGGGGCCGGACTCGGCGTTCCCAGGACCGCACGGCGCGCGAATGACGGGCACATGTGACAAAGGACACCGCCGCCCCCCTGAAGCGCGTTCCCGCAGCCCTCGCCGCCTTTCTCAAGCTACTGGCCGGTAGCGGCCGCGCCATCCATGCGAATTCCCGGACCTGTGGAATTACGATCTCGCCTGGCGAAAACTCTGTTGACGGGTATTTCCGAGACTGGGGAGACTCCCGCACCGGAGTTGTGAGGTGGATTGCTCCGGTCAGGCTGCCGAGAGGTGCGTGTCAGCCGCTACGACCTGGGCCTATGGGGGATCATGCGCAATCGTGAAGCACTCGCCGTGCAACCGCAGCAACCGGGACCGCAGGGTCACGTGCGTCCCGAGGAGCCTGAGAACATCGCCGAAGCGGTTCCCGACAGAGTACGGGCCGAGGTTCGGGCACTGCTGGACGAACTGTCCGAGCAGGCGCGCCAGCTGGTGCGCGCGGCCTCCCTGCTGGGCCCGACCTTCACGCTTCACGAGATGGCGCTCATCCAGTCAGTGACGACCATGTCGCTGCTACCCGCGCTCGACGAGGCGGTCACGGCCTCGCTGATCCGCTTCCGCGAGGACCGGTTAGCGTTTCGCTCTCCCCAGGTCCAGCGGTCGGTCCGGGAGGGGATCCCGGCTGAGGTGCGGCGGATTCTGGGCAGCGGAATGCCGTCCCCGGATCCGGGCGACACGGTGGCCGACCCGACCACCGCGGTGGTCAGTCACGCGGAGGCCGAGGAGGATGTCCAGCACATGATGGCCTCGCTCTTCCTCGCCCAGGGCGCCCTGTCCCGACCCCTGGCCCCTCGGGCGTTGGCGATGCTGCGCGCAGCCCTCGCGGGTGTACTGGCGACCTGCGGCTCCGAAACCGCGGCAGACCATATCGCCGGGCTGTTCCGGGCCGGCGAGCAGGTGCAAAAGGCGAAGGCCTCGGGCATACTCGCGGAGAACCGCTCCGGCCCCGCGGCCGCGGTGGCGGCCGTCGTGCTCTCGAACCTCGCGTGGGCCGCCGGGCACCTGGACGAAGCGCTCCACCAGGGGCGCGAGGCCCGGCGTCTCTCCGAAGGCCCCTTCCCGGCGGCATGGCGCCCGTATCCCGCCCTCGCCCTCGCCCTCAAGTCGGTCCGTCTGGGCGAGCTCGCCGAAGGCCGGGCTGAGCTGGCGCGGATTCGCGCACAGGCGCAGAGTCTCGGCCATCCTCGGGCGATCGCCGACTCCGCGATCCTCACCGGCCGCCTGCTGATCTCCGCGGGGAAAACGGCCGAGGCCGAGGCGGAACTGGCGAGCGGAGTCGCCCTCGCCCACCGGATCGACGCCGGACACACCGCCGCGCAGGGGGAGTCCCTGCTCGCCCTGACGTCACTGCGCCGCGGGGAGGTGGAGGAAGCCGTCAGCCATGTGTGGCGGGGGCGCATCGAGCACGCCTCCGAACGCACCGCGTTCCCTTCGGTCCATCAAGAATGGGTCGACTTCCGGGTGGCGTTGGGGCGGCTGGACCCCCACGCCGCCATCGACCTCCTCGCGGCGCACCACGCCGACCTGTCCACCTCACCCCTCCTATTCGTGGGTGACCACAGCGCTGCCGCGAGCCTGGTCCAACTCGCGCGCGCCGCCGGGGAGTTCGCGCTCGCCTCAACGGTCGTACGGGCGGCCGAGCGCCTCGCAGCGCGAAACCCGGCCCATCCGATCCTCGCGACCGTGGCCGCGCACGCCCGCGGGGTCCTCCACGACGACCGGCACGCCCTGGAGCGGGCGGCGCAGGACCATCGCAGCCGCTGGGCGTCCGCGTCAGCCAGAGAGGACCTGGGAATGCTGCTGAGCCGCCAGGGACCAGAGCTGGCCTCGGCGCGGCGGCGACTCCGGTCGGCCGCCGAGCACTACGCCGACATCGGGGCCACAGCCGACGTCGCCCGCGTCCAGGCCCGGTTGCGAACGCTCGACAGCGGCGCATTAAAGGCCCGAACGGGACGTCAGGCCACACCTCCGCGCTCGGCTCCGGCGCTCCTCAGCGCGCGCCCCCTGCCCCTGCCGCGCGCACCGCACACACGGGAGGTGGAGGCGGACCGGCTCACCGAGGCGGAACTCCGGGTCGCGCTCCTGGTGGCGGAGGGCAAGACCAACCGGCAGGTGGCGAGGTTGATCTCCCGCTCGCCGCACACGGTCAACTACCACCTGCGACAGATCTTCCGGAAACTCGACCTGAGTTCCCGGGTCGAACTGGCTCGCCACTTCCGCGGACGATGTGCGTGACCAGGATCCGCCGACGGCCCCGTCGACGCGGGCTACCGGTCCCGGCTCACGCGGTCCCTGCTCGCCGCCCTCGCGGTCGCGCACTGACGCAAAGCCCCGCCCCTCCCCTCGTCCGGTCAGCTGTGTGCCTCGATGGAATCGGCGGCGGAATTCGCGGCGGCACCGCCGGAGACCCGCGCGCCGAGGCGCCGTTCGGCCAGGTAGGCACGGACTGACCAGGCCGCCG
The DNA here is from genome assembly GCF_039530945.1 of Nocardiopsis rhodophaea. Taxonomy (NCBI): domain Bacteria; kingdom Bacillati; phylum Actinomycetota; class Actinomycetes; order Streptosporangiales; family Nocardiopsidaceae; genus Nocardiopsis; species Nocardiopsis rhodophaea. The sequence continues at coordinate 45,392 of NZ_BAAAPC010000028.1, forward strand.
CGCCAAGCCACAGGACCCACACGAGGACGTAGACCGATACCTGCGGCGCGGGGGGCAGGGTGATCCATTCGGTGTTGAGCAGTGTGCGGGTGTTGGTCAGCACGATGAGTCCGCCCACCACGGAACCCAGGATGCGCGGCGGAACGCGGCGAACCACCCACGCGGCGAGCGGGGCGGCGATGACACCGCTGACCAAGAGCGCGACGACCCAGCCCGCGTTGATTCCGGCGGTGCCGAGGCCGACGAGGAATCCGACACTCGCGGCGAGGGTGACGACGAACTCGCTGGCGTCGATGGATCCGATGACCTTGCGCGGCTCGATGCGGCCGCTGGCCAGCAGTGCCGGAGTGCCCACGGGTCCCCAGCCTCCGCCTCCTGTGGCGTCGACGAATCCACCGAACAGGCCCACGGGCACGAGGAAGCGTCGACGGAGTGGTGCGCCGAGGTTGCCGCTGGGCGGTCCCGCCGCGGTGAAACGAGCGAGGATGTAGAGCCCGAGGGCGAGCAGGATGAGGGCCGTGATCGGCTTGGCGGCGGCGGTGGACAGCCAGCTCAGGAAAGTGGCGCCGGCGAACGCGCCGATGGCGCCGGGGAGGGCGATCCGGCGCACGACCGCCCAGTCCACGTTGCCCAGCCGCCAGTGGGAGATCCCCGAGGCGAGGGTTGTGCCGATCTCGGCCAGGTGGACGGTGGCCGACGCCGCTGCCGGGTTCGTACCGAAGAGGAGGAGCAGGGTCGTCGAGGTGACGCCGTAGGCCATGCCGAGGCTGCCGTCGACGAACTGGGCGAAGAACCCCGCGATGGCGAGGAGGACGAGCGTGCGCAATGGTCCCTCCGGGACGGCGGCTGTTCTTGGTCGGGGAGCGGGAACTGCGGTTTCCGTCGGCCGTGGGGCTGCGGCGAGTGACGCCTCCAGGCACGCCGCCGCGGCACGATGGGAAAAATATACTAACTAGGTAGGAATTGTGGAAATGCCCGTCGTGCCGCCGGAAATGAGCAGCGCGCTACATCAACGCGCGGGGCGGCACTTCATCGGCGGCATCGGCCACCGACTCGCTCGGCGTGAGCAACGCGAACTCCCGATTACTCCAGCGCGTCGCCGACCTGCGTCACGTGTGGCTGGAGAGTCCCGCGGGACCAGCGTGCCTACACGGGACGCATGGGTATACCCGGTGTCGGGGGTAAGGGGCGACGACAGGCACCGCGTGCGGCGCCTCCGGGTCGCCTGCGCTCCGGAACGCTGGAACGGGGGGCGGCATGCGCGTACTGGTGACAGGAGCGACCGGCTACATCGGCGGGCGGCTGGTCCCGGAGCTGCTGGACACCGGCCACGACGTGCGGTGCATGGCACGCTCGCTGGGCAAGCTGCGGGACCTGCCGTGGCGGGACAGGGTCGAGGCAGTGCCCGGCGACGTTCTCAATCCCGCAAGCCTCGACCCCGTGCTGAGCGGTATCGACACCGCGTACTACCTCGTGCACTCGATGGGCGGCGGCGACTTCCGCCGACATGACGAGCAGGGGGCACGCAACTTCGCCGACGCCGCCGCACGGGCCGGTGTACGACGCATCGTCTACTTGGGCGGGCTCACGCCGCGAGGAGAGCGGTTGTCGGCCCATCTGGCCTCGCGGGACAAGGTCGGACGCATCCTCCTCGACTCGCCGGTTCCGACCGCGGTGCTGCGCGCGGCCGTCATCATCGGGTCGGGGTCGGCATCCTTCGAAATGCTCCGCTACCTCACCGAGCGGCTGCCGATCATGACTACCCCCCGCTGGGTGAACACCCGGGTGCAGCCGATCGCCGTGCGCGATGTGCTGCGTCTGCTGGTGAAATCGGCAGAGTTGCCTCCTGATGTCGACCGCGCGTTCGACATCGGAGGCCCGGATGTCCTCACCTACGCGGAGATGATCCAGCGCTTTGCGCACGTCTCCGGCATCCGCAGGCGGATCATCCTCCCACTGCCGGTTCTCACGCCCTGGCTGTCAAGCCTGTGGGTCGGACTCGTCACCCCGGTCCCCGGCTCTATTGCCCGGCCACTGGTGGACTCGCTGCGTCACGAGGTCGTATGCGCTGAGGACGATCTGGCGGACATGCTCGACGACCACGAACGCTTGGGGTTCGACGAGGCGGTACGGCTCGCCCTGTGCCGTGTCCGCGAGGCCAGGGTCGACACCCGGTGGTCGTCCGCGGACTGGCCGAGCGCGCCGTCCGAACCGCTGCCCACCGATCCGGGGTGGACGGGCGGCTCCCTGTACGTGGACGAGCGGCGGCGCGACGTCGACGCCCCTCCTGAGGCACTGTGGCGGGTCATCGAGCGCATCGGAGGGGAGCGGGGGTGGTACTCCTGGCCCCTGGCGTGGGCGGCGCGTGGCTGGTTCGACCGCCTGGTCGGTGGTGTGGGGCTGCGCCGCGGACGCCGGGACCCAGAACGGCTGCGGGTGGGCGACTCCGTGGACTTCTGGCGGGTCGAAGAAATCGAACCCGGCCGTCTGCTGCGGTTGCGCGCCGAGATGCGGCTGCCCGGCCTTGCCTGGCTGGAGCTACGGGTAGAGCCGGGGGAGCGGAATGCTGTCCTTCGGCAGCGGGCGGTCTTCTACCCCCGTGGACTGGCGGGCCAGGCCTACTGGTGGGGCATCGCTCCGTTTCACGGAGTGGTCTTCGGGGCGATGGCGGACAACATCGCCGCCGAGGCGGAAACGGACGGGGAGGCGGGCTGAAACGCGGTCGGCGGGAGGCTTCAGCCGCCGCCCCCGCGGGCTCCGCCCCCACGACCGCGGACCCCGCCTGCCGGACCCCCGATTCATCCTCCTCACTCTCCGAGGTCCGTCAGCGGTTTCGGGTAGTCGGCCGGCGGGGTCCGTGCCCTCCACGGTGCGTGGATGTCCGCGCCGGAAAGGTCCGCGAGCTCGGCGACGTGGCGCCGGATGTAGGCCCCTTCGGGGTCGAACCTCCTGGACTGCCGCAGCAGGTTGAACCTCCGGTTGGGCCGGGTGTCGTTCCCGGTGCCGGCCACCCACTGCCAATTGCCGCAGTTGTCAGCAATGTCGCCGTCAGTGAGTAGGGCGTGGAAGTGGGCCACGCCGTGGCGCCAGTGCAAGCGCAGGTGTCGGGTGAGGAACGCCGCCGTGATCATGCGGGCGCGGTTGTGCATGAACCCCTCCGACAGGAGCTGCCGCATGCCCGCGTCCACGATCGGGACGCCCGTCTGGCCGTCGCGCCACGCCTCAAGGGCGTCCTCATCGGTGTGCCACTGCACATCGCGCGGCCGGTAGTCGCGCACGGCGATGTCGGGGAAGGCCGCGGTGACCTGGTGGTGAAAATCCCGCCAGGCGAGTTGGCGCACCCAGGACCGGCCAGCCGGGTGATCGCGGGCGGCTCGCGCGGTTTCCACGGGGGACAGGCAGCCGAACCGCAGGTCGGCGCTGAGCCGGGAGGTCGCGGCCGCGGCAAGGTCGTCATGCAATCGCTCGTAGCAGGCGCAGCCATCGGACAGCCACGCACCCAGTCGCCGCCGCGCCTCCTGCTCGCCTCCGCGTTGCCGAAGCGCAGACAGGCCGCCGACCCCGGCGTCGCCGAACACCTCGTCGGGCGAGATGCCCTCGTCGATCCCGGCGGGCAGGCTGAGGTGCCTCGGCTCGGCGACCATTCCACGCCAGGAGTGCGACTCCCACGCCCGCCAGTAGGGCGTGAAGACTTTGTAGTGATCGCCGCCCGCCGGGACCAGATCGCCCGGGGGAACGACCGTCACCCCGGGGAACTCAGCCACCTCGACACCCATAGCGGCCGCCTCGCGGTGCAGCCGCGCCGAACGCGCGGCGGCAAACGCGCTCACATCGGCACTCAGATGGATACGTCCGGCACCCGTCTCCTGAGCGACACGCAGCGCCTCGCGTACCGTATCGCCGCGGCGCAGGACGAGGCCCCCGCCCGCCGCCCGGAGGGCGCAGCGCAGATCGGCGAGCGCCTCGCGCAGGTAGGCGATCCGATTGCGCGCTGCGCGGGCCGTGATCGCGGGATCAACGACGAACAGCGGCACCACAGGGGCATCGCGGTCGACCGCCGCCGCCAGCGCCGGGTGGTCGCGAACCCGCAGGTCCCGGGTGAACAAAACGATGGTCGGACGCATACGCCCTCCTCCTCTACACCCCCGAAAGATACTCAAAGCAATGGCCTTAATTCGAGGAGTAGCGAGGGCGGCGGGGCGCGGCGGTCCACCGTGAGAGCAAAATGCGGCCCCAGCGCCGTCACCCCACACTGGAGATCCCCGGCGAACCAGGTGGACAGTGGCACCACGGAGCAGCGCCACCGCTCCACCCCGCACACGGCGGGAGTGTCTGGATGGCAGCGAAGGGTCGGCAGTGCGGCGGCACCTAGGGATATAGGCCGACGACTTGCAGGCCAAAGGGGGCGTTCCAGGACAAACCACCGATCGCAGAGCCCAGCGAGGACCAAAAGAGATCACCGACGCTGTTGGCGGCGGATCGCCGACCTATAGCCCGATCCCTCTTTCCCCTGGCCCGGTCCCTCTTTGGCCCGGCCGAGAGTGGCAGCAGCGCGACGGTTGCCCCGGGGAACAACGCTGCAGCGACGACTCCGAAGACCGAGCGGCTGACGATCAGCGGGGGATACGACGTTGCGAATAGGCCTGCACCTCTTGCGGCTCTGTGGAGCATTAAGCCGCGTGAGAGTGGTACCAGCACCCCCGGTCAATCAATTCAGCCGACCAGCAAGATGACCTTGCCCCTGCCATGACCCGACTCGACGTCCCGGTGGGCCTCGGCGGCCTGCTCCAAGGGGTAGGTGGACCGCACGTGGACGCGCAGGAGGCCCTCGGCATGGAGCCGGGCGAGGTCGGCTAGCCGCTCCAGGGAACGCCGGCTACCGATCCAGCGAGCGCCGAGTTCCTCGCAGGCCTCGGCTGAGGTGATGGTTCCCACCCTGTCTGTGTCCTTGACCAGGGCCATCGCATCCCGGAGGCCGTCAGCGCTCGCCGCATCCAGAGCTGCGTCTACGCCCTTCGGCGCCAAGGCGCGGACACGCTCCACCAAACCCTCGCCGTACGTCACGGGGACCGCTCCCAGGTCCCGCAGGTAGTCGTGATTGCGCCGGCTGGCCGTACCGATGACCGTCGCGCCACGGTGCCGCGCCAGCTGCACCGCCACTGTGCCCACGCCGCCCGCCGCTCCATTGATCAGGAACGTGTCTCCGTCGCCGACGCCGAGAGCCTCGACAGCCGTGTGCGCGGCCTGACCGGCACCGGAGAGCCCGCCCGCGACCTCCCACGACATAGCGTCGGGCTTGACCACCACCTGATCGGCCGGGACGACCACGTACTCGGCATACGTCCACTGGGTACGGAAACCCAGCACGTGGGCGTCGAGCTCGATCCCCGTCACTCCTTCACCGACCTGATCGACCACACCGGCGAATTCCCCGCCCGTCACGTGGGGAAAGTCGATGGGCAATCCAGGACGGCGCCGCCCGGAGCGGACCGCGCAGTCGATGGGCTGCACCCCCGCGGCCCGGACCCGAACGCGGATCTCGCCCGCACCCGCCCGGGGTGCCTCGATATCCGTTGGCTCCAGTACCTCGGGAGCACCAAAGGAACGGAACACCACTGCCCTCATCATCAAGCACCCTTCATGATCGATGTCTCCGCGGCGACGGATCACACACGGTGGGTTCGCCGGACATCCTGCTTCCTGAAGTTCGCTTGAGGTCAATCGTGATGCGGGGCGCACATCTACCGGCCGTTTCCGCCGTGCTGGATAACACGGCGGCGCACCAGCCACCGCACCTCCCTCGCGACGAGATCGTCTCGGCAGACCGCATTGGCGACAATCTCAAGACCTCTGCCAGCTGGTTAGGAGTGGCCACCACGTAGGCACAGGTGTGCAAGGTGCCGTCAGACTGCGGCGAACGTCGAGCAGGGCGAGGCAGTGGTGGAGATCGATGAGTTCGCGGCCTTCCGCGGCGTCCTGGGCACCCGCGTCTCCAGTGTCGGACCCGCAATCCTGAGGCCGCGGGGACCGATCGAACGCGTCGGCGGCTCCCTGGAGACCTTTGCCGTCGGGCCAGCACTCCACTGAGCGACGAGGTCGCCGAGAGCCAGTGCATCACCAAGGCGGACAGCTTACCGGCTGTCCGTGAACCGGTCGGCGTGGATGAAAGCTGACCGCCCCGCCCCCGGGCAGCGTCCAAGGAGTTGCCCGGCCCCGCGCCGTGCCGACAGAAGTTCGGCGACTACGCGCTGGAGAGCTGGGCCAGGTGGCGGACGGGGCCGGGGGCGCAGGTGAGGGCGTCGCACAGATCGAACAGGGCGTCTGCTCGCGCGGTCAGGCAGGCGTAGAGCTCCGTGCGGAATCGGGACCATGCCGACAGTGGCTCGACAGGGCTGTAGTTGTACAGCAGACTCACCTACACGGCCTTGGGTTTGATCGTTGGCGTCTCGACAGCGCACATGATCGTCCCGAGGCCGCTCTGCTGTCTGGGGAACGAGGAAACCCGCGGCCGAAACGGTGATCCGACCACGGGCTGAGGTTAAACAACAAGACAGACGGCGCGGCCTTCGACCGCCTACAGCACGGCCGACGCCGTCTGGCCGAGCGCGGGTTCCCGCCACTCACTCGGCGCTGGCGGCTGTTTGAGCACATCACCGCGATCTCGGGAAAGATCGTCTGTATCTCTCAGGTGGCGCTCGTTCTCACACATTTCGCGTTTGGCCGCTTCGCCTGAATATAGCTGGGATCGTCCTGTCCACATGACTATTTCACCGATCCGACGGAAAAATTGCACGACTATTTTCTGCGGAATTGCTTGACCATGGATGCGTAGCTGTTCTCGGCGTCACCGTCGGCCACAGCGCGATGGACCATTTTCAGGAAAAACTTCGGCAGGTCCGTGTTCACACCGAGGGCTTCGCTCTCCTCGAGGAGGTGCTGCATCCCACCCAGGTGGACGTTCATGGTCGCATCCGTGGGCGGAAACTCTCGGGCGTCGATCTGCTGGGAGTAACCCGTTACGTAGTCGGCGCTCACATTGATAGCCGTGACGGCCATGTCCGCGAACGTCGTCGCCTTCACACCGGCCGTGCCCAGCAACGCCGCCCCGTGGAGGAAGCTGTTGAGCACGCCCCACATGATCGTCAGCACGGACATGTCGTACAGGGCGGCCAAGCCGTGGTCCTCGCCGAGATACACGGTCGCGGCGTCACCGAGGGCCTCGAGTGTGGCCTGGTGTTTTTCGAACGCCGTACCCGAACCGGCATAGAGCATGGTGGCCGTGTCGGTCCCGATATCCTGCGGAACCCCGAGGATCGCACCCTCCAGATACGCGATGCCGAGCCTGTCGGCCCACACCGCCGCGTCCCGCGCCTGAGTGGAGCTCGCGGTTGTCAGGTTGACCAGCGTGCGCCCCTCCAACGAGGAACCGATCGGGTCGAGCAACGCATGTACGGCGTCGTAGTCCGACACGCAAACAACGACAAGCGGGCTGGCTTCGACGGCGCCCTTGGCCGATTCCGCGAGGACGGCACCATTGCCGACCAACTTTTCGGCCTTGCCCGCCGAGCGGTTCCAGACTGTTGTCGGATGTCCCTTTGCAAGGAACGCGGCGGCCAACGCTTGGCCCATGAGGCCAAGTCCGATGACGGTCACCGGCGTTTTGGAGGCAGAAGGAGCGGACACAGGTAATTCTCCCTAGCTGGTGCGGCATACGCCGCGATGGGTGGTGGTGGCTGGTCAGCCGTCTCCGGATTCTTTTTCGCCGTCCGTGGCCCACGGGCCGCCGACACCAAACGGGTTGTCCACAACGTAGCGCCAGTAGCCGTCCTCGCCCTTTCTGAGCACGTCGATCGCGGTGCCTTCCAGATGTTCCTGCTCGCCGTTCTCGTCGAGCGCTTCCATCTGCCAATCGACCACGAGCATCTTGGTGTCGCCGACGGCCAGCTGCTGGCGAACCTGCGCATCGACAGTGAGTTTGCGGATGTTGAGGGAGTTCGTCACGTAATCGAGGGGCTTCGCCGCAGTGCGGGTTTCCTGGATTCCGTACGTTGACCGCGTCGTCAACGTACGTCGCATTCACGGCATCAACGTCACCGGAGTTGACGTTGACTCCGAATGCTTGCTGATATTGATCAATATCAAAGACAAGGATCTTTTCCCGTCGACCACGATTAATTCTCCATCCAAGACCGGAGACATGTGCATACCAGTTGGAAATGTGTAACGACACGTTAGTAGGGCTCGACCTCGGTACGTTCTTTCTCCAGTAATCGAGACCCCGCAGCCACGATTACCGCGTCGCGACGCCCCAGGTCGGCGTGGCTCGGGACGTCACTCAGCAGCGAACCTGGCTACCTCCTCCTGGTTCTCGGGGCGATCAAGGCCGACGACGAGTTGAGCAGGAACGCCACCCGTGCGGACGCAACGAGTAGGACCCCGTCGTCCGCCGCTGCCGCGAGAAACTGATCGAGGTAGGCCTGCTGGGCCTGCTGTTCCTCGGTCAGCTCCCTGCGCCCACTCCGGAAACACACGGTCCGCCCCACGGCTGTTTCATTGTTCAGTGAGGTCGGTGTTCGTGCAGGTCAGGGCAGACCGAGAAGGCCGAGTGGGCGTGTGAAGCAGTCATAACCCACCCAGCGGCAGGCCTCGGGGATGCTCGCGTGGCCCAGCCCCGCCAGGATCAGAATCGCCAGATTGCTCAGCATCGCCATGTTCTGCGTCCCTGTCCCCTACCGCACCCGGGAGGCGTCCCCGCCGGGGACAGGATGGAGGCGAGCATGGCAGACTGGGGCGCAACGGAGTCACTTGGAAATCAGAGATGTGCAAGTCCCTGGTCTTCTATCGGGTTCCGTCGTTGTGTATGGGGGCTTCCAGGGAATCGCTACGGGGCTGTGACCAGCCCTGTCGTCATCTCACTCCGCCTTTGAAACACCCCTGGCCGCAAGCAGGTTGTGCAGGTGCCCGCTCTGTTCTTCCCCAGCCGGTGCAGAGAAGTAGCCCGTTCGAACAAAGAAGTCGACGTACCTCTCCGACAGCGCGTTCAATGGCCTAACCGCACCTAGCTGGGGCATCGAGGGGCAGCACCACCTCCGAGACGCCAACTTCGACGAGAACGCCTGGGAAATCCACACTGGTCAACCTGAGTGCGCTTCGCAGTCTGGCCGTCTTCCCGTACTCCGGGCCCTTGGCCGCCACGGATCCCAACGCGATCCGGTGGGCGCCCTACGAGCGCCTCATCCACCCGCACGATCTGACCGGACTCCGCTGACCAGTTGATATACGGATCCACAGCGAGCACGAATCAGCCGTGGGACGTGCTGGTCCTGGAAAACCGCGAATCATCGAGCAAAATGCTCACTATCTCGCACCAGATTTGTCCGAATGATCTAACCTGCTGATCTGGACAACCCAAGGACTGACCCGGTGTGTCGATCATCACACTAATGGCGATCAGGAATGTCGGGTATCATAATTCGGAGCTCACGATTGCCGCGCCAACACGGAGGGCGAAACTGGAATAAAGTGGCGCTTTAATTTCCACCCTGACACGGAGTAAATGATCGGCGTTCGACAGAGCGATGATCTCGGCGGTTATTCGCAAATATTTCACTATGGATTCGGCTTCTTATGGTGAATTCGATACCGTTCGAGGGAGCAGGGCGGGGGGTTGATACGGGAATGTGGACAACGGTACCGTGATTGAGTTTAGATTACTCGGACCACTGGAGGTAATCTGCAACGGCGAACGGGCGGCACTCGGGGGTGTTAAGCAGCGCGCGCTCCTGGGACGACTTCTACTGGAGCCCAACCAGGTAGTGTCGATCAGTAGGTTGATGGACGCACTCTGGCCGATTGATGAACCGCCGGTGACAGCGCGGAAGATTCTCCAGAATTCGGTGTGGTCTTTACGGTCAACACTGAATTCCATGCGACCGAACGACGTTCCTCCGCTACTCATCACGCAGTCGCCGGGTTACATGCTCGATATCGACGAGAACGCAGTCGACCTGCACGTTTTCCAGCGCAAGCTGGAGTCGGGCAGGCAGGAGATGGCAAGTGGTCGGCCAAAGGAAGCAATTTTCGTTCTGCGCGAGGCGCTCGACCTGTGGCGTGGGGATGTGCTGGCGGACCTGGCTGAAGCAGGCCACAACTGGCCGGAATCCACGCTTTTCGATAATATGCGAGCGGATGCGTTGGAGCTGTACTACGAGGCCAAAATCGCACGCGGGTATCACCGCGAGGTCACCGGCGGTATTGAAAAGCTGGTAGAAGCTGAGCCGCTGCGCGAGGGTTCGGCCGGGTTGCTCATGTTAGCGCTGTACCGGTCCGGTCGGCAGACCGAGGCACTGGAGATCTACAGCCGGACGCATTCCAGACTGGCGCAGGACTTCGGACTCGAGCCAGGCCCTTCGCTCCGCCGGCTCCAGGAGCGCATCTTGTGCCACGATCCGACCCTCGATGAAGGCGGTTCCGCCCCTACCGTCGAGACGTGCGCCGATAAGGGCGACCCGCAACCGCTCAGCGTTGCCACTCGACTCTCAGCGCGAGCACGCGTCCAGACTGATGTCAGTCCAGGTATGTTGATGCCGGTGACCACACCTGTTGGGGTACTGGCGACAGCTGAGTCGGCCCGCAGATGCACAACAACCATCATGATCGTGCGAGCGCACGTGGGGACGGGCGCGACTACGCTCGACCCTTCCGGAGCCGACGAGCTACTCGCCGGTATCCACGCTCTCCTCAGGATGGGTGTGGAGTGCTGTGGCGGGCAGGTCGTTGCGTCGGTGGGGTCGGCGACTATCGCGCTTTTCAATCACGAAGATGCCGGGGATAATTCCGCGCGTGCCGTCCAACTCGCTTTGCTCCTACGCGACAGTCTGGACATGTCGGATGAGCAAAAGGATGGATTGACGATCCGCGCCTTGGTAGCGACCGGTGAACTTCAATGGCGCTCCGATGTTCCCGATGAGAGTGATGTCTCCGTCAATGGCGCACTGCTGGACCAGTGCTGGGAAGCTCTTCCCCTGGTTCCGGTCGGCGCGATCTGGGTCTGCGATCGGACGAGGTCGCTGACCACGGGCACATTGCGCTACACCACGAAGGCCGGAGACCCGCAGTACTGGGTGGCCGATGGGAAATCGGAGGACAACCTGGTGGAGACCGCCCCTTTCATCGATCGTGATCACGAGATGGAGATTCTTTGGCGCACGTTCGATCGGGTGGAACAGCGAGGCATCCCACACCTGATAACGGTGCTCGGGAACCACGGCACTGGGAAGACCCGGTTGCTATCCGAGTTCTGCCTATTGGTCCAGCGTCAGGCAAGGACTGCGCCACTGATTGTCAGGTATCGCGTGAGCAGGTCTGAGAGCGTCGATGAGATCGCCTTGGCCGCCGAGTTGCATTCGCGCGAGATGGTGGACGAAATTCACGATCAGGCGGGCTCGGTCGGGGGCGTCGAAGACCTTGTCCGTGACCTGGCACTGAATCGCCCTGTGATGATTGTCGTAGACGACCTGCACCTTGCCGACCATGAGACCCTGGAATTTTTCGAGCGACTCGGCACCTCCAGTCTTCCGGGCAAGCTTCTGGTTGTCGCGAGTGGAAACGAAGGCTTTCACCGGCGGTATCCGCATTGGGGCGCAGACCAGCCCAATAGTAATCGAATCGTGTTGGGGCCGCTATCGGTCGACGCCGTTACCGAGGTCTTCGACAACCTGGTGACCTCCATCGGTAAATGCATCAACGAATCAACTTGGAAAATTTTTCATCGAACATTCGGAGACCCGGAGTCTGAGCCGGTTCAACGGATGCGGCTAATGAGGGCGATCCCGCTAGTCGTCGGGACCGATTCGTTTCCTGGCGAATTCACCGAGGATGCAGCGACTATATCCCGCTGAGCGCGCGCGAATCGCGGGGCCATTCTGTCGGGCAACCGGGAATTCACCCACTTGAGGTTTCAGTCGGCCAGCCTCCCGAAAACCCACTGCTGACTCGTCGTCTGAGGTCCCGCGTGATCGCTTCTTTTTAGAAGGGGGCGCGGGACTTGCCGACATCGCGTCACCGTTGATGCACTATCTGGTGTTGGCGTGGTCGCAGCTATCCCGAATGGGCACGTCCGCATTATCTTCCCCTGGGGCGGGGACGGACTTGCTATGTTTGTAGATCGGGTGGATATGTCCAGGTGACAGATCGATCAGCCCATGCGAATCATTCTCTGAGTTATCTGGCGTAACTGTTTGTTATGCGATACAGAGGAGGTCGAGCGGGCGGGTGAAGCAGTCGTAGGCCACCCAGCGGTAGGCCTGGGGATGTTCGCGTGATCGCGCAGCAGCGCCATGTTCCGCGAAGCACTGGAGCGATCCCAGTGACTTCTAGTACCCAAGCCGCACGTAGAAACCCCTATCGCAATGACTTCAGGCGCCTCCAGCGGATGAGCGCGTAGCCCAGCCGGAGCGACGCCAGATGGATATCGTCCTGGACCTCCCAACGAGTCCGAAGCCGACGGAAGTCATGCAGCAGGGTGAACCTCCGCTCCACCACCCACCTCTGGGTCCCCAGCCCCGGCCCGTGCTCGCCGCCGCGGCGGGCGATTAGCAGACGGTTCCCCGTCTCGCGCACCAACCGCTGGTATTGGCCATGGTCACAGCCCCGATCGGCAAGCACAGCGTCCAGGCGGCGCTGAGGACGGCCGCGCTTGCCGCGCGCCGCCCAGGCGGCTTCCAGCAACGGGATGAGCTCGGTGACGTCGTTGCGGTTGCCGCCGCTCAGCGTGACCGCGAGCGGAGTTCCGTGCGCGTCGGTGATCAGATGGTGCTTGCTGCCCGGTCTGCCCCGGTCTACAGGGCTTCATCCCGTCAAAATCGCACCGGGAAAACCACGGAAGATTGAGCCGTGGAACGCTGATGACGCCAAGCGGCTCCCTGAGCACGCCCGCTCCCATCCGCTGTCGCCGTCCCTTTATCGCCCGGATGTAGGAGGAATCGACCACCGCGCGGGAGAAGTCGAGCGCATCAGCTCTGCGCAGCTCACCTCGTGCAGGCGCTCCCAAAGGCCGGCCGCGTTCCACGCGGTCAAGCACCGCCAGCAGGTCCTCCCCGAACCGACCCCCAGCTCGCAGGGCAGGTGCTTGGACACCATCCAAGCCGAGAACCAGATTCATCGTGCCAACAGCAAACCGGCGCCCGTCGACGTCAAGACGGACGCGGGACGGCGTTCCCTCCCGCTACTGCGCTGGGCTCGTGACGCGCCCCTCGACCGTGCCCAGTGGCAGGCCAACCGGAAGCGTCGTCGGGGCGCGGACTGGATGGAGAACGGGCTGATCCTTACGACCAGCGCGGGCAACGCCATCCAGCCACGCAACTTCTCACGGACCTCCGAACGCCTCGTGAAAGCCGCGAAGATGCGACTGATCCGGCTTCACGACCTCCGCCACTCGGTGGCCTCGCTGCTCAAACGGGAAGGGGCGCACCACGCGACGCCATGGAGATCCTCGGGCATATCCGTATCTCGTTCACCTTGGAGATCTACACGCAGAGCCGACAAAGAGACACGTCGGCAAGGGTTGGGGCCTCTCGGCGGGGCCCTCTTCGGAAAGACTGTGAACTAGCCGCGTTGCTGTCACTACTGATGTCAAAGGCCCTCCGCCGGACTTCCGGCGGGGGTCTTTGCGCTGCTTATCGGGGTGGGCCTACCAGGGCTTGAACCTGGGGCCTTGTCCTTATCAGGCTCTCACAAGACCCAGGTCGGAGGCGCGGAACCATTGCTGACCTGGGTTTCTTGTTCGCGGATGTTCACCATTGTTCGCGCGTGATCGCGCGCCCTGACGCACGTGTGACCCATGGGGAAGGCCCCAGCTTCGTGGTGTTGGCCAGAGACGACGCCTGCCGCAAACAGCTCGGTGCCTCACTCGCGGCGAGCTCCTCCGGCCATACAGACGTCGACCGGCACCCTACGGCGGCGAGCAGCTTCTACCGCGTCGCCAATGCCACCCTTACCGCCGGAGGGGCGGCCGTCCCAGACAGCGACGAGGCGAGCTATCCCACCCAGGATCGCGTCGTTCGCGTCCTCGTATGCTCCTCGCCCGGCGGTCTTGTGCGGCATGTACCGGACCAGCGTCGAGCGCATCAGCAGGTCGTCGAACTGGTCGAGGTTGTGAGGCTTAACCATTCCTGCAAGACGTCGGTGCCGCCCCCAGGGGTGGAAGACGTCGACGCGGCCTACGCGGCCGTCCGAGCGAGCGCGGCGTAGATGTCCACCCGGGCCGCGACCAGTGCGCGGTCTGGGCCACTCGCCGTGCCCGCGCGTGGCGTCAGTCGGTGACCGCGTCCAGCGGGAAGCAGACGATGATCCCCACGACGGTCACAGCCGCGCCCCAGGCGTACCCCTTCCACCTCGGGACCTCGTATTCCTCCCCGGCCGCGTGCTTCTCCTGGGCTCGTCGGACCTCCGGCCTGAGAGCGATGAAGAGGACCGCGAACGACGAGAAGAGGAAGGAGAGGACGTAGAAGGTCTCGGTCACCGTGAAATGCCGCGATGGCTGGCCTGCGAGGGGGAAACTTAGGAGGAAGGCGGGTACCAGCAACCAGACCAGCACCGCCACATGCCGGAGGCAGAAGTAGAACGAAACCGTGCACAGGGCGGCGGCGGCGATCGCCGCGAACTTCCACTGCTCTGGCTCCAAAAGATCGATGAACAGCATTACCTTCCTACTCTGCCAGGCCCTGGAGCGTGACCGGACCCGACGGCTGGCCTGCCCCCACAGCGGCGGTGTGGCATCCTCGCCCCCCAGGAAGTCCTGCTGAGCATGGAACTCCCCGAGTTGAGCATCGAAGAGGAACTGGTCGGAAGTTGCGACTACATGAACCTTTTCGTCACGACCCAGAGTTCCATGCAAGACACCTTCCCCGAAGCGGCCCGGTCAGCCTCATCCCGCGTCCTGGGGAAAACACCGTTCAGAGCCTGCTGACCCAGGTCGAGAATTGTCAACAATTCTTTGTTGCCGCAGATCCTACAACCGTCGATCACCGTATATTTCAGCATTCTCCCCGCCCATCGCACAATTATTCTCCGGCAAGGCATGAATACCCCGCATAACAGGGGCATTTGCTTGCGGTCGCGACACTAGCACCGGATATTTCGATTTAACGCGGGGCGGAGAATAAGTTCACAAACACCTGACGTCGAGCGGCACGGTGACAGTGGCATCACAGGTGCCAATGGGTTGGCTCGGGCGGGTCGTACTGGCACGACGACCCGGTCGCCACACACTGCCTCAGGTGTTCGGCCAGAACCGGGTGCTGGTCGTCCATTCGCCGCAGCGCGTTGCGGATACGCTCTGTCACCGCCTTGCGGGCCCGCTCGGCCGAATCACCGAGACGTCGCGTACGTCCGTGCAGTCCGGCGGCCCGACGGATCTCCTCAATGAGCACGTTCCGTTCGTTGTCCAGCTCGGCGGCCCGCTCGTCCTCGCCACGGGCGAGCGCTTCTTCGATCTGCTCGTCGAGTTGTGACAGACGTGTGCGATAGGCGGACTTGGCACGTTCGTCCAGAACGGGATCGGCACCCAAGCGGCGCGAGTTCCTGACCACGGCGCCACCGGACGGCGAGAGCAGGTCGATGGCCGAGACCGCCCTGCCCGGCCTCCCGAGCAGGACATGGAGGTCGCGCAGTCCCTTCGCGTCGGGCAGGTGCGCGGTCACACCCCCGAAGGTCAACGTCCACACCTGGCCGTCGAACGTGAAGGCGTTCTGGGGCACGCTGTGCTGGGCGTCCGGGTCCGACAGCAGCAGATGGGTGACGCCGAGCCACACCGCTTCCTGTTCGGCGCCCGCGGACAGTTCGCGTGCCCTCTCCCTGTCTCCGGGCGCGCCCCGGGCGGCCAACGCCTTCGCCAGGTGGGTCCGAGCACGGATCGACCACGTCCTGGCCTCCAGGCGGTCAGCCGCACGCACCGCAGCGACGAATCCGTCGACGGCCGCGTCCCACGCGCCGTCCGCCGCATCGAGGAGCGCCGACCAGAATGCGACAGGACCGTCGAGAGAGGCGCCGTACATGGTCAGCCAATGCCCCTGGAGGGGGGCGAGATCCTCGCGCACGCGCGCCCGCGCTTCCCGGTTTCCCGACCCGGCGGCCACTTGGGCCCGCAACCGCAGCCGCATCGGCTCGATCCACCGGGAGCTCGACTCGTCAGGAGTCAGCACCTTGGTCAAATAGCGCTGGGCGATATCGGTGTCCCCGCGCTCGGCCGCGGTGACGCCCAACAGGAGGTCGGAGTAGGGGTGTTCGTCCGCGCCGCCGTTGCGCACCAGGTCATCCGCGGCGTCGAAGTTCCCCTGCGCCACCTCGAGGGTCCATCGCTGGTGGAACCGCAGAAGTTCCAGGTCACCCTGAGGTTCTGCGCCCTCGCGGTTGATCCGTTCGTTCTCCTCCGCCGCTTCCAGACAGGCGCGGGCCTCGTCGAACTTGCCGGCGAGGATACCGAAGGCCACTTGGCTCCACACTGCGGTCCAGGACGAAGCAGACGGTTCGGAACCCGTGGCACCTTCCGTCACTGACCGTTGCTCGATCCGCCCCGCGGGATCACCCTGTTCCAGCAACGCCATCGCCCGCCAGAGTGAGGCCAACAGAGCCACCGAGCGGTCGGACACGCGGGCGGCCGCCTCCCCCAGCTCTTCGGCGATCGCTTGGCGCTCGGCAGCGGTCCGCAACGACCAGATCGCATCGTGGCGAGCCATCAGGCCCTCGATCAGGGTCTGGTCGTCGCCTCGCCCGCGGGCCAGTTCGACGATGACCGCGGTCAGCTCTTGCTCACGTTCGGAATCCGTGGCGGCCGTGCCGGAGTCACCGAGGAAGGCCGTATATGCCTCGTTGACCAAGTCCGCCGTCAGACGCCGCACCTCGGGTGCGTGCGCCAGCCAGACCGCTCCCCTCATCCGCAGTGCCGCGCGCATGAGCAACTCGGTATGGCCCGAGCCCCGCGCCACCTCGGCGACCTCCTGGAACGTGCGCAGGCTCGCGTCCTCGTCTCCGACATGATGTTGGGTGGAGCCGAGGTGGAGTGCGACCTCCGCCCACTCGCGAGGATCCGTCTCCCGCGGGAGGAGGCTCAGGGCCCGTGAGAGGTGCACGCTCGCCTCCCCCGTCGCCATACGGTCCCAGGCGTCCTGGGCGGCAGACCTAAGCAGGACGGCCGCGTCCTGCGGGTCGAAGATGGGAACACCGAGGTAGGCGTGGCGGGCCACCTCACCGGGGGCACTCCGCGACATCTTGGCGGGCAGGGTCCGGAAGGCCCTGGCCGCCGCGGCATGCCAGTGACGGGCCTCGGCCTCGGCCATGTTGGCGTAGAGCGTCCCACGCACCAGATCGTGAACGAAGGCGATCCTGCCGGGGTCGTCCTTGTGGACCGCCAGCCGTGCCTTCACCGCCTCGGCCAGCGACGCGTCCACCTCCCTGTCGGCCCGCCCCATCATCTCCGCGAGTACGTCCCGTTCGAACTCGAGGCCGAGGACGGAGGCCGCCGTCAGCAGTTCGACCACACCCTCGGGCAGAAGGTTGAGCCTGTGCTCGACAACGCCCCGCACGCCGCGGTCCACCGATGCGACCGAGCCGCCGCTCTGCCACAGGTGTGCCGTCTGCTCGACGAAGAAGGGGTTGCCTCCTGTCCGCCGATGCACCGCCCCAGCCAGTTCGCGAGATGGCTGGCGGCCCGTCGCGCGGGTGAGCAGCACACGGGTCTCCTCGTAGTCCAGCCCCACCAGCGTTATGGACGTCGAATTGGTCAGGAGCGGGGGGAGCAGCGCACCGAGCCGATGGCCCTCCCCCTCGACCTCGATATCCCGGTAGATGCCGATGATCAGGAGCTGCTCGAACCAGGCGTGCCGGGTCACGAACTCCAAAAGACCGATCGATGAGGGGTCCGCCCAGTGCAGGTCGTCGAGCACGACCACCACAGGGGTCCTGCGCGAGACCGTGACCAGGAACGTGGTCACCGCGTCTTGGATCGCGAAGGCGTCACCGCCGCCCGCTCCCTCGTGGTCGGATTGCCCTGTCTCTCCCAGCAGGGACGCCAAGCCATTGCCGACCATGGCGCGGACCTCGTCCCATTCCTGGGCCGACATACTCCGCCGCAGCCCGCGCAGAACCTGGATCCACGGCCAGTAACCGGGGGTGCCTTCTCTATCCCAGCACGTGCCTGTGGCGACGAGCGCGCCCCGGCGCCCCGCCCGCGCCATGGCGTCGGCGACCAGCGCCGTCTTGCCGATACCGGTGTCACCGGTCACGAACACCAGGCCACCGTGACTGCTGAGCGTGCGGACCAGAGCGTCTTCCAAGAGTGCCGACTCACGCTCTCGACCGACAAGCGCTGTCATGACCTCTGTCCCATCGGCTGTCCTGGTGGGGTGTCGGATCCATGCCCGCGCCGGCCGGAGGAGGACCGGAAGGGGCAGCGCGTCCCGATCGCCATATCGACTATGGCGATCTCCACCCGCGGTGTGGCGCCTCCAGTTTGTACGACGACACTACCAAGGCGCGTGCAGCCGAAACCTCCAGCGGTCGGGCTGCACGGCGTCCATAAAGGAGGCAGGCGCCTATGGGCACACAAACCACGGGCGGCGCAGGGGACACCGACACACTGGCGATCACGGCGCGCGGCCTGGTCAAGGTGTTTGGGGAGACACGAGCTCTCGACGGTCTGGACCTCACGGTGCCCGCAGGCGGCGTACACGGAATCCTCGGCCCCAACGGCGCGGGGAAGACGACTGCACTCCGTGTCCTCTCCACACTTCTCCAAGCCGACGAGGGGACGGCCGAGGTCCTCGGCCACGACGTCGCGTCCGAGCCGGAGAAGGTGCGCGGCCGGATCGGCCTGACGGGGCAGTACGCATCGGTCGACGAGGAACTCACCGGCCTCGAGAACCTCATCCTGCTGGGTCGGCTCCTCGGTTACACGCATGTCCAGGCCAAGACCCGCTCCCGCCAGCTCCTCGCCGCGGTCGGACTGGCCGAGGCGGCCGACCGCCAGGCCAAGACCTACTCCGGCGGCATGCGGCGCCGTCTGGACATTGTGGCGGGGCTCATCGTGACGCCGGACGTCATGTACCTGGACGAGCCGACGACCGGTCTCGACCCCCGGAGCCGCAACCAGGTGTGGAACATCGTCCGCACACTGGCGGCGCGGGGCACCACGGTCATGCTGACGACGCAGTACCTGGACGAGGCCGACCAACTGGCCGACCGTATCGCCGTCATCGACCACGGAAAGGTCATCGCCGAAGGCACCCCCGGGGAGCTCAAGGCCTCCATCGGTTCCGGCGTCCTTCGGGTCCGTGTCCTCGATCCCGAGCAGCGGTTCTCGGCGGTGAGGGTGCTGACCCGGGTGCTCGACACCGATATCCAGCTCGAGTCCGACCCCTCCTCACTCACCGCCCGGGTTGACCACACGGGCCGCGTCATCCAAGGCGTCAACGAACTCCTGCGGGAGGGAATCGCCACCACGGAGTTCGCACTCGGCCAACCGACACTGGACGAGGTCTTCCTGGCCCTGACCGGCCACCCCACAGAGAAAACGGGGACCACCAACGACAAGTCGACAAGGTAGGGCATCGTGACCACCCAGATTCCAGCCGGAGAAGAATCCAGGATCAACAACGGCGACTCCATCGACTACGACCTGCTCATGGCGCAGGGCAGGGATGAGCGCCCCAAGCCGGCAGGGGCATTCTCCTCGTCGACGACCCACTTCTACAGGGCGATGCTACGGATCAAGCACAGCCCTGCTCAGGTCGTCGACGTGACCCTGTTCCCGCTCATCATGTTGTTGATGTTCACCTTCCTTTTCGGCGGCGCGCTCGCCGATTCCACGGGTGACTATCTTCAGTTCTTTTTGCCAGGCGTACTGGTGACGACCGTTCTCATGATCACCATGTACGTGGGAATGGGGCTCAGCAGCGACGCGGAGAAGGGGGTGTTCGACCGGTTCCGCTCGCTTCCGATGTGGCGGCCTTCAGCCATCGTCGGTCCTCTCCTCGCCGATGCCGTCCGCTACACCTCGGCGTCGATCATGATGCTCGCGTTCGGTTTCGTCCTCGGATACCGCTTGGAGGGCGGAGGAGTGGTCGGCGTCGTCTCGGCCGTGCTGCTCCTGATCGTGTTCGCGTTCTGCCTGTCCTGGCTTTGGACCCTGTTCGGCCTCATCATGCGAAGCGAGCGGGGGGTGACAGGCATCAGCATGCTGGTGCTCATGCCCCTGACCTGTCTTGTACCGGGTTTATTGGAGGCTCTGAACTAACGCATCAGCTCCTGCTGACGCGAAATCCTGCTGGTAGAAGTCGGCTTCGAACTCCGCTGGCGGGACCAGTCCGATCTCTCCGTGCAGACG
>NZ_BAAAPC010000029.1:0-60755 GCF_039530945.1 Nocardiopsis rhodophaea
ACGGCCAGCTCAGTCCGGCCGAGTATGAACGTCGTCACGCCGCAGCAGCCGACAGCAGTCTGTCCGACCTGGCAGAGGCCGCGTAAAACCCAAGCTCACAGGCGTCTACCGAACCGAAGCAACTCCACGCTGCTCAGTCTCAGGAGACCGAGCAGGAGACGGTCCACGTCCCGATGACGGAAGCACCGTCGGGGAGGGGCGTGGTGTCGCCCGGGCTGAGGGTCCGGACCCACAGGTCGGTGTGGTCGGAGTACACGTCGTAGCGCTCAAGAGCTTCCCACAACGAGTAGGGCATGGGCGCGCATCCGCAAGCGCAGTGTCGGGCGTTCAGCGTGGGCTTGAGGGGGGACCTGAGTCCGGCCAGGGATACGCCGTCGTCGTCAGGCTCGCCGCCCTTGATGACCTGGACGACCGTGATTGACACGTCGGGGGTCGCGTACTGGGTGGCAGACATGGAGGTAGCTCCTTGCCGTGAGGGAAGCACCACACAGGGTGCTCGGCCACCTCTAGTATGATTGAGTTCGAACTCAATAACAAGATGTTCTTGTGTTTGAACTAAATACACCCATGCGTGGGGCCACTACTACGATCGAGGCACGCCCGCGCCGAGAAAGGGGAACCCGTGGCCGAGGGACACTCGCCCAGCGTGCGTCGCCGCCGCCTGTCAGCAGCCCTCAAGAGATTGCGTACGCACAGCGGACTGTCCGCCGCCGAAGTGGCCAAGCGGCTGAACTGGTCTTCGGCCACCAAGGTCACGCGAGCGGAACGGAACGAGTGGAAGTTCCCGAAACGCGACGAGGTCGCGGCACTGCTGGACATCTACGGCGTGGTAGGCGACGAGCGCGAGCACCTTCTCAGCCTGACGAAGGAAGCGCGTGGGCGCAGCGATTGGCATCAATACCAAGATCTTTTCACTGGCCCTCTGCCGGAGTTCGAAGCTGAGGCGACCAGGATCAGGACTTACGAAGCCGTGGTGATCCCCGGCCTTCTTCAGACACCTGACTATGCTGCGGCAGTCGCCGAAGCGAGCCAGGTCGTCCCTCCTGACCAGATCATGCGCAAGGTCGAGTCCAGGATGGCACGGCGCAGCATCCTCGACGCCCCGGGCGGACCTCACCTGACTGCGGTAATCGATGAGGCGGCATTGCGTAAACCTGTCGGATCCCACCGAGTGATGGCTGAGCAACTGCGGTTTCTCATGGGCATGGCCGCGCACTACAAGGTGACCGTGTTGGTACTACCAGACGAGACCGGCGCCCACATGGCCATGGATGGGGCCTTCACCCTCTTCGACTTCCCACGTCCTGAGCCTGGGATCGTTTCCATATCGACAGGCGTCGAGACACTCTACGTAGAAGACACGGACTACTTTGGTCGGCATACGCTGATATTTGATGCCGTCCAGAACCTGGCGCTGGACCCGCAAGGCTCCCTCGGCCTCGTCGGTTCCATCGCCGCCGAACACGACATGCGAGCCTGATCATGCCGCTGGAGTTTCGCAAGTCCTCCTACTCAACAGGGCAAGACAACTGCGTGGAGGTCGCCCAGATCCCACCGACGTTCCGGACTTCCTCCTACTCCACCTCGCAAAACAACTGCGTCGCGGTCGCCGACCTCCTCACCGGCGCCGCCATCCGCGACTCCAAGCACCCCGAGCTCGGCCACCTGGCCATCGGCACGGCGGAGTGGGTGGCGTTCACCAGATGTATCCGCATGGAGACACACGTCGGATGAAATCCGCCGGCCTCCCACAAACCGAAGGGCGCCCCCGCAAGGGGCGCCCCGCTCGTTTGACCACCGCCACGACCACCGTCGCGGTGTTTGGTCGGCCGCCGACGCTGGACCTTTGACACCAACGTCCACACGGGACTCGCCCGCGAGTAGGCCTGGAACGGCGTTGGCCTGCTGGTCCAGCTCGGCTGCGTGGGGACCACCGTCGGCATCCTCGGCCTCGACAGCCCGCTGGCCCGCAACATCTCCGGCAACTTCATCGGCGTCGGCCTGGCCACCCTGTTTCGGTTCTGGAGCTACCGCCTCTGGGTGTTCCCCGCTGAGGCGGCCGTCCACGCTACGCGGGCCGAGGAGCCCGCGCGGGAGACCGTGGCCCGGGGGTGAGGCTCCGGCTGACGGCCCCACCCAAAGTCCCTTCTGTCCGTATATTATCGGCAAAGTTTGACCAAGGAATCGTCAAGTACCCCGGTTCGTCGGTTATGTCGGCTATGCGTGGGTGGGTATTTTCGGCCACACGAGAGCCGTTCGGCGCGCATAATAGGGAAATCCCCGCGACTGGAATTACGATCAGGTACATGACCTGCGTTTTGCTGGCCGAAGACGATACCTCGATCTCCGAGCCCCTGGCCCGTGCTCTGCGTCGCGAGGGGTACTCGGTGGACGTGACCGTCAACGGCACCGAAACCCTCGACCGTGCGCGAGGCGGGGACATCGATCTGATGGTCCTCGACCTCGGCCTACCCGAAATGGATGGGCTGGAAGTAGCTCGGCGCCTGCGCGCCGAAGGCCACGGCACACCGATCCTGATCCTGACCGCGCGTGCCGATGAGGTCGATACGGTTGTCGGCCTCGACGCCGGTGCCGACGATTACGTGACCAAACCATTCCGACTCGCGGAGCTACTGGCCCGCGTGCGCGCCCTCCTGCGGCGCGGCGGGGCCGAGGTGCCCGTCGTGCACGGAGTGCGCATTGACAACGACTCCCGCCGCGCCTGGCTCGGAGACCGCGAACTGCAACTCACCACCAAGGAGTTCGACCTGCTCCGGGTGCTCGTGCGCGACGCTGGGAAGGTCGTCACGCGAGAGCAGATCATGCGTGAGGTGTGGGACACCAACTGGTGGGGGTCAACGAAGACACTGGACATGCACATCTCCTGGCTGCGCCGCAAACTCGGAGACGACGCCAACCACCCGTCCTACATCACGACCGTCCGGGGTGTCGGCTTCCGGTTCGAACGCGAATAAGCCGACCTGCGCCGCGATACCCCGCGGATGAGCTCGCCACGGGCTCCCGCAGGCCGCGCGGACAAGGAGTGACATGCGCAGGCGGATGCTGTTCTCCACGCTGGTGGTGACGGTCATCGCGGTGATGCTGCTCGGCCTGCCCCTGGGTGCGCTGACCTACAAGTCGATCTACGACGAGAACATCCGGCAGCTGCAGCGGGAGGCCGACATCATCGCGTCGGACATCGACTCGCAGCTAGAGGACACGGGACGGATCGACCGGGACCAGTTCGCCTCCATCTACCCGAAGCGCCACATCGAGATCGTCATCCCCGGGGCGAGGGCGCCCATCATCGCCGGCGGCTGGGACATCGATCCGGAGGCGGAGGACGCCCCGGACACGATGAAGGCCGAAGCGGTGTCGGCGACGGGCATCGAGGTCACGATCTGGCGCGATTCGAGTTCCGTACAGGAGAGCATCCTCAACGCCTGGCTGGGTATCGCTGCTCTGTCGCTCCTGGCCATCGGCCTCGCCGGAGGCCTGGCGATGCTCCAGGCGCGGCGGCTTACCCTCCCCCTGGTCGACCTCGCCGCGACCGCGGAACGGCTCGGCTCGGGGGTGGCCACACCCTGGGGACACCGGTACGGCATCCCCGAGGCCGACCGCGTCGCCGAGGTGCTGGACCGCAGCGCCGAACGCATCGCGGGGCTCATCGCCACCGAGCGGCACTTCGCGACCGATGCCTCGCATCAGCTGCGCACCCCGCTGACGGCGCTGACCATGCGCCTGGACGAGATCATCGCCGAGGCCGATAACCCCCACATCGTGCGCGAGGAGGGCGAGGCCGCCCTCGCCCAGGCCGAGCGGCTCGTGGAGACCATCGAAAACCTGCTCGGCCGCGCCCGCAAAACCCAGAACCCCGAGGTCGAGGCCGTCGACATCGACGACGTCCTGGAGCGGTTCGTGGCGGAGTGGACCCCCGTGTTCCGCAAGGAGAACCGCGAACTGCGGCTGGACGGCGAGCGCGGGCTGACCGCCATGACCGTGCCCAGCGACCTGTCGCAGATCCTCGCAACGCTCGTGGAGAACGCCTTCAAGCACGGGGAGGGCACGGTCGTCGTCCGCCCGGTCGACGGCGGCCACTCGGTGCGCATCGAGGTGAGCGACGAAGGCGAGGGCATCCCCGACCACATCTCCGGGCGCATCTTCGACCGTGAGGTCAGCGGCGGCGACGGCACCGGGCTCGGACTGTCGCTGGCCCGGCACATCGCCGAGTCCGAAGGCGCCCGAATCGAGCTCATCCAGACCCGTCCGACCACATTCGCGCTGTTCCTGCCCTCCGGAGCCAGCGGCCTGTCCAAGATCAGCGGACCGGTGTGAGGGTGGTGGTCGGAGGCCCGAACGCGCGCGCGGCCTCCCCCTCAGGTCAGTAGCCCCGGTCGATCCACTCCTGCAGGTGCGGAGCCTCCTCCCCAATGGTCGTGGACGCCCCGTGCCCCGGGTGAACCACCGTCTCCTCCGGCAGCGGGAGCAGCCGCTCCTTGATCGAGGAGATGATCTGCGGGAAGTCGGAGTACGACCGGCCGGTGGCCCCCGGCCCCCCGTTGAACAGGGTGTCGCCCGTGAAGACCACGCCCAGGTCCGGCGCGTGCAGGCAGACCGCCCCGGGCGCGTGTCCCGGGGTGTGCAGCACCTCCAGCTCGACATCTCCGGCGCGCAGCAGTTCTCCCTGCAGCAGCGGGGCGTCGGGCTCGCGGTCGGGGTAGTACATGTGCCACAGCGGCGCGTCGTCCGGATGCAGCAGGATCGGAGCGTCGGCGAGGTCGGCCAGCTCAGCCGCCGCGTTGATGTGATCGTTGTGCGCGTGCGTGCACACGATGGCCATCAGCTCGCGGTCGCCCAGGGCACGGGCGATCTCCTCGTGGTCATGTGCGGCGTCGATCACGATGGCCGAGCGGTCGTTGCCCACGATCCACACGTTGTTGTCGACATCCCACTCACCGCCGTCGAGCGTGAAGGTGCCCGAGGTGACAAGCTTGTGGACGGCTGACGGATTCGTATCGTTCATCTAGAAAGTCACCACCGAACGCAGCACCTCGCCGCGGTGCATCTTGGCGAACGCCTCCTCAACATCGTCCAGGCCGATCCGCTCCGTCACGAACCGCTCCAGCGGGAGGCGGCCCTGCAGGTAGAGATCGACCAGCATCGGGAAGTCGCGCGACGGCAGGCAGTCGCCGTACCAGGACGACTTCAGCGCGCCGCCGCGGCCGAACACGTCGAGCAGGGGCAACTCGATGGTCATCTCCGGAGTGGGGACGCCGACCAGCACGACGGTCCCGGCGAGGTCGCGGGCGTAGAACGCCTGCCGGTAGGTCTCCGGACGGCCCACCGCGTCGATGACGACATCGGCGCCGTTGCCGTCGGTGAGGTCCCGGATCGCCTCGACCGGAGCGCGCTCGCGGGAGTTGACGGTGTGGGTGGCGCCGAACTCCGAGGCCCACTGGAGCTTGCGGTCATCGATGTCGACGGCGATGATCGTGGCCGCGCCCGCCAACCGTGCTCCGGCGACCGCGGCGTCGCCCACGCCCCCGCAGCCGATGACCGCCACGGAGTCGCCCCGGGATACTCCCCCGGTGTTGATCGCGGCCCCCAGCCCGGCCATGACGCCGCACCCCAGGAGTCCGGCGACGGCGGCTTCGGCTTCGGGAGCGACCTTGGTGCACTGGCCGGCGGCCACCAGGGTCTTGTCGGCGAAGGCGCCGATGCCCAGTGCCGGGGACAGCTCGGTGCCGTCGGGCAGCGTCATTTTCTGCGTCGCGTTGTGCGTGGCGAAGCAGTACTGGGCACGCCCGCGCCGGCAGGCCCGGCACTGCCCGCATACGGCGCGCCAGTTCAGGACGACGAAGTCGCCGGGCTCCACCTCGGTGACCCCGGCCCCCACCGCCTCAACGACACCCGCCGCCTCGTGTCCCAGGAGGAAGGGGAACTCATCGGTGATTCCGCCCTGCCGGTAGTGCAGGTCGGTGTGGCAGACGCCGCACGCCTGGACGGCGACCAGCGCCTCCCCAGGCCCCGGATCAGGGACGACGATGGTCTCCACCCCCACCGGTGCGCCCTGCTTCCGGGAGACGACTGCCCTGACTTCATGCGCCATCGATGGCTCCTCACACCTGGCTCCGGAGGACTCTCTACCGCGCGCAGGGTGACCCCCGCCGCTGCCCTCCAACATGCCGGATGACCGCGCCGGAGGAAAGGACTTTGGTCAGCTCGACGCATCCGTCCCGCTCCAGGACGCTCAGCCCTGTGGAGGGACCGGTTCGAAGGTGCGGCGGAGCGCGTAGGGCTGCAGCTTGCCCAGTCCGTGGGCGTGCCGCGGGCGGACCGGCTCGACCTGCAGGGACTCCTCGTCCTTGAGGAGTTCGGCGAGCGCCTCGTCGACCAGGACGGTGCCGGGACGGGCGAAGGAGGTGAGCCGGCTGGACCGGTTCACCGTGGTGCCGAAGACGTCGCCGAGCAGTGCCAGGACGGGGCCGTAGGCCACGCCCACGCGCACGTCGGGGACGTCGATGTGGGTGGTGACCCCCACGCTGAGCCGCAGCGCGATCTCCGCCGCCTGCTTCGCGGTGTTGGCGACGAAGAGGATCTCGTCGCCCAGCGTCTTGACCACCCGCCCGCCGCCGGAGGCGACGATGTCGGTGGCCGTGGACTCGAAGCCCTCGACGATCTCGGCCAGCCCCATCTCGTCGAGCTCCCGGCTCAGCGTCGTGAACGACACGAGGTCGGCGAAGCCCACCGCGAGCGGGAAGTAGGTGGGCGCGGCGTTCTCCGTGCTCTCCATGAACGCCACGCGGCGCGCGGCCGACGCGGCGAGTTGGCGCCGCCAGATGTGCAGCAGCAGGACTTCGACGTCGGGCAGCACGCCCTCGGCGATGCTGGCCAGGGTGTTCAGACGTCCCCCGTCGGTGTCGCCCTCCCGCTCCATGGGGATGGTGCTCAGGATGCTGGTCTGCCACTCCGCGAGGCGAGTCATGGTCTGGCCCATGGCGCGGGCCAGCCGGATGGCCGCCTCCTCGTCGACGACGCCGTTCTCCAGCAGGCGGGACGTGACGCGCAACGCCTCGACGTCGCTGTCGGTGAAGGCGATGGCGTCCTCACTGCGTGTGGCGAAGCCCAGCGCCCGCCAGACGCGGCTGGAGAACTCGGGTGAGGCGCCAGCGAGCCGAACCGCTTCCGCTCGGGTGTACCGCGCTTCACCTCCGAGCAGGGCGGCTTCGATCTCCTTGGGGTCAGGACGCGACGGCATACATTCTCTCGTGTTCGAGGCCGGTGCGACGGGGCGGGGGGATTTCTCCTCTACCGGCCGGTTGGAAAGGCACTGTCACGTGCATGTGACTGTCGGTTTAGTACGCGGAAGCCACGCTCGTCAAGAAACCGGACGCTGGGGGACGCGGCGGTACCCGCGCGGCCGCGTGGCGCGTTCGTCCCGCGGAGGTCACGGTTCGTGCGGCGCGGACGGGCCGGACGGCCCCGCCTCGCCGGAGGCGCCGGGCGGGGACGAGCGCCGGATGGCCTCCTCGACCTGCCGGTAGATCTCGCCCTGCAGCCACTCCGCCCGGGGGACCTTGCGCAGCTCCATGCCTTCCTGCTCGGAGGCCGACTGGACGGACAGGTTGCCGTAGCGCATGACGCGCTCCCACAGCGAGATGCTGAAGGTGACGTCGTTGACGCGGGTCAGGGGCATGTCGCGGCCGTTCTTGGACAGCAGGCCGTAACGGTACATCAGCCGCCGGCTGGTCAGGATGTAGAGGGTGCTCCACCATTTCAGCGTGGGCACGAGCCAGAACACGATCGCGGCGATGACGGCGACGAGGACGATCACGTAGGTCACCCACGGCGTCCAGTCCTCGCCCTTGGGCAGCATCCACAGGAGCCCTGCGGCGACGGCGATGACGATGATGAGCGCGAAGAACTCCGCCAGCACCGTCGTCCAGTGTTGGCGGGTGACATACACCAGCTCTTCGCCTTCGGCGAGGTAGCGGTCCGCGGTAGCCATGGGTGCGATCCTTGCACAGGACCCGGGTCGGCGTGCCGGGGACATCCCGAGCACTTGTGGGTTCATGTCCGCTTTACCCGATTTTCGAGCTGAGGGAAAGAGGTGGACGCGACGGGACGGCGCCACCCCCGGCGCCGCCGCACCCGCCCCGCGCCGCGCACGCTCCCAGTCGGCGCCGCCGCTTATTCCTCCTACGCCTCCGCGGGGCGCACGTGCACGACGTCCCCGGCGCTCAGCGCCTCCTCGCCGCCCGCGCCGGTGCGCACCAGCAGGCGGCCCTCCGCGTCGATCCCGGTGGCCCTGCCCTCGGTGGTCCTCTCGCCCGGCAGGTGGACCCGGACCAGCCGCCCGATCGTGCCGCAGCGGCTCCGGTACTCCTCGGCCAGTCCGCTCGCCTCGGCGTCGCCCCCATGGTCGACCCACGCGGTGTAGAGCTCGGCGAAACCGCGCAGAATCGCCCGCAGTAGAGGGTCGCGGTCGGTGACGGGTGCCCCGTCGGCCGCGAGGGACGTCGCGGCCTCGACGGGAAGCTCGTCGCGCCGCTGCAGGACGTTGAGCCCCATGCCGATGACGACCGCGGGCCGCTCGCCGACGGTCGGCCCCTCGGCGGGGAAGGCCGCTTCGGAGAGGATCCCGGCCAGCTTGCGTTCGGCCCCGGCGCCCTCGGCGCCCCGGGACATGACGTCGTTCGGCCACTTCAACGAGGCGGGGAGTTCCCCGATACGACGCACGCCGTGCACGGCCGCCACCCCCATGATCAGCGGCAGCCAGCCCAGGCTCCGCACCGGGACATCCGGGCGGACCAGCACCGAGAACGTGAGCGCGGCGCGCGCCGGGGTCTCGAACGTCCGGTCCAGACGCCCGCGCCCCGCGGTCTGGTGCTCGGTGACCAGTACCGTTCCCTCGGGCGCGCCGTCCCGCGCGCGACGGACCAGCTCGGTGTTGGTGGACCCCAGCTCAGGCACCACCTCGATCTCGGTCCACAACGCGCCGGGGCGCACGAGCACGCGTTGCAGCGCGATCTCCCGCAGTGGTGGGCGGTCAAGGTCGGTAAAGGGAGATTCGCCGGTCATGCGCTCAATGTATCTCCGCGTCTCGCGGCTACGGGGGCTTCCGCGGACACACGGTTGTCCCGCCCCGTGGAACGGAGGCGGGACAACCGAGCACCGCGGTCCCTCGGCAGGGCCGTCAGCCGGTGTTCTGCAACCCGGCGGCGACACCGTTGACCGACAGCAGCAACAGGCGCTCCAGGTGGCTGTGGTCCTCGTCGCTGAGCGACTCGGCCTCCGGCCCGCGCAAGGCTTCCAGGGCGCGCAGCTGCAGGTGGGAGAGGGCGTCGACGTAGGGGTTGCGCAGGTCGACCGCGCGCGAGAGAACGCGTCGGTTCTCCAGGAGACGCGTGTGCCCCGTCACCGCCAGGACACGCTCGCGGGTGCGGTCGTACTCGTCGAGCACCAGCTTGGTCAGCTCGGGACGGCCGCCGAGGGCCAGGTAGCGCTCGGCGATGGTCCGGTCGGTCTTGGCCAGGCTCATCTCGGCGTTGTCGAGCAGTGAGGAGAACAGCGGCCACTCGTTGTAGGCGGAGCGCAGCGCGTCGATGTCGTCCACCGATGCCAGGCCGGTCCCCAGGCCGAACCAGCCCGGAAGGTTGACCCGCGTCTGGGTCCAGGCGAACACCCACGGGATAGCGCGCAGGTCGTCCAGGCCGCGAGCGGCGCCGCGGCGCGCGGGACGCGATCCGAGGCGCAACTCTCCAAGCTCCTCCAGCGGGCTGACCCGGGAGAACCACTCGGCGAACCCGTCGGTGTCGATGAGCTCCCGGTAGGCATCGTGCGCGGCCGCCGAGATACCGTCGGCCACCTTCCGGTACTTGGCCGCCGCCTCGGCGGCGCGCTCCTGCACCGTGCGGGTGGACGCCATGAGCACCGCGTGCCCCACCTGCTCGATGTGCCGCCGGGCGATGGCCTTCTGGCCGTAGCGGGCAAAGATGACCTCGCCCTGCTCGGTCACCTTGAACCGTCCGGCCACCGAGCCCGGGGCCTGGGCGAGCAGCGCACGGCTCGCCGGACCGCCGCCGCGGCCCAGGGAGCCGCCGCGCCCGTGGAACAGGGTCAGCTTGATGTCGTTGCGCTCGGCCCACGCGGCGAGTTCGGCCTGGGCGTCGTAGAGCCGCAGCGTCGCGCTGACGGGCCCGACGTCCTTGGCGGAGTCGCTGTAGCCGAGCATGACCTCCATCCGCCGCCCGGTCTGCTCCAGCCTGCGGCGCACCTCGGGCAGCCGCAGCATGCCGTCGAGGACGGTCGGCGACGCCTCCAGGTCCGCGCCGG
Organism: Nocardiopsis rhodophaea; assembly: GCF_039530945.1. Taxonomy (NCBI): domain Bacteria; kingdom Bacillati; phylum Actinomycetota; class Actinomycetes; order Streptosporangiales; family Nocardiopsidaceae; genus Nocardiopsis; species Nocardiopsis rhodophaea. The sequence continues at coordinate 10,336 of NZ_BAAAPC010000029.1, forward strand.
TCTCGAACAGCGGGATCACGTCGAGCACCGGGATCCGGTCCTCGGGGAGGGCGTGGGCGGCCAGCTCGTAGACGGCGGCGATGTCGTCCGCCGAGCGGGTGAAGCTGACGATGTAGCGGCGGCAGGCGTCCACGCCGAACCGGTCCTGGATCCAGGAGACGACGCGCAGGGTGGCGAGCACCTCCTGGGTCTTCTCGGAGAGTTCGCCCCCGGCGCGGACCTCCTCCAGCGCGCGGGCGTGTACCTCGCTGTGCTGCCGAATCTCCAGCTCGGCCAGGTGGAAGCCGAAGGTCTCGGCCTGCCAGATGAGGTGCTGAAGCTCGCCGTTGGCCTGCCGGTCCGCTCCGGCGGCGGCCAGCGACCGCTGGACGGCGCGCAGGTCGTTCAGGAATTCCTCCGGCCCCCGGTAGGCGAGGTCCGCGTCGCGCTCGCGGGTCGCGCGGAGCCGTTCCGTGGCGAGCAGCAGCATCTGCCGGTGCGGCTCGTTGGGCGACCGCTTCACGATCCCGCTCATCACCTGCGGGTAGCCGGCCTGGGCGGTGGAGAGCAGGTCGCTCAGCTCCGATGTGGCCGGGGTCAGGTTGCTGTAGAGCGTCAGCGTCCGCCCGACGCGACCGCAGGTGTTCTCCAGGGCGCGCAGCACGTACTCGGACTGGATGGAGATCGCCTCGCGGGTGATCTCGTGGGTGACGAAGGGGTTACCGTCGCGGTCGCCGCCGATCCAGCTCCCGTAGCGCACGAAGGCCTTGGCCCGCGTGGGGCGGCGGCCGGAGTCGGTGGGGTCGACGGCGGTGTCCAGGGCGCGGTACACCTCCGGGACGACCTGGAAGATCGACTCCTCGAAGGCCGCCATGGCGGTGCGGACCTCGTCCAGCGGGTCGAGCTTGGTGTAGCGCAGCTGAGAGGTGCGCCAGAGGATGTCGATCTCCTCCAGCATGCGGCGGTGGGCCTCGGCTTCGGCGGAGCTGCCGGGGTGGGCGGCGTGCAGCTCCTCCAGGTGGCCGCTGACGCGCAGGATCGCGGTGGAGACCGCGCGGCGCCGCGCCTCGGTGGGGTGAGCGGTCAGGACCGGGTGGAACTCCATACCCTCGACGAACTCGCGCAGCCGCTCCTCGCCGGAGTCCTCCCGCACCCCGCGGACGGCGGCGGCCAGCGACTCCCGCGGCGGGTTGTCGGCGTCATCGCGTTCGCGCAGGGCACGCATGCGCTGGTGTTCCTCGGCGAGGTTGGCGAGGTGGAAGTAGACGGTGAAGGCCCGCGCCACCTGTTTGGCCCGTTCCAGCGGCCACGAGGCCACGAGCCGGGTGATCTCCTCTCCGGTGACCGAGCCGTCCCGGGCGCCGATAACGGCCCGGCGCAGCCGCTCGACGTCGGCCAGCAGGTCTTCTCCACCGCTCTCCGCGAGAACGGTGCCGAGCATCTCGCCCAGCAGGCGGACGTCGCCGCGTAGCTGGTCGGGCATCTCCTGGCGAGCACTGTCGCGCTCCGCGCTTACCGCAGTCATGTGCGAAACCCTACCCAAATTGGTCTGAACCATTGAGAGGCGGGGGTCACATAACTCCACTTTGGCAGAGGTGCTGAGCTCGACGGAAGGTCCACGGGCGGTCGAGTCCGGCTGGAGCTCGGGGAGCGGCCGGAGCGGATTGAGGGGCCGGGTGGGGTGTCGGCGGATTCCAGGGGTCTTTTTCCCCCGCGGCTGCGGGGCTCACTGCCATCGCGTGTCACGGCGGGACGAGGTCGCGGGCGGGGGAAAAGCGGGGGACGGTCCGACCGCGCCCGCGCAGCACCGCCGACCGGTAGGTCACGGCGAAGACGGCACGGGGACACGCGACGGGAACCAGCGGAGACAGGAAGCGGACACAAGAATGGGAAGCAGCGGGAACGCCTCAGCGGCGGCTCATTTCCTCCTCCTCTTTCCGTCCCGTAGACCTCCTTTCCCACCCCGTACGCCTCCTTTCCCGTCCCGTACGCCTCCTTTCCCGCTCACTCCGGCTTTCCTTCGCCGGTCACGGTCGCCTCACCGGACCGCCCCGCCGCCCCACGCGAGCGCTCGCGAATGGCCGCCGCGACCTGGGAATCCGCGCACGGCTTCCCGTGTGGAGTGTGCACAACCCCACTTACCCCCGGGTAACCGGGGTCACGTTCCTGCGGAGATCCGCGCCGGGACTATGGTGAGGCGTTATGGCGACCGAAGCCCCTGAACCGCTACCCGCGGCCGAGATCGACATCCACACCACCGCGGGCAAGCTCGCCGACCTACAGCGCCGCCGGTACGAGGCCGTGCACGCGGGGTCCGAGCGAGCCATCGAGAAACAGCACGCGAAGGGCAAGATGACGGCGCGCGAGCGCGTCGACGCCCTGCTCGACCCCGGGTCCTTCGTGGAGTTCGACGCGCTGGCCCGACACCGCTCCACGAACTTCGGCCTGGAGAAGAACCGGCCCTACAGCGACGGCGTCATCACCGGCTACGGCACCGTGGACGGCCGACCGATCGCCGTCTTCAGCCAAGACGTCACGGTCTTCGGCGGCTCCCTCGGAGAGGTCTACGGGGAGAAGATCGTCAAGGTCCTCGACCACGCCCTGAAGACCGGGTGCCCCGTCGTCGGCATCAACGAGGGCGGCGGAGCACGCATCCAGGAGGGTGTGGTCGCGCTCGGCCTGTACGCCGAGATCTTCAAGCGCAACGTCCGCGCCTCCGGCGTCATCCCGCAGATCTCGCTGATCATGGGCGCCGCCGCGGGCGGACACGTCTACTCCCCCGCGCTCACCGACTTCATCGTCATGGTCGACCAGACCTCGCAGATGTTCATCACCGGCCCCGACGTCATCAAGACCGTCACCGGCGAAGACGTCTCCATGGAGGACCTGGGCGGCGCGCGGGCGCACAACGTGAAGTCCGGTGTCGCCCACTACATGGGCACCGACGAGCAGGACGCGCTCGACTACGTCAAGGAGCTGCTCTCCTACCTCCCGGGCAACAACCTCCAGGACGCGCCCGTCCTTGAAACCGGGGCCGCGGGCGGGGCCGAGCTGGAGATCACCGAGTCCGACCTCGAACTCGACACCTTCATCCCGGATTCCGCCAACCAGCCCTACGACATCCACACGGTGATCGAGCACGTGCTGGACGACGGCGAGTTTTTGGAGGTGCACGCCCAGTTCGCCACCAACATCGTGGTGGGCTACGGCCGCGTCGAGGGCCGCCCGGTGGGCGTGGTCGCCAACCAGCCGATGAGCTTCGCGGGATGCCTGGACATCGACGCCTCGGAGAAGGCGGCCCGGTTCGTCCGCACCTGCGACGCCTTCAACATCCCGGTGCTCACGTTCGTGGACGTGCCCGGCTTCCTGCCCGGGACCGACCAGGAGTGGAACGGCATCATCCGGCACGGTGCCAAGCTGATCTACGCCTACTCCGAGGCCACCGTCCCGCTGATCACCATCATCACGCGCAAGGCGTTCGGCGGCGCCTATGACGTGATGGGTTCCAAGCACCTCGGCGCCGACATCAACCTGGCCTGGCCCACGGCGCAGATCGCGGTCATGGGCGCCCAGGGAGCGGTCAACATCCTGCACCGTCGGACGCTGGCCGCCTCCGACGACGTGGAGGCCGAGCGCGCCAAGCTGATCCGGGAGTACGAGGACACCCTGCTGAACCCCTACTCCGCCGCCGAGCGGGGGTACGTCGACGGCGTCATCCTGCCGTCGGAGACCCGGGTGTCCGTTGCCAAGGCGCTGCGCAGCCTGGACAACAAGCGGCAGCAGCTGCCGCCGAAGAAGCACGGGAACATTCCCCTGTGATGGAGGAACGCGACGGGTCCCAGCGGCCTGGCCGCGGGCGCCGCTGTCGTGCGGCACCGCCGGCGGCCGACGCGGGGAACGGGAGGGTGGAGATGTCGAACGCAGCCGAGCAGCCGCGGAGCCCCGCGCCCTACCTGCGGGTGGTCCGTGGGGACCCCTCGAACGAAGAGGTCGCCGCCCTGGTGACGGTGCTGACGGCACGCGCGCGGGCGACCCGGTCGGCGCACGAGGCCGCCGCGTCGGGCCGCGGCGCGCGTTCGGCCTGGCGCGACCGCTCCCGGCTGGTCCGCCGCCCCCTCACCCCCGGGCCCGGCGCCTGGCGGAACAGTTTCAGGTCCGCCTGACCGGCCCCGGGGCCGACTGGCCACCGGCAGGGTAGGAAACAACCATCGTCGCTGAATCTGGGCGGATCCCCCGCACCCTTTCTAGACTTCTCACGACCAGGCGCGACACTCATACGGTCCGGCGCCGTACCAGGAGGAAAATCGACCGTGCGTAAAGTTCTGATCGCCAACCGGGGCGAGATCGCGGTGCGGGTCGCGCGCGCCTGCACCGACGCCGGACTCGGCAGCGTCGCGATCTACGCCGAACCCGACCTGGACGCCCTGCACACCAAGATCGCCGACGAGGCGTACGCGCTGGGCGGCCACACCCCCGCCGACAGCTACCTCAACATCGACAAGATCCTGGCGATCGCCGCCGAATCCGGCGCCGACGCCGTCCACCCCGGCTACGGGTTCCTGGCCGAGAACGCCGACTTCGCCCAGGCCGTCATCGACGCCGGGCTGACCTGGATCGGCCCCCCGCCCGCGGCCATCAACGCCTTGGGTGACAAGGTCCAGGCGCGCCACATCGCCCAGAAGGTGGGCGCCCCGCTGGTGGCCGGGACCCCCGACCCGGTCTCCGGGGCCGAGGAGGTCGTCGCGTTCGCCCAGGAGCACGGGCTGCCGATCGCGATCAAGGCGGCCTTCGGCGGCGGCGGGCGCGGGCTCAAGGTCGCCCGCACGCTGGACGAGGTCACCGACATGTTCGAGTCGGCGGTGCGCGAGGCCACCACCGCCTTCGGGCGCGGTGAGTGCTTCGTGGAGCGCTACCTGGACCGGCCCCGCCACGTGGAGACCCAGTGCCTGGCCGACCGGCACGGCAACGTGGTGGTGGTCTCCACCCGCGACTGCTCGCTGCAGCGCCGCCACCAGAAGCTGGTGGAGGAGGCCCCGGCCCCCTTCCTGAGCGCCGAGCAGATGGAGCTGCTGTACTCCTCGTCCAAGGCGATCCTGCGCGAGGCCGGGTATGTGGGCGCCGGCACGTGCGAGTTCCTGGTGGGCCAGGACGGCACGATCTCGTTCTTGGAGGTCAACACCCGCCTGCAGGTGGAGCACCCGGTGAGCGAGGAGGTCACCGGCATCGACCTGGTGCGCGAGATGTTCCGGGTCGCCGACGGCGAGGAGCTGGGCTATGAGGACCCCGAGATCCGCGGCCACTCGTTGGAGTTCCGGATCAACGCCGAGGACGCCGGGCGCAACTTCATGCCCGCGCCGGGCACCATCACCGCGCTCAACCTGCCCGGCGGCCCGGGGGTGCGCGTCGACACCGGGTGTGAGACCGGGTTCACCGTGCCGCAGGCGTTCGACTCCATGGTCGCCAAGCTCATCGTGACCGGCCGCAGCCGCACCGAGGCGCTGCAGCGCTCGCGCCGCGCCCTAACCGAGTTCGAGGTCGGCGGGATGCCGACCGTGCTGCCCTTCCACCAGGCCGTGGTGCGTGACCCGGCCTTCGCCCCCGCCGACCCCGATACGGCGTTCACCGTCCACACCCGGTGGATCGAGACCGAGTTCGCCACCGAGATCCCGCCATATGCGGGCGAGAGCGAGCAGGCCGAGGCCACCGAGCGCGACACGGTGACGGTCGAGGTCGGCGGCAAGCGCGTCGAGGTCGTCCTGCCGGCCGGGCTGGGCGCCGATCTGGCGGCGGGTGCGGGCAAGTCCGCCAAGAAGGCCCCCAAGCGCGGCCGCGGCGGCAGCCGCGCCGCGGCGGCGGTGAGCGGTGATGCTCTGGTCTCCCCGATGCAGGGCACGGTCATCAAGCTCGTGGCCGAAGACGGCCAGGAGGTCGCGGAGGGCGACACGATCGTCGTCATCGAGGCCATGAAGATGGAGCAGCCCCTGACCGCCCACAAGTCCGGCACCGTCACCGGCCTGGGCCTCTCCGCGGGCGAGACCATCTCCAACGGCGGCGTTATCTGCGAAATCAAGGACTCCTGACCCCAACCTCATTTCTCCGGCTTCTCCGGTAAAGCAGCGGAGCAGATAGGCAGGGCTGGGCGGGGGGACGCACGTGCGTCCCCCCGCCCAGCGCCGTTTCAGGCGGACCCGTGCCCACGCGACACTCAGCAGCGGAGCACACGAGGATCGGTGAGCACCGGGCCGCCGCGTGTCCGAAGGGCCGTCCCCCGCGCGACCCGGCCGCCTTTCACCACGGTGCGCTGGCCCCTCGCGCGAGCCATGGCCGCCCCCACACCACCGAGGAGCTTCGCGCCGCGGGTGCCCCGACGCGGCTGCAACCCCTGTGACCTCGGCGAACGGTGTGTGGGGCACGTCTCTCAACGCCCGCATCGCCCTACACATCCGATGATCGGCGCACACGTGATCAGGTTGATACCAGGGCGATTGGGAATAAAGCGGCCGTGCTGGCTATTGTTCACGTTCGTGACGAACATTTGGGGCCTGACCGAGCGACGGCACATCGACCTGTGCCGGGTCGCCAGCCAAGCGTGTTGTCGTTCCTGAGAACGACCTTTCCCCCAGCGCGCCTTTGGCCGCGCGCCATCGTCCACCGGGCCGCCGCAGGATCCCCGCGAGCGCCCGGGCATCGCTCTGATCTTGGAGTCTCCCAGTGCTATCCGCACTTCGGCGTGTTCCATTCGCCCTACAGGTTCTCGTCGCCCTGATCCTCGGCGTCGCCCTCGGAATCGTCGCCCGCCAGATGGGTGGCGACGTCGACAACCCGAACTGGCTCGCCGTCACCCTCGACACCATCGGGTCGACGTTCGTTTCGCTCCTGATGACGATCGTGCCGCCGCTCATCGTGCTGGCCGTCATCTCCTCCATCGCCAACCTGCGCAACGTCTCCAACGCCGCCCGGCTGGCCGGGCAGACCCTGCTCTGGTTCGCGATCACCGCGCTGATCGCCGTCGCGATCGGCATCAGCCTCGGCCTGGTCATCCGCCCGGGCCTGAACAGCGGCGTCGACCCGTCGACCGCGTCGGACCCGAGCACCCACGGTTCCTGGCTCGCGTTCCTGGAGAGCCTGGTTCCGACCAACTTCCTCGGCCTGGCCGCCAGCACCAGCGCAGATGGCGCCGGAGCGCTCAGCACCAGCCTCTCCTTCAACGCGCTGCAGCTCATCGTCATCGCGATCGCGATCGGTGTGGCCGCTGTCAAGGTCGGCAAGTCCGCGGAGCCTTTCCTCGCCTTCAACCAGTCCGCGCTGGAGATCGTGCTGAAGGTGCTCTGGTGGGTCATCCGGCTGGCGCCCCTGGGCACCATCGGTCTTCTCGGCAACGCCATCTACAGCCACGGCTGGACGACCATCGGCGCGCTCGGCAAGTTCACCCTGGCCATCTACATCGGCCTCGCGCTGGTGATGTTCGTCGTCTACCCCCTGCTCGCCCGCGTGCACGGGCTGTCGGCCGTGAAGTTCTTCAGCGGTGTGTGGCCCGCGGTGCAGCTGGGCTTCGTCTCGCGCTCCTCGATGGGGACCATGCCCGTCACCCAGCGCGTCGCCGAGACGAACTTCGGGGTTCCGCGCCACTACGCGTCCTTCGCCGTGCCCTTCGGCGCCACCACCAAGATGGACGGCTGCGCCGCGATCTATCCGGCGGTCGCGGCGATCTTCGTCGCCCAGTTCTTCGGGGTCGACCTGGGGATCACCGACTACCTGCTGATCGTCTTCGTCTCGGTGATCGGCTCCGCCGCCACCGCGGGCACCACCGGCGCCACGGTCATGCTCACGCTGACGCTGTCGACCGTGGGCCTGCCGCTGGAGGGCGTCGGCCTGCTGCTCGCCGTCGACCCGATCCTGGACATGGGCCGCACCGCCACCAACGTCGCCGGTCAGGCGCTAGTCCCCGCCATCGTGTCGAAGCGTGAGGGCATCATCGACCTGGGGCGCTACAACGAGCCGCGTGGCCTCGACGGGTTCGTCGCCCCGGAGTTCCGCGACTCGGCCGACACCGCTGACGCCGCCGACCTCGGCTCCTCCGCGGAGGAACCCGTGGACGGGGACCGGGAACCGGCGTCGATGGCCTCGGCCTCGACGACGTCGTAAGCACCGGTACCCGATCACGACGCGCGCTACGGGCGGGCCGCCTCGCTGGCGGCCCGCCCGTAGTGTTGGGGGCATGGCGACCCGGCGGGGGAACCATCGAACGCCGTCGTTCGTCAGATACGTGTGACGGAGGCGAAAGGAACCATGATGTTGCGCCGCTTGGTATTGCCCGCCCTGCTGGCCGCAGGGCTTACCGCTTTCGCGGCGGCCCCTGCGAGCGCCGCCGATGCCCCCGATGTCCGGGACGTCGCCAACGAGCTGAAGAGCTCCCACATTTACGTGGATGAGGGCGTCGACACCATGTCCGACGCCGAAGCCGGGCTCATCAGCCAACAGGCGGAGAAGGCCGAGACCCCCGTCTACATCGTCGTTCTCGAAGACAAAAGCGTCACCTCCCGCACCGAGGCCGGCGCCTACATGGGCCAGGTCCAGCAGGCCGTCGGCGACGGCACCTACCTCCTCATGGACGGCAAGGACCTAGAGGCCGACTCCACCGTCCTCGACAGCGGCGCGGTGGACACCGCCAAGGCCGTCGCCAAGGAGCAGGGCACCCAGACCGACGCCGCCAACGCCTTCATCCAGAAGGCCGACAGCGAGGCCAACGCGGCCGAGTCCGCGGCCATGTACGGGATGGTTCTGGTCGGCCTGCTCGTCGTCGCCGTCATCGGCGGCGGGTTCTTCCTGTACAGCGCGAAGAAGAAGCGCGAGGCGCGGGAGGCCAAGGAACTCGCCGAAATCAAGCAGATGGCGACCGAGGACGTCGTGTGCCTGGGTGAGGACATCGCCCGCCTGGAGATCGACCTCGGCAAGGTCGACGACCCCACCCGCGCCGACTACACCCGGGCCATGGACTCCTACGACCGGGCCAAGAACACGCTCGACTCCATCCAGCGGCCCGGGGATGTCGAGCAGATCACCAAGGCCCTGGAGGACGGCCGCTACTACATGACGGCCACCCGGGCCCGGATGAACGGCGAACCGGTCCCCGAGCGCCGCGGCCCGTGCTTCTTCAACCCGCAGCACGGCCCGTCGCAGCAGGACGTCATGTGGGCGCCGCCCGGCGGCAGCCCCCGCACGGTCACGGCCTGCGCGAACTGCGCTCAGGCGGTCCTCGCCGGGTTCGACCCCGACGTGCGCATGGTCGAGGTCGACGGCCAGCGGCGCCCTTACTACGACGCCGGTCCGGCCTACGCCCCCTACGCGGGCGGCTATCACGGCACCGACATGATGATGGGCATGTTCACCGGCATGATGATGGGCTCGATGATGGGGTCCATGATGGGCGGCTTCGGTGCCCCCGCGGGCGACATCGGAGGCGCCGATGCCGGTGGCGGCATGGACGGCGACTTCGGCGACGGCGGAGGCTGGACCGACTTCGGCGGCGGAGGTTTCGACGGCGGCGACTTCGGCGGATTCGGCGACTTCTAGCTCGTCTAGCGCTTCTCGCTCGCCGCCGCCCCGGCACGGGGACAGAAAAAGGGGGGCCCGGCCGTCTGGCCGGGCCCCCCTTTTTTGTCGGCATCGGCTTTTTGTCGGCATCGGCTCGGCGTTCCCGCCGCCGCGCACGCCTCTCCGCACGGGGGGGACACCCCTCGGCGCCCTTCCCGGCGCGGCCGCCCGGGACGGCTCCGGCTACTCGGGTAATTGCGGTTGGCTCCGGGGCGGCCTGTTTACTCGGGGGAGGCCTGCATCAGGGAGCGGGCCGCCTCGGTGACGCTGCCGGACAACGACGGGTAGACCGCGAAAGTGTGGGCGATCTCGTCGACCGTGAGGCGCTGCTGCACCGCGATGGAGACGCCCAGGATGAGTTCGCTGGCCCGGGGGCCGACGATCACGCCGCCGAGCACGATGCCGGTGTGCTGGCGGCAGATGAGCTTGATAAACCCGTCCTTGCTGTTGTTCATCTTCGCCCGCGGGTTGGTGTCCAGCGGGAGGGTGACGATGCGCGCGTCGACCTTGCCGGAGCGCACGTCCTCCTCGCTGGCTCCGACCGCGGCGAGCTCGGGGTGGGTGAACACGGTCGAGGCGACGGTCGAGAGCTTCAGCGGGGAGACGGCCTCGCCCAGCGCGTGCCACATCGCGATGCGGCCCTGCATGGCGGCGACCGAGGCGAGCATGTTCACGCCGGTGCAGTCGCCGGCCGCGTACACGCCCGGGGTGGAGGTCCGTGAGACCCGGTCGACCTGCACGAACCCGCCCTTGTCGAGCCGGACGCCGGTCTCCTCCAGCCCGATGTTGGCGGTGTTGGGGATCATGCCGACGGTCATCAGGCAGTGGCTGCCCTCGATCTCGCGGCCGTCGGAGAAGGTCACCTGGACGCCGTCGCCGGTGTTGGTGACCGACTCGGCGCGGCTGTTGGCGAGAACGGTCATGCCGCTGCGCCGGAAGACGCCTTCGAGCACCTTGGCGGCGTCGACGTCCTGCGTCGGCATGACGTGGTCGCGGGAGGAGACCAGGGTGACCTCGGAGCCCAGCGCCTGGTAGGCGTTGGCGAACTCGGCGCCGGTGACACCGGAGCCGACCACGATGAGCTTCTCGGGCAGCGTGTCGAGGTCGTAGAGCTGGCGCCAGGTGAGGATGCGGTCGCCGTCGGGTTTGGCGTTGGGCAGCTCGCGCGGGTGGGCGCCGGTCGAGACGAGGACGACATCGGCGCGCAGGCGCTGGTCGCCGACCGCGACGATGCGCGGGTCGACCAGGCGGCCCTCGCCCGGGATGATCTCGATGCCCTCCTTGACCAGCCGGGCGGCGGTGTCGTCGGACTGCGCCTGGGCCAGCCGCTTGACGCGCGCGTTGACCGTGGCGATGTCGACGTTGACGCTGCACGGCCCCGCCGGCTCGGCGCCCACGTTGAGGCCCAGCTTCGCGGACTCCCGGACGTAGGTGGAGCGCACGGACGTGGCGATCATGGTCTTGGACGGTACGCAGTCCGTCAGCACGCAGGCTCCGCCGATGCCGTCGCGGTCCACGACCGCCACCTCGGCGCCGAGCTGCGCTGCGACCAGAGCCGCCTCGTAGCCTCCGGGCCCGCCTCCGATGATCACGACCTTCGTCACGTCTGCTCCACTCCTTGAAGGCGATCGGCCGCCCGCCACCGGGCATGCCACGGCCCTGTAGGGCCTTCGCCTGGGTCTTCGCTCGCCTGTCGCTCCTCTCCATTGTCCTCTCCTCCCCGGTCGTGAAGTTCGCACCGGGGTGTCGAGGCGGGCGGTTCCGACGTCATGAACCCGACGACCGGCGCGCCAGCGGCCGCCCCGCCACGAATGGTAGGGCCGTCGCTGACCGCCCATAGCGGCGTTTATAGCCGCCTCAGACACGCTGCGTTGCGGTCCGGCACAAATCGGTTACGCAGGGGTACGCTCCGGAGATGTGAGCGAATCCACGCAAGATCGTCCCATGATGCGGAGCGCCGACGCGAAGGAGCTGGCGGCCCAAGCGGCGGAGGAGCTGAAGGCTCGTAGCGGCGCCGACGGCTACGACGCTGTTGTCGTGCTCGGATCGGGCTGGGCAGACGCCTCCGACTATCTGGGGACACCGGACATCGACCTCGACGTGATGGACCTTCCGGGGTTCGCCGCCCCGACGGCGGCCGGCCACTCCACGAAGGTGCGGAGCATGTGGGTCGGCGCCAAACGCGTCGCCGTGTTCCTCGGCCGCGTCCACCTGTATGAGGGATTCGACGCGATGCAGGTCGCACACGCGGTGCGCACTGGTGTGTCGGCGGGTGCCGACACGGTGGTCCTCACCGGATCGGCCGGGTCGCTGCGCGCCGACTTCGCCGTGGGTCAGCCGATCGTGGTGCGTGATCACATCAACCTCACCGCGACGTCGCCGCTGGCCGGCCCGGACTTCGTGGACCTGAGTAACGCGTACTCGGAGCGGCTGCGCGAGCTGGCCCGGACCTCGGACGCGACGCTGGCCGAGGGGGTGTACGCGACCGTGCCCGGACCGCAGTTCCAGACCCCCGCGGAGCTGGGGATGCTGCGCGCCTCCGGCGCCGACCTGGTGGGCCAGTCCATCGCGTTGGAGACCATCGCGGCCGTGGAGATGGGTGCCGAAGTGCTCGCGCTGGCGATGGTCAGCAACGACGCGATGGGCGGGGTGTATGAGCCCTTCGACCAGGAACGGGCGTTGGAGGCCGTGCGCCATCGGAGCCCGCGGCTGGGCGAGTTGCTGAACACGATCCTGATGCGGCTCTAGCCCGCGTGCCCACGGGGCGGCCGGTTCGCCGTGCCGCCGCCGGAAAACCGGGATCGCCGACCCCATCCGCGCCAGGGTCGGCGATCCCTCTTCTTCCGTGGTGAAGCAGGACCCGCGCGCGGAGGCGGACGGCGCCGCGTGGCGAGCAGCATCCTGAGGCCGAGGATGACTAGCGCCGACCGTCCCGTGGCGGTGAGGTCCCCGTACGGCCCGGCTCCCGGGAGTCCCCGCAGACACCGCTGGAGCCGGACCGTACGTTTCTTCGGATATAGCGCGCCGCCGAGGTGGCCCTGCCTGAAGGCAGATCCGGAACGGAGTCCCCGCGACTCCTTCCGGTGGCTACCCGCACGAGTGGCGATTCGTGCGGCGACGCACCCGCTATTCAGTTGACCCGCGGACGCCCGAGGAACCGGGATTCGGATGGCCCGGCGATCCGCGCTGACACCGGACCTCCGAACCCGTAGCCCTTAGGCATGCCTTACCTAACCAGTAGCGGGGGGTCGTGGTCAAGTCGCCCCGGGCAAAAAAATGCGGGAAAGCCCCGAAAAGGAGCTTTCCCGCATCACGCTGACGAGCTGCTCTCACCCGACCAGCAGCGCCGCGACCAGCAGCAGAACCGGCACACCGAGAGCGACCAGCGCGTCGGGCGACCAGACCGTCGACGGCCCGCTCGAAGCGTCAGCCGCGGCGGCGGTCGACTCGGCCTTCCGCCGCTGCGCCTCCTCGCGCAGTTGCCGCGCGACCAGGTTGACCGGCCGCAGCTCGCGCGGGTCGCCGCTCTCCTCCTCCAGGATCGGACCGCCGTCCGACCCGGCGCGGCGCACGTTATCGCGCACCGCGGCCCGCTTGGTCTCCCGCAGCGGCCAGGACCGGATGACCTGGTCACCGACGTGGATCCGCAGCACGTCGGTGACGTCGGCCCAGGTGAAGGCCGCCCACGGCACGAACGTCTCGCGCAGCGGGTTCACCACGCGCACGCCGTCCTCCTGCGGAACCACGCGCGGGCGCAGCCACAGCACGTAGGTGGCGCCCACCGTGCACAGCAGCACGGCGGCCGCGATCACGGCCGTGCGGTCGCCGCCGTTCACCAGCAGGTCGATCAGCAGCAGGACGACCGCGCCGATCCAGACCCAGCCCAGGACGCGCGGGAGCGTCGCGGTGAAGGGCTTCACTCCGCGGTCCACTTAATCGGCCCACTTCAGCTGTGCGAAGCCCGGCTTGATGTGCCCGTTGATGAGGGCGAGCCGCTCGTCGAAGGGCAGGAACGCCGACTTCATCGCGTTCACGGTGAACCACTGCAGGTCGTCCCAGTCGTAGTCGAACGCCGCACACAGCCGCGCGAACTCCTCCGACAGTGTGGTGCCGCCCTGCAGCCGGTTATCGGTGTTGACCGTGACCCGGAAGCGCAGGCGGCGCAGCAGGCCGATCGGGTGGTCCGCGATCGACCTGGCCGCCCCGGTCTGGATGTTGGAGCTGGGGCACATCTCCAGCGGTACGCGCTTGTCGCGCACGTAGCGGGCCAGCCGCCCCATGCGCGTCTCGCCATCGGCCATCTGCTCGATGTCGTCGACGATCCGCACGCCGTGCCCCAGCCGGTCGGCGCCGCACCACTGCAGCGCCTCCCAGATCGAGGGCAGCCCGAACGCCTCACCCGCGTGGATGGTGAAGTGGGCGTTCTCCCGCCGCAGGTACTCGAAGGCGTCGAGGTGGCGCGTGGGCGGGTGACCGGCCTCAGCGCCGGCGATGTCGAAGCCGACCACGCCCACATCGCGGTAGCGCACGACCAGCTCGGCGATCTCCCGCGAGCGGGCGGCGTGCCGCATGGCGGTGAGCAGGGTGCCCACCCGGATCGTGCGTCCCTGCGCGGCGGCGCGCTCCTGGCCCAGCCGGAAGCCCTCCAGCACGGCCTCCACGACCTGTTCCAGGGTCAGCCCGGCCTCCAGGTGCTGCTCGGGGGCGTAGCGGACCTCCGCGTAGACGACGCCGTCGGCCGCGAGGTCCTCGGCGCACTCGGCCGCGACCCGGATCAGCGACTCGCGCGTCTGCATCACCCCGACGGTGTGCGAGAACGTCTCCAGGTAGCGCTCCAGGGAGCCGGAGTCGGAGGCGTCGCGGAACCACTGCCCCAGTTCGACGGGGTCCTTCGTGGGCAGTGCGGAGTAGCCGGTCGCGTCGGCGAGTTCGACGACCGTAGCGGGCCGCAGCCCGCCGTCGAGGTGCTCGTGCAGGAGAGCTTTGGGCGCGCGTCGGATCTGGTCCAAGGTCAACTGGTGGCTCATGCGTTTCAGGATGCCACCTGATCTCGGCCGACGGACCGGCCACCCACCGCCGGCGGGACCAGCCGCGCGGACGCGGGCACCTGTGCGGCGGTGCGATGTACTCGGTGACCCTGGGCGGGGGCGGGGATCGGGGGAATTGGGGAGGCAGTGGCCCGTCAGGGGCCCGTCAGGCCAGGGCGGCGTCCTCCACCGTGTCGTCGCTGCCGGGCCGGGCGCACTCCCACAGGGCGGTCAGCGCGGCGGCGGCCATGAGCTGGACACCGGTGCAGATGGCGCCCTCGTCGACGTCGAACGCGCCCTGGTGCAGATCCAGCATGGGGCCGCTGGAGGTCGGCGGGTGCGTGCCCAGGCGCGCCATCGCGCCGGGCACGTGCTCCAGGTACCAGGCGAAGTCCTCACCGCCCAGGCTCTGCGCCGTGGAGGCCACCGCCTCCGGGCCCAGCGTCTGCGCGCAGGCGGCACGCAGCATCCGCACGCTGGAGGCCTCGTTGACCGTGGGTGGGACGCCCCGACGGTAGTCGAGGTCGGCCGTCGCGCCGTACCCCGCCACCACGGACTCGACCAGTTCCTTGATGATGTCGGGTGCGGCGTGCCAGGCGTCGTCGTCCAGGCAGCGCACCGTGCCCTCGGCGACACCGTCGTCGGGAATCGCGTTGGGCGCCGACCCCGCGCTGATGCGTCCCCACACCAGGCTGAAGCCGGCGCGCGGGTCCACGCGGCGCGACAGCGCTGCCGGCAGCTCGGTGACCACCTTGCCGAGCGCGTAGACCAGGTCGGTGGTGAGGTGCGGCCGGGCGGTGTGTCCGCCCGCGCCCGACAGCCGCACCATCAGCTGGTCGCAGGCGGCGGTGATGGGGCCGACGCGCAGCCCGACCTGCCCGCACAGCAGCCGGGGGTCGCAGTGCAGGGCGAAGATCCGGTCGACGCCGTCGATCCCGCCCGCGTTGATGACCTCGCGCGCCCCTCCGGGCAGCTCCTCCGCCGGCTGGAACAGCAGCCGCACACGGCCCGGCAGGGCGCCGGCCCTGGCCTGCTGGGCCAAGAAGAGGCCCGTGGCGAGCACGACGGTGGTGTGCACGTCGTGTCCGCAGGCGTGGGCGGCGCCCGGCACGGTCGAGCGGTAGGACACGTCCTTCTCGTCGGTGAGCGGCAGGGCGTCGAGGTCGGCCCGCAGCGCCACCGTCGGCCCGTCGTCGGAGCCGATGTCGCAGATCAGGCCGGTGCCCTGCGGCAAGACCTTGGGCGCCAGACCGGCGCGCCGGAGACGGTCCACCAGCCGCTGGGTGGTGCGGTGCTCGGCGAAGGCGAGCTCCGGGTGCATGTGCAGGTCGCGCCGGAAGTCCACGAATTCGCGCTCGTGCCGGGCCAGAAAGGCGGTCAGCTGGTCTGGCAGGTCACGTCCGTGCATGCGATGGCCCCCTGTTCCTCGACGGTTGATCTCGGTCGGCGTTTCCGCCGGTCTCGCCGTGCTCCGCCCCGCGCTCTCCGGCCCCGTTCCCGGAGCGCGGCCAGGGACCGTCCGCTCCGGCTCGGAATTCCGCCATCAGTGCGTCCACGACGTCGTTGAGCGTGCCGCCCTGTTCGATCACGGCACGCTGGCGCTCGTAAGGGGCGCCCTTGTCCAAGACCTCGAAGGCGACATCGAGGTCTTCGGCACAGCCGAGCCGAGCGGCGACCGGCTCCAGCTCGTGCAGGAGTTCGTACAGGTCATCGCGGAGGGGAACGGTCGTGCCGTGCTCGTCGGTGATGACCCGTGCGTCCAGCCCGTAGCGGGTGGCCCGCCATTTGTTGTCGCTGACGACCCAGGAGGGTGGGCTGGGCAACCCGTATCCGCGGTCGAGCTGCTGGTCGAACAGCCGAACGAGGCTCTGCGCGAGCGCGGCCGCCATTCCGACCTCGCGCAGAGTGGGAATTCCGTCGAACATCCGGATCTCGATGGTGCCGAAATCCGGGTGCGGGCGGACATCCCACCACACTTCCTTGATACTGCGGATGGTGCCCGCCCGCAGCAGCGTCTCCATGTAATTCTCGAATGTGGCCCAGTCCGGCAGGAGCGGTGGCGGACCGGCCGTGGGAAGCGCGCCGAATACGACGGACCGGGCGGATGCCAGACCGGTGTCGTGACCACTCCAGAAGGGACTGGAGGCGGTCAGCGCGAGAAAGTGCGGCAGGTACTTCGACAGTGCGTTGACGGTCGGGACGGCCTTTTCCGCCGAACGGACCCCCACGTGCACGTGGACGCCGAAGGTGAGAATGCGCCGGGCGAGCCATTGGAGATCCTCGATCAGTTCGCCGTAGCGCTGCACCGGGGACGTCGTCTGATCACGCCAGTCGTCCAGCGGGTGGGTGCCCGCGCAGGCGAGAGCGAGCTGGCGGTCATCAAGGACCGAGGTGAGCTGCTTGATGTTGGCGTCCAGGTCGGACTTGATCTCCTCGACGGTCTCGCAGATCCCGGTGACCACCTCGACCGTGCACTGCATGAGCTCGTGGCGCAGCGGCGGACTGGAGGTCTGGCTCAGGTCGGGAAGGGCCCCCAGCACCTGTTGGGCCTCTTGGCGGAGGTGCCGGGTGTTCAGGTCGACGAGCTGCAATTCCCACTCGGCACCGATGGTCGTGCGGTCAGAAGCGTTGAATTCAATGGCCACGGTCAACCTCCGCGCTGTCCGGCCGGCTGGCGCACCGACGTCAGAGGCACCATAAGCGAGGCGGGGTCCCGCATGTCAGTCCGCCTCATGACCGAATTCACTCTCCTCTGAAAAGGCAAGGCATCGCAGGCCACGGAAGGCCGCCCAGTGCCACCTCACGTACTCAAGAGCGGGTGGGTGGATCCACCCGAACGAGGATTGCAGGTGCCCCAGTGAACCTGCCGGAAATCCGCGAATCACGCCCCGGTGGGACCACGTCGTCTCATCATTCGAGACCAGACGGCCGTGGAACGCGTGCGCCGCGTCAACTGGAACAGCGTCGAAGGTTTCCGACGAATTCCCGCGAGACCCGCCAATGACCTAGGCAGGGCTACACGTTACCCAAGATCCGGGCCGAAAACCGGGAAGTTGACCTATACGTGATACGACGCGTCGGATGGCATCAGCGACGGCACATGGCCGGATCCGGCCTCAACGCGTGCTCTGTGCCGACCGCCGCTGCCTGCGAACCCACACGACGAGGGCGGCGACGCAGGTGAGCAGCGCCACAGGGAGAGCGGCGCGGCGCAGGACACCGAGGACGGCGCGCGACCGGGCGGGGCCTTCCGCACGCCACACAGGCCTGAGGTCGCGGGCCGGTCCGCTCACGCCCCGCGCCCCCGTGACGCACCCGTCTCCAGCGGCGGCGGCCGCGGCGCCGGCCGAGCCGCTCCACCCACCGTCCGGCAGCCTCATCGGCACGTTTCCCTGGTAGGGAGGCGGAACCGGCAGCCAGGTCGCCGTCCACGCGGCGCAGAACACGACCAGCCGCATCACGAGGTTGATCCACACGAGCAGGCCGACGACCACCGCGAACGACGCGTAGACGGGGTTTCCGAGCGTGTAGCTGACCAGCAGCGCCCCGGCGGCCTTGAGCACCTCGAACCCGACGGCGGCCATGAGGGCGCCGCGCCACAGCAGCCGCCAGGGGCGCCGTGTCCCCGACAGGCGGGAGAACAGCACCAGGAAGATGAGCAGGTTCACGCCGATGGCGATGGCCAGGCCCAGCACGCGCGTCGCGGCGATGGCGGCGACCGAGTCCTCCAGCCCGACCCAGGACAGCAGCCACGTGGTGGCGGCCTGCGCGACGCTGGTCAGCACCACCGTGGCCAGCAGGGCGAACCCGATCACGATGAGCACGACCAGGTCATAGAGCTTGGCCAGCACGATGTTCGGGCCGGCGTGAACGTCCTTGAGCCAGATCTGGTGCAGCGCCTCACGCAGCGCCGCGACCGCCCCGAGGCCCGCGTAGAGAAGGCCGAGCAGACCGATAATCCCCGCCCCGGTGCGGGCCCGCGCGATCTCGTCGATGGGCAACTGCTCGGACAGGCCGGGCAGCACCTCCTCGACAGCGAGCTCCACGTACTGGCGCAGGTCGGCATTGAATTCCACGAGGTAGCCGACCAGCGCGAACGCGAGCGCCAGCAGCGGGAAGAAGGACAGGAAGGCGAAGTAGGTGACCGACGCGGCGAAGGCGCTGCCCCGGCGGTCGCCATAGCGCTCCACGGCGCGCACGGCATGGTCGAAAGCGGGCCGCCGACGCCGCGCCTCCCAGTAGGTCTCCATGGCCAGGTGGCCGTAGTGCCGGGCCTTGCCCTTGGCCGTATTCAGCAGCGATGCCATCGGTGTCCGCTCCGGCCCCGTTCGTCCGTGGACAGGTGAGGCGAGCGTAGCCGCGCGGGGCGGCTCCGGAGAAGCTCCGGCGCGCCGCACGGGAGGCCAGGGCCCCCTCCGCGCCAGAATCGGGAGGGCCGCGGACAACACACGCGGCGCGGACCCGCAGCATGGAACAACCGACGGCAAAGGAGGCAACGTGCGCGTTCTGGTCACCGGCGGCGCGGGATACATCGGCAGTGTCGTGGCGGCACGCCTACTCGAAACCGGACACGCGGTAGTCGTCATCGACGACCTGTCCACCGGTCACCGCGACGCCGTCCCCGCGGAGTGCACGTTCGTCGAGGGCTGTGTCCGGGACCGCGCGGCCGAGGTCCTCGGAGACGTCGGGCGCTACGGCCGCGTCGACGCCGTGCTGCACTTCGCCGCCCGCTCCGTCGTCCCGGAGTCCGTGCGCCGCCCCGAGCTGTACTGGACCGGCAACGTCGGTGCCTCGCTCGCTCTCCTGGAGGCGATCCGCGCCGCGGACGTGCGCCGGATCGTCTTCTCCTCGACGGCCGCCGTCTACGGCGAGCCCGAGGAGGTTCCGATCCGTGAGAGCGCGCCCGAGCGCCCCACCACCCCCTACGGCGCCTCGAAGGCCGCGATCGACGCCGCACTGGCCGAGCATGCCCGGATGCACCGCCTGGGCGCGGTGAGCCTGCGCTACTTCAATGTCGCCGGCGCCCACGGACACCACGGGGAGCGGCACGCCACCGAGACCCACCTGATCCCCATCGTGCTGCAGGTCGCGCGGGGACTGCGGGACTCGGTCGCGGTGTACGGCGAGGACTACGCCACCCCCGACGGCAGCTGTGTGCGCGACTACATCCACGTCACCGACATCGCCGATGTTCACCTGCGCGCGCTGGAAGACTGCGTGCCGGGTACGCACCGCGTGTTCAATCTCGGCAACGGCGCGGGGTTCTCGGTGCGCGAGGTGATCGAGGTCTGCCGCGAGATCACCGGCCACCCCATCCCGACGGTCCCCGCCCCGCGCCGCGCCGGAGACCCGCCGGTGCTTGTCGCCTCCGCCGAGCGCGCCCGGGCCGAGCTGGGGTGGGAACCACGCATACCCGAACTTCGGGATATCGTCACCGACGCGTGGGCCTTCCACACGGCCCAGGATCGTCGAGAGGCACGGGACGCACGGGCGGGCGCCCGCGGATGAGCAGGTGAGGGATGGCGTGGACACACTGCGGCGGCTGCTGAAACCCCTGGCGACCGCGCGCCGGGGGAACGTCGCGGAGACGGTCGGGGACTGGCGGGTGAGCCCCCGCGTCGACGACGACGCGCTGTCCGCCGCCTTCACCGCGGCCTACGGCACTCCACCGGCGGGAATCTGGCGCGCGCCCGGCCAGGCCAACCTCATGGGCACGCACACCGACGCCGTTGGCGGGCTGGCCCTGCCGATGGCCCTGCCCTGGGGTGTGTCGGTGGCCCTGGAGCCGACCGCGGACGGGACGGTCGAGGCGCGGAGCGTCCAGCGCCCGGGGGAAGCGGTCCGGTTCACCAGCGCCGCGACGGACGCGACCGCCGCCGGCCGCGCCTCCGTCCCCGGGTGGGCCCGACACGTCGCGGCGGTGTTCTGGGCCGCCCGGGGCGCCGGACACCTCGATGCGAGCGCGGGCGCCCGCATCATGGTCGACTCGGACCTGCCGGTCGGGGCCGGGCTGTCCTCGTCGGCCGCGCTGCACTGCGCGACGCTGCTGGCC
This sequence comes from Nocardiopsis rhodophaea, assembly GCF_039530945.1. NCBI lineage: Bacteria > Bacillati > Actinomycetota > Actinomycetes > Streptosporangiales > Nocardiopsidaceae > Nocardiopsis > Nocardiopsis rhodophaea. The sequence goes on from NZ_BAAAPC010000029.1 coordinate 30,988, forward strand.
CTGGCCGACTCCCACCACCTCACCGCTCTGTCCGGCGACCGCCGCGTTATGGCCGGGATCGCCCGCCGCGCGGCCACCGAATTCATCGGCTCCCCCAGCGGGACCATGGACCACACCGCGCCACTGCGCTGCGCGGAGGGACGCGCCCTGTTCCTGGACTGCCGTACAGAAGGAGGGCGCAATGTCCCCTTCGCGTTGAACGACGCGGGCCTGCACCTCCTCATCATCGACACCCGCGTCCGGCCCCGTCCCCGGGACACGGCCCGACTGGACGCGACACGACACGCCGAGTGCGCCCGCGCCGCGAGGCGGTTAGGCGTCGAAACCCTGCGCGACGTCGAGGACCTGGCCGCGGCACTCGACCGCCTCCGGCACCCGGTCCTCCGCAAGCGCGTTCAACACGTCGTCACCGAGATCCACCGCGTCAACGCCGTCGTCGGCCTCATGCGCGCCACCGCCCTCCCCGAGATCGGCGCGGTGCTCACGGCGTCCCACTTCTCCCTGCGCGACCAGTTCGAGGTGTCCTGCCCCGAACTCGACCTCGCTGTCGAGGCCGCCGTCCACGCGGGCGCCCGGGGCGCCAAGATGACCGGTCACGGCCGAGGCGGCAGCGCCATCGCCGTGGTTGCCGAGGAGAAGGTGGACGGGGTTCGAGAGGCCGTGTCCACAGCGTTCGCCGACAAGGGCTTCCGTGCTCCGCGGTTCCACACCGCCCTGCCATCGTCAGGCGCCTATCGGACGCGTTAGGGACCTCCCCCCATTGAGGAGGTCCCTTCATCGGCTCCGCGCTGGGTCGGTGCCCCTATTCGTCTCCGACCGACTCCATCCAGTCGTCAAGCGCCTCATCGACGAGGTGCTGCGGCACGACCTTCATCGGGAAAGGAGCATCGGTCGCGAAGACCTCTTCGCCGAACACCTGAGTCACCTCTCGGTACTCACCGTCCGTGAGACGCAGTTCGAGCAGGCCCGGCTTCTCGGTCGACGGGTTGAAGATCCAGTACGACTCGATCCCGAACGTGGCGTACTCAGCACGCTTGGTGTGGTTGTCGCGGAACACGCTCTCGGGTGAAAGAACCTCGACCGCCAGCAGCGGTGGCCGGGTAAGGTACGGCTTCTCCACATCGCCTTTGCGCGTCACCAGTAGGTCAGGGATCCGGTGGTGCGTCCCGGCGTCATTGAGGTTGATTCCCGCGCCTGGGAGCACGATGTGCCCCTTGGGCGCGGCCGTCATCAGGTGGAACAGCAACCGCCCCTCGACAAGGGAATGAACGAATACCGGCGCGGGCGACACGTCAAGCCTCCCGTTGACCAGCTCGTACCGCCTGCCGTCGTCGGGCATTCTCTCCAGGTCCTCGACGGTGAGCGGTCGCTGCTGCGGTTCCGACGTCCCCATGGTCATGACAGACATACTGCCTCCTCGATCGCATGTGGACCAGCGTCCAGGAACGCTTTGCGGTTACCGGCGAGTTCTCGACATCTGGTTCGAAAACGCGTTCTCATGGGTCAGCCAGAACCACGGTCGCGATTCCCCGCTGTCCCCTCTTGTCCCCTCTCGCTCCGGCGCGGCCAAGGGGGGACTCACATACGATGTGGCCAGTCACACCCGCCAGGAACGACGCAAATGACGCGGGCACGGAACGGATGGACGACCACGGCGATGGCTGATCGAGGAAACGGGCGCAACCGGCCTTCCAACGGGTCCACCGGCAACCACGACCGGACGGGGGTATTTCGCCGCCCCAGTGGCGGTGGCGGACCCGACGAGATCGAGAGGCTCTACCGGCCGCGCCGATCCGAGCAGCGCTCCGCGCGCGGGCCCGCCGGATCCGGTGACGTGCGGCGATCGCGCGGTTCACGGGAACCGGGTGGCGCGCGGCGTGGCGGAGGCGACGGGCGCCGCCACCACGGTGGTAGCGGGCGCGGCGGTGGTGAGCGCGGCGGTAGCGGGCGCGTTTACGACGGCACCGGGAGGTCCCGCAGGGAGCGGGAGCAGCGGGCGCGGCGGCGGCGCACCATCCTCATCACGATCCTGGTCGTGGTGGTCGTCCTGCCCGCGCTCTTCTACTTCTGGGCCGACTCGCGGCTCGTGCGCGTCGAGGCCCTGCAGGACTACGAAGGCCGCCCGGCCGAGCAGCCCGGCACCACCTACATGGTCGTGGGGTCCGACAGCCGCGAAGGCCTCAGCGACGAGGACGTGCAGGAGCTGCGCACCGGCCGCGCCGAGGGCAAGCGCACCGACACGATCATGGTGCTCTACGTGCCCGACCGTGGGAGGCCGACCATCATCAGCGTGCCGCGCGACTCCTACGTCACGATCCCCGGTATCGGCGACAACAAGATCAACGCGGCCTTCAGTACGGCCCTCGGCGGCGGCCCGTCGACCCTGGTACGGACGTTCGAGCAGGAAAGCGGCGTCCGCATCGACCACTATGTCGAGATCGGCTTCGCGGGATTCGTCGACATCGTCGACGCGGTCGGCGGCGTGGAGATGTGCCCCAAGGAGGACATGAAGGACCCCAAGGCGGGCCTGGACATCACGGCCGGATGCCAGACCATGGACGGCGCCACCGCGCTCGGCTACGTGCGCACCCGCGCTTCGGCCCGCGCGGACCTGGACCGGATCGAGCGGCAGCGCGAGTTCTTCAGCAAGCTGGTCGACAAGGCCACCTCTCCCGGAACCCTGTTCAACCCGTTCCGGTCGGTTCCGCTGGTCACCCATGGCACCTCGACCTTCGAGGTGGACGAGGGCGACCATCTCACCGACCTCGGCTGGATGGCCATGGCGATGGGCGACGACCCCGCCACGACCTCGATTCCGGTCGGCTCCACGCCCACGCTGCACGTGGGGTCGGTCGTGGTGTGGGACGAGGCCGCGTCCGGGGAGATGTTCACCGCCATGAAGGAGGGGCGGGAGATCCCGGAGTCGGCTCTACGCGACTGAGGACGACGGGGCCAGCGGCACCCGCGCGAGAACCGAGACGGTCTTTGGGGGCGCAGCGGCGCCCCCAAAGGCCGTCTTTTCTGTCCGGAACCCGAGCGGTGACGGCGTCCCCGGCCCGTACGGTCATCTCTCCCTGACGGGACAGGTGTACTGGCGGCGGACGCTGCTGCCGAGACGGGAGATGTCGGCACCGTAGACGTGCAGCGAGATCGCCATGCTGTCGCCCTCGTTGCGCACCAGGTGGATGTCGCCGGGCGGGGCGAAGCCGCAGACGGTGCCGCGCGCGTTGACCACGTCCTCGACGGGGACCAGGTGCAGGGTCTCGCCCGCGCCGCGCAGTTCGTAGCGGCGTTCGAGTTCGGTGCCCTCGTGGACGCCGGTGACGCACCACGACACGTGGTCGTGGATCGGGGTCTGCTGGCCGGGGAGCCAGACCAGCGCCACGACCGAGAAGCTTCCGTCCTCCTCGGCGTGGATGACGTGCTGGAGGTAGTGGTCGGGGTCGCCGACACGGTAGGCGTCCGGGAGCAGGCCCGGGTCGAGCAGGAACGGGCGCAGCCGGTCCGCGACGAGCCGTGCCGTCTCGGACGGCGGACGCTCCATGCGGACGGCCTCACCCACGGCGGTGATGAGTTCGGCCAGGCGGGGGGTCATCGCGGTGGTGCCGCTGAAGGTGCTGGAGGCCATCGCCGCTTCCTCTCCGTATCTCGCGGTCGAGTCCGTCGAGTCCGTTGAGCCCGCATCCTGTCCGTGTGGAGAGCGACGGAGGGGCACCGAGGTGGACACACGGATCGACGACGAGTGATCGACTCTCGTACCCCGTAGCTTTGCCTGCCGAAAGCATGAGGTCCAGTTCGGGTTTCTTCGCGGCATCCAAAGATCCACTTATAGGTCCAGCGCACGACCAGCGGCATCCACGTGCGGCCGCTCAGATTCGGTACCGACCGACTCTGGCGCTCCCCGTTCGACCGTTGTCTGTCCGTCTGCTGTCCGTGCGCCTGCTGCCTGAACTCCTGCTGCCTGAACTCCTGCTGCCTGAACGTCTTCTGCCTGAACGTCTGCTGCCTGTACCTCTGCTGTGCGTGCGTCGGCTGTCTGCCGCAGGGCGCCGAGCATGAGCCGGGCGGCCGGGATCCGCTGGTGGCTGGGCAGCGTGTAGGCGGAGATCCGGCGGCGCCCCATCGGCGTCAGGGGACGGCCGGTCACCTTCGGGTGACGCAGGAACGACAGCACCATCTGGGGCATGAGCGCGACGCCCACACCGGACGCGACCAGGCTCTGGACCGCGAGGTTGTCATCGGTGGTAAAGGCGATGTCCGGCGTGAAGCCCACGGCTCGGCACGCCTGGGCGAAGTGGCCCCGGCAACGGCGGCAGCCCGCGATCCACCGCTCGCCCGCCAGCGCCCGCAGCTCCACCGACCCCTCCTCCGTCAGGGGGTGCCCCGCGGGCAGGAGCACCACCAGGGGATCGTCCAGCAGAGGGACCTCCACCAGCTCCTCCGGCGGAGCGGGGGTCTCGTCGTAACCGAACGCGAGGGTGATGTCGCACTCGCCGCGCACCAGCATGTCGAGGGAATCGGGCGGCTCGGCTTCCAGGAGCTCGATGCGGATTCCCGGGTGCTCCGCCATGACCCGCGCCGTCGTCTGGGGCACCAGGGTCGCGCTGGCGCTGGGGAACGCGGCGACGCGCACGTGGCCGGAGCGCAGTCGGGCGATCGCGGTCATTTGCTCCTGCGCGGCCGACATGGCGTCGAGGATGCCCTCGGCGTGGCCGGAGAGCACCTCACCGGCCTCGGTCAGCCGCAGGCGGCGGCCGACGCGGGTGAACAGCGGCGTTCCCACCGCACGCTCCAGGGCTTTCATCTGCTGGCTGATCGCCGGTTGGGTGTATCCGAGGTTCCGGGCCGCCGCCGTGTAGGAACCGGTCCGCACGACCTCCGCGAATACTCTGACATGCCGGGAATCGAACATTTGGCAAGGATAGGCGGGGCGTATCAGGACGATGCCGGGCACTGCCGCGCGGGATCGCGGGGGACCCTCGGCGTTACTCCGGGGGAATGCGGGACCCGCTCGCGCGGTCGGCGAGCCGGCTCCGGACATGAAAAGGGCCCGCCGCCCTTGGGACAACGGGCCCTTCTCCTGACGTTCCGCGCCTCGCGCGCCTACCCCCCAGCGGGCGCGGGGGCGGAACGTCGGTCTGGGATGACCTCATCTCGACACAATCGAGGCTACTGCCCGGCAGGTAAATCGCTCGGGCAGACACCTTCAAGATAGGGCAATATTCGCGAATTGCGCGAATCTTCCCAACGTGTCTTTCGCCGCACTCCCTTCACACGGTGACGAACCATAACCAAAACGCGTATAAAGGTCTACACCAGCACGGAGTGTGCATTTATGGTGTGTTATCCCCGATCACTCGCAAAACGTCCCACACAGACCGACAATATGTGAACCACACCACACCACGAAATGCGAAGGCCGCCCCGCCGCGATGCGGCGGAGCGGCCTGGGAAACGAGAATGCGCGGCGCAGGGCCGACTCAGGCGAGGCGCTTCTGCAGGTTCTCGTCCAGCGCGGCGAGGAACTGCTCGGTGGTGAGCCAGTCCTGCTCGCCACCGACCAGCAGCGCGAGGTCCTTGGTCATCTGGCCGCCCTCGACGGTCGAGACGACGACGTCCTCAAGCGCGTGGGCGAACTCGTTGACCTTCGGGGTGTTGTCGAGCTTGCCCCGGTGGTCCAGGCCGCGGGTCCAGGCGAAGATGGACGCGATCGGGTTGGTCGAGGTGGGCTTGCCGGCCTGGTGCTGGCGGTAGTGCCGGGTGACCGTGCCGTGCGCGGCCTCGGCCTCGACCGTGCTGCCGTCGGCGGTGCGCAGCACCGACGTCATCAGGCCCAGAGAGCCGAAGCCCTGCGCGACCGTGTCGGACTGCACGTCACCGTCGTAGTTCTTGCAGGCCCAGACGTAGCCGCCCTCCCACTTGAGCGCGGCGGCGACCATGTCGTCGATCAGCCGGTGCTCGTAGGTGATCCCGGCCGCCTCGAACTTCTCCTTGTACTCGGCCTCGTAGATCTCGGCGAACACGTCCTTGAACATGCCGTCATAGGCCTTGAGGATCGTGTTCTTGGTGGAGAGGTAGACCGGGTAGCCGCGGTCCAGGCCGTAGCCGAAGCTGGCCCGGGCGAAGTCCTCGATGGACTTGCGGAAGTTGTACATGCCCATGGCGACGCCGCCGCCCTCGGGGAAGTTGGCGACCTCCATCTCGATGGGCTCGCCGCCGTCCTCGGGCGTGTAGGTGATGGTCACCGTGCCGGGGCCGGGCACCTTGAAGTCGCTGGCCTTGTACTGGTCGGCGTGGGCGTGGCGGCCGATGATGATCGGCTGGGTCCAGCCCGGGACCAGGCGCGGCACGTTCTGGCAGATGATCGGCTCGCGGAAGACGACGCCCCCGAGGATGTTGCGGATGGTGCCGTTGGGCGACCGCCACATCTTCTTCAGACCGAACTCCTCGACGCGGGCCTCGTCGGGGGTGATGGTGGCGCACTTGACGCCGACGCCGTACTGCTTGATCGCGTTGGCCGCGTCGACCGTGATCTGGTCGTCGGTGCGGTCGCGCTCCTCGACGCCGAGGTCGTAGTACTTCAGGTCGACGTCCAGGTAGGGCAGGATCAGCCGGTCCTTGATGAAGGACCAGATGATCCGGGTCATCTCGTCGCCGTCGAGCTCTACTACGGGATTCTCAACCTTGATTTTGGCCATGGCTGTGTGGCTGTCCCTTCGTTTCGGCTAGCCGTCTTGTGGCTGGAGGCCTCGCGCGCGGGGAAAATCGGGCTCGCGCACCACGGCCGCGGCGCTGCCGCCGCGACCGCCGTATGCGTGTCCGTGACCACCGCGCAAGCGGCGGCCGGTCCCACGTCTCGCCTTGTGAGCTCGCCGCAAAACCTTCGACCGCCTGCCAGTCCGGTCGTTGTACCTGCTCCGGCCGGGCTGTGGGCGGCTCTCTCGTTCGATCGTCTGCGGTATCTCGATATCAAGCTTATTAGACACTCACGATGACAGCTGCGGCGCCACCCAGGCGAGCACGATCAGCAGGATCGCGAGCGTGACCGTGGTGCCGATGTCAATCCAGCGCTGGCGGACCGCCAGCATGCCGATCCGGTCCGAGGGCAGGAGATAGCGGAAAGCGGCGGCCAGCAGCAGCGCCCCGGCGATCAGCGCGGGTCCGCGCTTGAAGTAGGCGGCCGCGACCACGACGATCCCCGCGGACATCGTGGCGAGCACTAGGAAGTAGGGGACTTGGGCAAGCCACCCGGGGGTCTCTTCGGTCACAGTGGGTGCTGTACCGTGAGCTGTGCCGTGAGCTGTATCGGCGGAGCCGGGAGTGCCAGCCGTGTCGGCAGCGCCGGACGTGCCAGCGGGGCCGTCCGTGCCCGCAGCGGGCTCCCGCTCCGAATCCGACCCGCGCCCCGGCTTCTCCTCCGACGGGCGTGACTGGGGTGCGACAGCGTCCTCCACCGTTTTATGGCTCACCGTAAACCTCGCCCTAACGCAGACATATTCCGGACCCCCACAGGCCGACCGAGCGGGTCGTGGCGCGGACCGGCCACCGGCGATCCCTCCCAGACCGAAACTGGGACGTTCGGGAGATCAACGGACGAGCAAGACTTGATCGACCGCACATCGTTACTGGCTACAGCGACCCTCATTCTAATGAGCCCGCGCTCGTCCGCACCTCACGCCCCACCGTATCGGCCGGAGAGTCAGCGCTCGGCGAACCGACCCTATTGCCGGGATGTGCCGTAAACCTGCCGGGATAGCTGTCTAACCCGAGAGTAAGCGCGTAGAACCCACAGTGCCCGGGTAACCAGTCACCAGATGAGCGCCACGGTGAGCGAGGACAGCCCCCCATGAACCCCACTCGACCAGCGACCGGCAATCTATCCGTCTCCAACGTGAGGCACTCTGTCACGCCCTGCCGCGAAACCGCTCATCGACCGCGCCCCACACTGGGAGGAACAACCGTGGACGGGCCCTACATACGGGTCGAGGAAAGCGGGGACGTTCAGCAGCTGAACGCCGAGGTCACCACTGTCGGACGTGGTGAAGGAGCCGATATCCACCTGAGTGACCCGAGCGTCTCCCAGCTCCACGCGGAGCTGGTGCGCCGCGGCCCCTATGTCTATGTCGTCGATCTCGGCCTCTCGCGCAACGGCACCAGGGTCAACGGCCGCCCCATCGCGCGCAGGGTTCTCGAAGAAGGCGATGTCGTCACATTCGGCAGTTCACGCTGCAAAGTCGGCGGTCTGCCCCGCGAGGAACTCCACCCCGACGTCGAGCTCCGCAAGGGTGCCACCCCCGAGCTGACCCGCCGCGAACTCGACGTCCTCACATCGCTGTGCCGTCCGGCGCTCTCCGACGAAGCGTTCGTCTCCCCCGCGACCGCTCGCGAGATCGCCGAGGACCTGGTGGTCACCGAGGCCGCCGTCAAACAGCACTTGCTCCGCCTCTATCAGAAGTTCCGGATCCCCGAGGGGCCGAACCGGCGCACCCGGCTCGCCAACGAGGTCGTCGCGCTTGGCCTGGTGCGCCCAATGCCCGCCATGGATCGGGAACGCAAGGCAGGATGACCACCGAGCCCGCGGAACCGTAACCCTGCAGGCGACAGGGCCGGAACCGGGGAACCCCCACCACGTCGCACGCGTCGAATCCTCACCGGTTCGGCACACGGACACGCGTGTGGCGCGGGATCGCCCGCCTGCCGTGCTCCAGAGCCGCGGGATCGATATACGGTCAGCGCGTCAGGGGCGGAGCGCAGAGCGGAGAGGTGCGTGCGGCATGGCCAACGACGACGGGACGCTGCTCATCCTGACGGCGGCCTTCGGCCTGTTCGGGCTCGCCTTCGCCGCGCTCGGAATCTTCTTCCTACGCCGGGAGAAGGTCTACCGCACGCGCGGTGTGGCCGTTCCCGGCCACGTCACCGACGTCGTCACGCGGGTGAGCAGCGGAGGCGGGAGGCGAGGTGGAGGGCCCCGCACCTATTACCACCCCGTCGTGGCCTACCGCACCCTGGAGGGCCACGGCATCCACGAACGGGCCGCCATCGGCACCAATCCTCCCCGCTACCGCCCCGGCCAGTCCGTCCAGGTGCTCTACCTGCCCGAGTCCCCCGCCAGCTTCCATGTCGCGGGTGACCCCAGCGGAACGTTCATGGGTTACGCGTTCACCATTTTCGGACTAATCTTCATCGCGGTCTCGGTGGTGGTACTGGTGACCGGCGTGCTGTGACCCCCGGCGCCCCGCCGCCCGCGTTCTCCGGCCCCAACAGCAGGGCGGCGGCGAGGCCAACCGCCCCGCCGCCGCTCCTGGCGGTCGTCCGCCGCCTCGTCCTTTGTCGCGCTGCGTCGCTCCGTGTCGCGTGGTGTCGCGTGGTGTCGCGTGGTGTCGCGCGGTCCCGCTGGGTGTCGCTACGGCGTGCCGCCGCGTTCCCCTCGGGGCGTCAACCGATCCGGCGCTCGGCCGCCTCCACCACGTTGACCATGAGCATCGCCCTAGTCATCGGCCCGACGCCGCCCGGGTTGGGCGAGACGAACCCGGCGACCTCCGCGACGTCCAGCGCCACATCGCCAGCCAGGCCCCCATCGGTGCGGGTGACGCCGACGTCGAGCACGGCCGCACCCGGCTTGACCATGTCCTTGGTGATCAGACCAGGAACCCCGGCCCCCGCCACCACGATGTCGGCGCGCCGCGTGTGCTCGGCCAGGTCACGCGTTCCGGTGTGGCACAGCGTCACGGTCGCGTTCTCGCTGCGCCGGGTGAGCAGCAGGCCCAGCGGGCGGCCCACGGTCACGCCGCGCCCGACCACGACGACCTCGGCGCCCTTGAGCGGGACATCGTAGCGGTTCAGCAGCTCCACGATGCCGCGAGGCGTGCAGGGCAGCGGGGCCTCCTCCATCAGCACCAGTTTGCCGAGGTTGGAGGGCTGCAACCCGTCGGCGTCCTTGGCGGGGTCGATCAGGCCCAGCACCCGGTTCTCGTCGCGGCCCTTGGGCAGCGGCAGCTGGACGATGTACCCGGTGCACGCCCGGTCGGCGTTGAGCTCGGCGACGGCCGCCTCGATCTCCTCCTGCGTGGCCGTGGCCGGCAGGTCGCGGCGGATGCTCTCGATCCCCACCTGCCCGCAGTCGCGGTGCTTGCCGTTGACATACGAGTGGCTACCGGGGTCATCGCCCACCAGGACCGTGCCCAGGCCGGGAACCACGCCCTTGGCCCGCAGCGCGGCCACGCGTTCCTTCAGCTCCGCCTTGATCGCCTTGGCGGTCGCCTTGCCATCGAGAATCTGTGCGCTCACGAGCGTTCGAGTCCTTACCTTGTGCGATTCTCCAGCCGCCCGACGTGAGGTCGGCTGCCGCGTTGTCACAGTCCGGGCTGTGCCACACCTGCCTGTGCCACACCTGCCTGTGCCACACCTGCCTGTGCCACACCTGTCTGTGCCACACCTGCCTGTGCCACACCTGTCTGTGCCACACCAGTCCGTGTGGTGGTCCAGTCCGTCCTAGGCCCGATCCGATCACTGGTCGCGCCCGCGGTCGACCCCGTGGGACGGCGGGCGCGGTCTTCTGTCCCCCCTCAGGTGACACCGCTCAGCGGCATCAGTGGAAGAAGTGCCGGGTTCCAGTGAAGTACAGGGTCACCCCGGCGCGCTCGGCGGCCGCGATGACCTCCTCGTCGCGGACCGACCCGCCCGGCTGGACGACGGCCCGCACACCGGCGTCCGTCAGTACCTCCAGGCCGTCGGGGAAGGGGAAGAACGCGTCGCTCGCAGCGACCGCCCCCCGCACTCGGTCACCCGCCCGCGTGACGGCCAGCCGCGCCGAGTCCACGCGGTTGACCTGTCCCATGCCCACGCCCACCGTGGCGCGGTCGGCGGCCAGCAGGATCGCGTTGGACTTCACCGCCCGCACCGCACGCCAGGCGAAGGCCAGATCGGCCAGCGTGGCCTCATCGGCGGCGGCACCGGCCCGCAGCTCCCACGTCACCGGGTCGTCTCCCGGGGCCGCGATCGTGTCGGCGGCCTGCAGCAGAACACCGCCGCTGATCTGCCGCGTCTCGGGGCGCGCGGAGCGGTCCGGCGGGGCGATGGCGAGCAGCCGGATGTTCTTCTTGCGGGTCAGCACCTCCACGGCGCCCGGGTCGAACCCCGGCGCCACGACGACCTCGGTGAAGATGTCCGCGACCTGCTCGGCCATGGCCACGCTCACCGGGCGGTTCGTCGCGATGACGCCGCCGAATGCCGACACCGGGTCGCAGGCGTGCGCCTTGCGGTGCGCTTCGGCGATATCGGAGCCCACCGCGATGCCGCACGGGTTGGCGTGCTTGATGATCGCGACGCAGGGGTCGGTGAAGTCGTAGGCGGCGCGGAGAGCGGCGTCGCTGTCGACGTAGTTGTTGTAGGACATCTCTTTGCCGTGCAGCTGCTCGGCACCGGCCAGCCCCGGCCCGGCCGGGTCATCGCCCCGGTACAGCGCCGCGGTCTGGTGCGGGTTCTCGCCGTAGCGCAGCGTCGACACACGCTCGTAGGAGTCGGCGTAGAAGTCCGGCCACCCGGTCTCCGCGGCCACGTCGTCGGGCGCGAACGCGGTGGCGAACCAGCTCGACACGGCGGCGTCGTAGCTCGCCGTGTGCGCGAAGGCCTGCGCCGCCAGGCGCTTGCGCTGCTCGGCGGTGAAGCCGCCGACGCGGATGGCCTCCAGAACCTCGTCGTAGCGGGTCGGGTCGACCACCACCGCGACACTGCCGTGGTTTTTGGCTGCCGCGCGGACCATGGCCGGTCCGCCGATGTCGATCTTCTCGATGCACTCCTCGGGGGAGGCGCCCGAGGCGACGGTCTCACGGAACGGGTACAGGTTGACCACGACCAGGTCGAACGGCTCCACGTCGAGTTCGTCGAGCGCGGCGCGGTGCTCCTCCTTGGAGCGGTCGGCGAGCAGCCCGGCGTGCACCCGGGGGTGCAGGGTCTTGACTCTGCCGTCCAGGCACTCGGGGAAGCCGGTGACGTCCTCCACCGGGGTGACGGAAACGTCGACCGCGGTGAGGCGGGCGGCGGTGGAACCGGTGGAGACGATCTCCACGCCGGCCTCGGCCAGGCCGTAGCCCAGCTCCTCCAGCCCCGTCTTGTCGTAAACGCTGATCAACGCACGCCGAACGGCCTGCTGGCTCACCGGTTCTCCTCTGCAACGTAGCCGGGTGCTTGCTCCGGTCCGGGCTCGGGCGAGCCCAGCCGCACGTGTCGTTTGTCCACGGTCCATCCGTCCCGGGCCATGCGGCCGACAACGTCGACCAGCATGGTTCGCTCTACTCGCTTGATCCGCTCGTGCAGGGACCGCTCGTCGTCGTCGGGCTTTACGCGGACCGCGGCCTGGTCGATGATCGGCCCGGTGTCGACCCCCTCGTCCACGAAGTGGATCGTGGCGCCGGCGACCTTCACACCGTGGGCGAGCGCGTCGCGGACGGCGTGGGCGCCGGGGAAGGAGGGCAGCAGCGCGGGGTGCAGGTTGATGACGGTGAACCGGCTCAGCACCGCGGGACTGAGGATCCGCATGAATCCGGCCGAGACGACGATGTCGGGCTCGAACCGGGCGATCTCTTCCACCAGTGCGCTGTTCCACTGATCGCGGTCGGGATAGGCGCGGAAGGGGGTGACGAACGTGGGGACACCGGCCTGCTTGGCCAGGTCGATTCCGGCCGCGCTCGCACGGTCGGCCCCAACGGCGACGACCTCCGCCCCATAGTCCGGATCGGCCGCCGCGTCGAGCAGGGCGGCCATGTTGCTCCCCGTCCCGGAGATGAGGACGACTACTCGCGCCGACAGAGTGCTTCCTCCTCAAGTAGAGAAATTCGATGCGCCGAACACGCGCGTCCTGCGTTTCCCGGGGGCGCGGTGTGAACGCGCAGCATCCGGGGGGTGCGGGTACGCCCGATGGCGGGCGCGACCGGGGACGCCAATCCGCGCCCCGTCCGCTTGAACACCCTATCTGGCGAGGTAGCGTCTACTCCAAGAGGACCCTCACTGTGCGGTCTGCTGCCGCGGTGAGGTGTGAGGGCCGTCCGTGCGCTGTTCTCCCCCGCCGGCGGCGCCCTCGGCTGTGCGTCGACGCGTTCGCCACAGCGCCACCACGGCAACGAAGCCCCGAAGGAGCCCCTGTGAGCAACGAGCCGACCGAACCGCGTGCCGACGGGCAGCCGCCCGCCGTGGAGCGAGGCGGCCTGTGGGGGCTCATCCTGTCCACCGCCGGGCTGGTGCTGCTGGTCCCGATGGGGGTACTCCTCTCGATCCTCGGCATCTACCAGGGGCACAAGGCGCGCCGGGCGGCGAAACAGAAGAACACCACCGCCCCGGGGGCCATCCCCAGCGTGGTGCTGGGCTGGATCGGCGTGGCCTTCTCGGTCCTGTGGCTCACCGGCATGCTGATGTTCTGGAGCGAAGTCGACGCCTACCAGCAGTGCTCGTCGCGGGCGCACACCGTGAGCACGCAGCGCCAGTGCGACGAGGCGCTGCGGGAGGACCTGCGCGACACCATCGCCCAGCGCACCGGGCTGCCCGAGGAGCAGGTCCCGCTGCCGAAGTTCGGGATCTGAGCACGGTCGTGGCCGGCCGCGGTCGACCAGCGTGCCCACCGGCGCCGCAGGCGCGTGGACCTGCTTGGACCGATCCCGCCGCGGCCCCGGGTGCGGTTCTCAACGCCCGGGCTCCCGCGGCGGCGGATCTGCGTCCTCGGGAGCGGTGGACTCCGGGTCCGCTTCGTAGGTGATCCCGTAAAGCTCCTCGGCGTCGTCGCCGACGTCACCGTCCTCGGTGGCGCCACGACGCCGCCATCCGAGGCGCGGCAGGCGCGGGCGCCACGCCGAGCGCCCGGACACACGGCGGCCGGACTTCGGGGCACCGTCCACGGCGCCCCGCTCCCCCGCCGGGGGACCCGGGGCATCGGCGGCCCCCGGCGCGACGCCGGTGTCGGGGTCGGCTCTGACCAGCGTGAGCATCGGCTCGTAGCCGGAGGCCGCCGCCTCGGCCGCGGCGGCGTCCGCGTCCGGCCCCTCCCCGGCCTCGCCCGTGTCCGCCGATGGGGTCGTCGCGTTGTCGTGCGCCGATGCGACGGTCCGCATCCGTCGCAGGTAGCGCCAGTTGGCCACCCACGCGGCGATCGCCGCGGTGACCCCCACCTCCAACGCCGTGATCAGTCCCACCTGCCAGGCGGACGGACCGACGTCGGAGAGCCGGTCCGCGCCCAGGGAGCCGCCCGCGATCAGCGACAGCACGGTGAGGACAGCGCCGGTCGCGACCCCGCAGACGAATCCCCACATCGGTGCGGCCTCCCCCACGAGGGTGGGGGCGCTGCGCTGGGTGAGGAGCCCGCCGACGCCACCGGCGATGAACGGCGCGGCCAGGGCCGCCAGGGAGATCACGGGGGCGGGCCCGTTGTCGGGGAGTGCCGCCAGCAGGGGGAGCAGCGGCAGCGGACCGACCGCGATCCCGGTCGGCGCCACCATCGTCCCGGTGCCGAGAGCGAAGCCGGGGCCGACCGCATAGGCGGTCCCGAAGATGATGGCGTTCGGCAGGTAGAGCAGCTGGAGGAGGACCAGCAGCGTTCCACCGATGATGCCCGGGGCCAGCTGCCCGGTGATGGCGGCGGCCTCGTCGTAGTCGAGGGCGAGGGCGATCCCGACCAGCAGCGCCCCGGACAGCAGCAGCGTGCCGGTGGCGCCGAGGGTCCCCGCCAGCAGCGAGCGCGGCCGCTCCGGCACGACCTCCAGCAGCCGCCGCTTGGGGATGCCCTTGTCGTTGAGGAGCTGGTGCAGCACGCCCATGCCCCCGGCCACGAGGGCCAGCGCGAACCCGGCGAACAGTGCCTGGACGACGCTGGGCCGCACCACCTCGGTCTGCCCGATCAGCGCCATCGTCCCTGAGATCGCCGCGTACGGTCCGGCGAGGGCCAGGGCGGCCCGGAACAGGTGGCGCAGCCGCGGCAGCTCGCAGCTGCGCGCCAGCCACCGCCCAGAGCGGTACAGCACCAGGCCGGGCAGCACCACCAGGCCCAGCGGGAGCATCCCGACCTCACCGCCGGGGATCCCGAACCCGACGAGGTGGCCGACCAACCACATCTGCACCGCTGTACGCAGTACGTGATCGATGTCCTGGCCGAACGGCCCGTGCGGGGCCGCCGCCCAGCCGATCACGGTGACCGTCAGCAGCACGACCAGGCCGGCACCGGCGGCCCAGGCGGCGGCCATACCGCCGGCCGTGTACACCGGCCGCGGGTCGCGCGGGCCGGGCACCGACCTGTCGGCTGTGCCACGAGCCGGGCCGCGCTTTGACCGGGAAGGCTTCGAGGGAGGATCCGCGGGCGCACTCACCCGGCCCATGCTGCCAGCCTTATGACCGGATCGGGACCCTTCGCACCACGTGTGTCGGCGACCGCCGATGTTCCGGACGCGCCAGCACCGGCACACCTTCACTCGGCTCGCGCACACCCTCAGGATGCGCACTTCAGGTGATATTTTCGCTACAGAAAGTCACAAAGCTGTCGGGGGGCACCATCCGTCGGATCGATGACCCGTCGACCACCGTGAAGAAAGGGACATCGATCGATGACACAAGGCGTCGTGAAATGGTTCAACGCTGACAAGGGATTCGGCTTCATCGCGATCGACGGTGGCGGTGACGACGTGTTCGTCCACTACTCGGCGATAGAGAGCAGCGGATACAGGTCCCTGGAGGAGAACCAACGAGTGGAGTTCGAGGTCGTCCAAGGCGACAGGGGGCCTCAGGCGGCCAATGTCCGCCCGCTCTCCTAAGGATCCTGTCCGCCGACACGCGTGTGCCCCGCCTCGGGTCCCGAGGCGGGGCACACGCGTGAACACAGGTCGGACCACTCCAGCGTCCGCCCCATCGGGGGTAGGACCTAGAACAGCTCCCGTGCGAGCTTGGCCGTCTCGCTCGGCGTCTTGCCGACCTTGACTCCGGCGGCCTCCAGGGCCTCCTTCTTCGCGGCCGCGGTCCCCGAGGAGCCGGAGACGATGGCGCCGGCGTGGCCCATGGTCTTGCCCTCAGGGGCGGTGAAGCCCGCCACGTAGCCGACGACCGGCTTGCTCACGTTGGCCTTGATGAACTCCGCGGCCCGCTCCTCGGCGTCGCCGCCGATCTCACCGATCATCACGATGGCGTCGGTGTCGGGGTCGGCCTCGAACGCCGCGAGGGCGTCGATGTGCGTGGTGCCGATGATCGGGTCACCGCCGATGCCCACACAGGTGGAGAAGCCGATGTCACGCAGCTCGTACATCATCTGGTACGTCAGCGTGCCCGACTTCGACACCAGGCCGATGCGGCCCGCGTTGGTGATGTCGGCCGGGATGATGCCGGCGTTGGACTGGCCCGGGGTGATCAGGCCGGGGCAGTTCGGGCCGATGATGCGGGTCTTGTTGCCCTTCTCACCGGCGTAGGCCCAGAAGGCGGCGGTGTCGTGCACCGGAATGCCCTCGGTGATCACGACAGCCAGGCCGATCTCGGCGTCGATGGCCTCGATCACGGCCGCCTTGGTGAACTTCGGCGGGACGAAGATGACCGTGACGTCGGCCCCGGTCTTCTCCATGCCCTCGGCGACGGAGCCGAAGACCGGCACCTCGGTGCCGTCGAAGTCCACGCTCTGCCCGGCCTTGCGCGGGTTCACGCCACCGACGACCTGGGTCCCGGAGCCCAGCATGCGCCGGGTGTGCTTGGTGCCCTCAGAGCCCGTCATGCCCTGGACCAGCACCTTGCTGTCCTTGGTCAGAAAAATAGCCATTGTCGCTCTTCTCCGCCCCTACTTCGCGGCCAGTTCGGCAGCCTGAGCAGCGGCGCCGTCCATGGTGTCCACCTGGCGCACGGCCGGGTGGTTACGGTCGTTCAGGATCTTGCGCCCAAGGTCGGCGTTGTTGCCGTCCAGGCGGACGACCAGCGGCTTGCTGACGTCGTCGCCGCGGCCCTCCAGCAGCTCCAGCGCCTGCACGATGCCGTTGGCCACCGCGTCGCAGGCGGTGATGCCGCCGAACACGTTGACGAACACGCTCCTGACGTCCGGGTCGCCCAGGATGATCTCCAGGCCGTTGGCCATGACCTCGGCCGACGCGCCACCGCCGATGTCAAGGAAGTTGGCCGGCTTAACACCGCCGTGCCGCTCACCGGCGTAGGCCACGACGTCCAGCGTGGACATGACCAGCCCAGCGCCGTTGCCGATGATGCCGACCTCGCCGTCGAGCTTGACGTAGTTGAGGCCCTTCTCCTTCGCCTTGACCTCAAGGGGGTCCCCCTCGGCGGCGAGCTCGAAGCGCTCCAGGTCCTGGCGGAACTCGGCGTTCTCGTCCAGCGTGACCTTGCCGTCCAGGGCGACCACGCGGCCGTCACCGCTCAGGATGAGCGGGTTGACCTCGACGAGCGTGGCGTCCTTGCCGACGAAAGCGTCCCAGAGCTTGGAGACGATGTCGACGGCGCCCGCGGCGGCGGCCTCAGGCAGCTTGCCCTGCTTGACGATCCCGGCGGCGACCTCGGCCGGAGCGCCCTTCAGGGCGTCGATCGCGACCTTGGCGACGGCGTCGGGGTTGGTCTCCGCGACTTCCTCGATCTCCACGCCGCCTTCGCGGGAGCAGATCGACAGGAAAGTGCGGTTAGCGCGGTCGAGGAGGAAGGAGAAGTAGTACTCCTCAGCGATGTCGCTGGCCTCTTCGATGTAGACGCGGTGGACGGTGTGGCCCTTGATGTCCATGCCCAGGATCTGCTCGGCCTTCGCCTGAGCGTCCTCGGGACCATCGGCCAGCTTGACGCCGCCGGCCTTGCCGCGGCCGCCCGTCTTGACCTGCGCCTTGACAACTACGCGGGGCTTACCGGCCGCCGCGAATTCCTCGGCGATCGCACGCGCCTCAGCAGCGGTGCTCGCCACCTTTCCCTGGGGTACCGGGACCCCATACTCCGCGAAGATTTCCTTCGCCTGGTACTCGACAAGGTCCACGAGGGTCCGTCCTTGTTGCTCGCTGGCTGCAGTCTCTTGCGGAGGTCGTGTCACTCAACCCGGGGAACCTTTAGCCGGATCTGCCGCGTTGGAAGTTCGTTGAAAAAGCCATCCGCAACATGCGGAAGCTTAGTCCTCCTGGCCCTTGACATCGGACACCGGGGCCGTGTTGACCAGTCAATCCATCCCCAAGAGGCACCATCCGACCCGCTTCTGCCAGGGACGGCGGTGAGAATTCGTGTGACGAGTCACATCGCCCCTACACCGACGGTACGCGATCTCACGCGAACTGTTCGGCGCCGAGCTTCACCAGCAGAGCGAGCACGACGACCACCAGCACGCCCCGGACGAACCCGGTGCCCCGGCTCAGCGCCATGCGCGCGCCGACCTGCGCGCCGACGATGTTGCACACGGCAAGGCCAAGCCCGAGGACCCAGAGTATGTCGCCGTTCCAGGCGAAGACCGCAAGCGCGCCGACGTTGGTCGCGGTATTCACGATCTTGGCGGAGGCGGAGGCGTTCACGAAGTCCAGGCCGGTGACGGTCGTCAGGGCGATGATCAGGAACGTCCCCGTGCCGGGCCCGATGAGGCCGTCGTAGAAGCCGACCCCGCACCCGGCCAGCAGGACCGCGGTGACGACGCGGGAGCGCGTCAGGCGTGTCGGATCGGCCGCGGCGCCCAGCGCGGGCCGCGCGATGACCAGCACGAGCACCACAGCGAGGACCACCATGACGGTGGGGCGCAGCGCGTCCGAGGAGACGGAGCCCGCGAGCGCGGCCCCGCCGCCCGCTCCGGCCAGCGCCAGACCGGCGGTAGGCCAGACGATCCGGGGCTCCAGCCGCACACCGCGGGCGTAGGTGATCGCGGCCGAGGAGGTGCCGAAGATGGCGGCGAGCTTGTTGGTGCCGAGGAGGGGGGCGATCGGGGCGCTGGGGAAGGCGACCATCAACGCGGGGAGGAGAAGCAGCCCGCCGCCGCCCACGACCGCGTCGATCCACCCGGCGGCTGCCGCCGCGACCAGCAGGATTCCTATGACATGGCTGCTTACGACATCACCGCCCATGAGGTCGGTGCCGACGAGGTCGATGCCGAAATCCACGGCCGACTACCGGGCGGCCGGGACAGAAGCGGACCAACCGCGAACCGGCACAAGAAGGGGAAGTGTCACAAGACGGGCAGTGTAGCCAATTTTGTAGCCAGTTTTGTAGCCAGAATTGTAACGAGGAACGTAGCCAGGCCCGCAGTCCCGGCCCTGCGGCGGTCCGCCAGACCCCGCCCTTCCAGCCATGCCGTCCCGGAGCCCCGCCCCGCGGGACGCCCCAGCCCCCACCTGCCAGGCGTGTCGCGCTCGACGCGCCGTCTCCCGCGACCGCGGTCGGCCCGACGACGCCTCCCCCTATCCGGCCGTGTGCGCGGACCGGATGTTGTCCCGCACCCAGTCACTGATCTCGGCCGTGGTCGCCCCGGGGGTGAAGATCTTCGCGACGCCGAGCCGCTCCAGCTCGGGGATGTCCTCGTCGGGGATGATGCCGCCACCGAAGACCATGATGTCGGTAGCGTCGTTCTCCTCCAGCAGTTCCAGGACACGGGAGAACATGGTCATGTGCGCGCCGGACAGCACCGAGAGGCCGATCGCGTCGGCGTCCTCTTGCAGGGCGGCGTTCACGATCATCTCCGGAGTCTGCCGCAGGCCCGTATAGATGACCTCGACACCGGCGTCGCGCAGCGCGCGAGCCACGACCTTCACGCCCCGGTCGTGACCGTCGAGCCCCGGTTTGGCGACGACGACCCGTACAGCTGATGACGCGCCCATGCCCAGCCAGCCTCTCTTCACCTGCTCGCACCGTCCCACGGCGTCCCGCGCCGTGCCGCCGTCCTTGTGAGCCGTGCGCCGCGCGCGGGCGGGTCGGATGAACTTGTGAGCAGAGTAACGCAGCTCACTCACTGTTGAACGGACCGGGTGGGCGGGTACCTCAAGGACATGACCGATGATCTGCCCCGGATCGACGAGCTGACGACCACCGAACTGCGGGAGCGCGCGGTCGCACTGGCCAAGCGCCGGTGGGACGTGAGGTTCTTCTGGCACCTGCTGGAGAGCCTCCCCGCGGCCGAGGCCGCCGCCGGCCACTTGGACGCCAGCGACGCCAGTGTGGCCCAGGCGTCCGGACTGTTCCATGAGGCGCTGGCCGCCGAAGGCGACCCCGAGGTCCAGGAGGCGCTGCGCCCGCTCTACATCGACTACCTCTCCCGGCACGCGACGGACGTCGCCAGGCCCGAGGCGGAGTCCAACGGCATCGCCGACTCCTAGCGGCCGAGAACGCGCCGCGTTCGCTCTCCGCCGCTGACCGAGACACTGCTTCCCGGCTGTTCGAGATACTGCCGCCATCGCCGCCGCACCTCACCTCCCCACGCCACCGACGTACGTGTCGGAAATCCGCTAGCCTGCGGAAGCGGAGCGCGCGAGGATGGTCCCGTGATGGATGACGACCAGTCCTACCTGGCGGTTCGCAGCGGCGACGCGCGGTTCGACGGCATGGTCTTCGTGGGGGTGACCAGCACCGGCATCTACTGTCGGCCGAGCTGCCCCGCCGTAACGCCTAAGCGGGAGAACGCCGTCTTCTTTCCGTCCGCCGCGGCAGCGCAGGGCGCCGGATTCCGTGCCTGCAAGCGGTGCCGCCCCGACGCCACACCCGGATCACCGGAGTGGAACGCGCGGGCCGACGTCGTGGGCCGCGCCATGCGGATGATCACCGACGGCGCCGTGGACCGCGGCGGTGTCGCCGGGCTCTCGGCGGCCCTTGGATACAGCGAGCGGCAGCTGCAACGGCTCCTCACCACCGAGCTCGGAGCGGGACCGCTGGCCCTCGCCCGCGCGCAGCGGGCGCAGACAGCCCGCGTGCTGCTGGAGACGACGGCCCTTCCGATGGCCGATGCGGCGTTCGCCGCCGGGTTCGCGAGCATCCGCCAGTTCAACGACACCATCCGCGAGATCTTCGCGTGTACACCTACAGAGCTGCGCGAACGCTCCGCCCGCCGCGATGGTCCGGCGCGCCCGCTCACCGTCGGCCACCCGGACACCGGCCCGCTGGCGGGCACGATCAGCCTCCGGCTCCCCTACCGGGCGCCGTACGACCTGGAGCACACGTTCGGCTTCCTGGGCGCCCGTGCGGTCCCCGGCGTGGAGGAGGCGACGCGGAACGGCTACCGGCGCGTGCTGCGCCTCCCGCACGGCACCGGCATCGCGGAACTCGCCCCGGGGGACGGCGCCGGATACGTCTGGTGTCGGCTGCGCCTGGGAGAACTGCGCGACCTCGGCACCGCCGTCCAGCGCTGCCGCAGGCTGCTCGACCTCGACGCCGACCCGCAGGCCGTTGCGGAGGTGCTGGAAGCCGATACCTTCCTGGGGCCCCTCGTCGCCGCGGCTCCGGGATTACGCTCCCCCGGCCACGTCGATCCGGAAGAGCTCGCGATGCGCGCGATTATCGGGCAGCAGATATCGGTAGCCGCCGCCCGCACGGTCGCGGGTCGTCTGGTCGCACGTTTCGGCAAGCCGCTGGACGTGCCCGTGTCCGGGCCCGGTGGCGGCCTGACGCACGTGTTCCCACTGGCCGAAACCCTGGCCGAGGCCGACCCGCGGGAGCTGCCGATGCCGCGCGGGCGCTCCCAAGCGCTGGTCGCTCTGGCGAGCGCGCTCGCGTCCGGCGACATCGACCTCGGGCCCGGCGCCGACCGGGACGCGTCCGCCGAGGGACTGCGCCGACTGCCCGGTATCGGCCCGTGGACCGCCGACTACATCCGGATGCGGGCGCTCGGCGACCCCGATGTCTTCCTCCCCACCGACCTGGGGGTCCGCCACGCCCTGGAACGCCTGGGCCACCCAGGCGACGGCCGCTCGGCCGCGACGACCGCCCAAGCCTGGCGTCCCTGGCGTTCGTACGCCAGCCACCACTTGTGGGCATCGAACGCGCGGGCGGCCCTGTGACCGCAGCTCAGACCTGCCCGGACACCGGACCTGACACCTGATCCGACACCACCGCGCGCCAGCCCGGGATCCGCACACCCCCACCCGCCGCACCCGACGACCAAGGACACACAATGAGCTCACTGACCGACCAGGACCCGCTGCCCCTGGGCGTACCGGCCACGGAGGCGCCCGAGCCGGTCGCCCCCGTGGAGTTCGCCCGCCCCGGCGACGGGCCGACCCTCTACACCACCCGGCCATCCCCGATCGGTGATGTGCTGCTGACCAGCGACGGCGTAGCACTGACCGGCCTGTACATGCTTCCGGAACCCGGCTCTGAGCCGAGCCCGATCCAGGCCGACTGGAAGCACGCCCCGGAGAGCTTCCGGGCGACCATTGACCAGCTTGACGCCTACTTCGCTGGAGACCTGCGCGAATTCGACCTTCCGCTGGCGCCCAGCGGTACCGAATTCCAGCTGCGGGTGTGGCGCGAGCTGACGACCATCCCCTACGGCCACACGGCCAGCTACGGCGACATCGCCGAGGCGCTCGGCCGCCCGACCGCCTCCCGCGCGGTCGGCATGGCCAACGGCCGCAACCCGATCTCGATCATCGTCCCGTGCCACCGGGTCATCGGCGCCAACGGCGCCCTCACCGGCTACGGCGGCGGTCTCCCACGCAAGCGGCACCTGCTCCGACTGGAGCGGGGCCCGCATCGGTAACAGCTGCCGACCATTCCTCGTCCGGGCCCACCCCCGCGGTCTGGGCAGGTTGGCGGATCTCCCGCGCCCGGGTCGCCCGCAGGAGGCGGACCAGGACGCTTCTCGACCGGCGTTCGCTCCGGAAATCATTCCATCGAAGTTGTTTTGAAAGGAACATACAGTGGCGAATTCCGGCAACCGAACAAGAGTGGTGTCGGCCGCCGCCCGGCCGATCACGGCTTCATGTACCTGGTGACACGATCGTCAACGGACACCCCTACGCCGGTGCCTGGAAGCCGCCGATTGCCGACTCAAGCAGTTCGGCCAGCCGCAGCGGGGTGTAGTCCTCATACATCGGACCGATGAGCTGCACTCCTACCGGAAGCCCGTCGGGTGACCGGCCGGCAGGTATGGCGGTCGCAGGCAGTCCGGGCATGGTGGCCAGACCGGCCCAGGCGGCCTGGTCGATATACGGGTACTCGACGCCGTCGATGTCGATCCGTCGTTCCGCGAGATCGGGGGTGTGATCGTGCGCAAACGCGGGAACTGACGTGATCGGACACACCACGGCATCGAAGTCGGCGAACAGCTGCCGCCAGCTGCGGCGGTGCAGTTCACGGCGGATGTCCGCCTCGATCCACTCGCGGTGGCTAAAGACCATGCCGCGCAGCCGCGCAGCGCTCAGATCCTGGTCGTCCGCGTTCGGCTCGGCGGCGAGGGACCGCAGCTGCTCGTACTTCTCGGCGGGAATACGCGCGCCTTGGCTAGAACCCATCAACTGCATGTAGAGCGTGGCGGCTTCGGTCATATCGGGCAGTAGTGGACTCTGCCGTTCGACGCTGGCCCCGCCGTCGACGAGCGCGTCGGCGACCCGGTTCACCCCTGCCCGCACAGCGGACCCGGTCGCAATGAGCGGATGCTCGTCGAGGACCAGGACCCGGAAGTCGCAGAGCCGCTGGTGGCGTGCGGGCGGCAGCGTCAGATCGTAGCCGACGCCGAGCGTCAGCGCGTCCGGTCCCGCCATCACGTCCAGCAGCAACGCGAGGTCGCGGGCGGTGCGCGCCATCGGACCGCAGACGCCGAGGTCGCCCTCGACCGGCAACGCCGGTGCTGGCGGCGGCACCATCCCGCGGCTCGCCACCAGCCCGAACGTTGGCTTGTGCGCGTAGACACCGCAGAAATGCGCCGGGTTGCGCAGTGAACCCGCGATATCGGAGCCGATAGACAACGCGCCGAATCCCGATGCCAGCGCCGCCGCTGATCCACCGGAGGATCCGCCCGCCGTTCGACCGTGGTCCCACGGATTATTGGTGGTGCCGTAGATCTCGTTGAAGCTCTGCCAATCTTGCAGCATGAACGGCACATTGGTCTTGCCGAGAATCACCGCGCCCGATGCCTTCAATCGCGATACCGCCACCGCGTCCTCGGCGGGCAGATAGCTCGCGTACTGCGGCATCCCCCAGGTTGTGGGCAGTCCGGCAACGTTGTAGGACTCTTTCACCGTTACCGGAATACCAAGCAGCGGCCGTTCCTCGCCGCTGGCACGTGCCTCGTCGGCCCAGCGCGCGGCGGCCCGCGCACGGTCGAAGTCCGACACACAGATCGCGTTGATCGCCTTGTCGTCCCGCTCGATGCGGACGATCGCCTCGTCGGTCAGTTCCACCGAGGTCACCTCGCCGGCGCGCAGGGCGGCCGTGAGCGCCTCGGCTGAAAGGAAACTCCACTCCATGATCGAACCCTAGCGGCCGCCGCAGGCGCTCGACCGACAAGGGGCCGGAACGACCGCGCCCGCCCCTTCACCTGGACCACGCCGGTCGAGAAGATCGGGCCCAAGGCCGACCGTTCGACCATTTCAGAACGCGCCATCAGGTTGGCCTACGGCCATTTCTTTTCGATCCGATCCTCATTGACCTTGCCGAAGGCGGGACCTTCACGGGTGATTGCCCGGTCTATCGCGCGACGCGTGTGCTGGAATCTTGTGGTCTTCTCCACGACGTTGCGCCTGGCACCACTGAGACGGAAAAGCACACACGGCCCATGCGCCAGGGCGGCGAGTTCGCCTAACCGTGGTGGCTGCCTCACAGATCGCCTGTTTGCTGAGGCCGGGTTCCCGCAGAGATGGGAGTACACATGCCTCGATGACCGCGATGAACGGCACCGAGGGAGCCCCGAGTTTCACTGGTTCGACGCCGTGTACCAGCGGTGTTCCTCCGCCATCCTCCGCCATCCTCGTTCAATTAGCCATTCGAGGTTGACTCCGGAATACCCAGGTGACGTGCGGTCTCCCTGCACGCCGGCGGCGAGGCAGAGAACTTGTCCACCATGTTCCGCACCCCTCCGGCCGACCGCAGCGATGCCCTACGGGCATGGCGAACGGTCGGTTTTCCACAGCAAGCCGACCGCTGCAGGGTGACCGCATCCACCGCCACACGGCCCTCGTGCTCGACGCCGTGCCCCGAGCAACATTTGAAAAATTTCAGAAATACTCTGCAAACTATTGCGCGTATCGCTGGACGCTCATTAGCGTTCGCGTAACCTGCCGACAGCAGAGCGAGAGGACCCTCCCCCATGCCGTCCCTCTGTTCACGGCCGCGGCGCGCGTCGAGCGTCGCACGCCTTCGCCCTCTCGGCCTGACGACCGCACTGCTGACAATTACGCTGCTGACAATTGCGCTGCTGACGACACACCTGACCACATCCACCGCGAACGCCGCGCACCCGCCAGGGTCCGCGCAGCCGACCACCGAAGGAAAACCCATCGGCCACGACCTCGGCACGGCCAAGGCGCACTGGATCGACCGCACCACGATCGCGTGGCCGAGCCCCGCGGCCGATGCCCACTCCTACGACCTGCTCCACTCCGCCAACGCGTCGATCGGCGTCGAGAACGGTCGGCTCACTGGCGACTACCGGACCATCCCGCTACGGCTCTCCGATACGGGGCTCACCGAAACGCAGCGCGCCAAATGGCCGCACCTGGCGACCCGCACGGCCCTCCGTATCGGCGCCGAAGGCGGGGGCCGGCGCCAAACGACGGGTGCGGCGCACAGCGCAGGGGTCCCCCGGTCCGAGGTGGCCGAGGCCCTGCGCGGCCAAGTCGTCGTGGTCGAGCGCGACGGCGACGGGCGCCTCGTCGCCGCGACCGGAGCCCAGATCCCGGGCGTGCTGGACGACGTGTACGCGGCGGCGGCCGACGCCACACTCGGCCCGGTCTGGGACGGCGGCCGCCCCACCCTCTCGCTGTGGGCACCCACAGCCCAGGACGTGAAGCTCCTCCTCTACGACGGTCCGAATTCGGCCGACGTCCGCACCATGCGGATGAAACGCGACACCGATTCCCCGACCGGCATCTGGTCGGCGCGCGGCCCAGCCCGCTGGAAGGGGACGTACTACGCCTTCCAGGTGCGGGTGTACTCGCCGACCGCGGGAGCAATCGTCACCAACACGGTCACCGACCCCTACAGCCTCGCCCTGTCCGCCGACTTCGAACGCAGCCTGCTCGTCGACCTGGCGTCCCCGCAACTCGCCCCGCGGGGCTGGGACTCCCTGAGGAAGCCCGCACCCACTCCGATGAATGCCGCGACCATCTACGAGTTGCACGTCCGGGACTTCTCCGCCTCCGACACGACCGTTCCCGAGGCCCACCGCGGCACCTATCGCGCGTTCCGGCACAGCGGCGACGCCGCCGAGGACAGCGCGGGCATGACCGAACTGCGGGCACTTGCCGACGACGGCGTCGACTACGTCCACCTGCTGCCCGCATTCGATTTCGGTTCCGTCCCCGAGCACCGTTCCGCGCAGAAGACCCCCGCCTGCAACCTGGCGTCTTTCCCCCCTGACTCCGCCGAACAGCAGGCCTGTGTCGAGCGCACCGCCCGGGACGACGCCTTCAACTGGGGATACGACCCCGTCCACTACACGGTCCCGGAGGGCTCCTACTCCAGCGACCCCGACGGCACCGCGCGCGTCACCGAGTTCCGCGAGATGGTGAGCGGGCTGAACCGCGCCGGGCTGCGCGTCGTGATGGACGTCGTCTACAACCACACCTACGCCACCGGGCAGGACGACAGGTCGGTGCTCGACCGCGTTGTGCCCGGCTACTACCACCGCCTGCTCGACGACGGTTCCGTCGCCACGTCGACCTGCTGCCCCAACACCGCCCCCGAACACACCATGATGGGCAAGCTCGTCGTGGACTCCGTGGTCACCTGGGCGCGCGAGTACAAGGTCGACGGCTTCCGCTTCGACCTCATGGGCCACCACCCGAAATCGAACATTCTCGCGGTGCGCGCTGCCCTGGACCGGCTCACGCTCGAACGCGACGGCGTGGACGGCACCTCGATCGTGCTCTACGGAGAGGGCTGGGACTTCGGGGAGGTCGCGGGTGGCGCCCGTTTCGAACAGGCCACCCAGCTCACTATGGCCGGGACCGGCATCGGCACGTTCAACGACCGGCTGCGCGATGGCGTCCGCGGCGGCGGTCCTTTCGACGCCGACCCCCGCCTCCAGGGGTTCGGCTCCGGGCTCCTCACCGACCCCAATAACGCACCGGAGAACGGGACTGAGGACCAGCAGCGCGCCCGGCTGCTGCACGACCAGGACCTGATCAAGGTGGGGCTGACCGGAAACCTCAAGGACTACCGGTTCACCGCGTCCTCGGGGCGGGAGGTCACCGGCGGCGAGGTCGACTACAACGGCGCACCCGCCGGGTACACGGCCCACCCGAGCGAGGCCGTGACCTACGTCGACGCGCACGATAACGAGACCCTCTACGACGCACTCGCCTACAAGCTGCCGCCGGACACCCCGATGGAGGACCGGGTGCGCATGCAGTCGCTGGCGCTGAGCACCGCGCTGCTCGGCCAAGGGACCGCGTTCGTGCACGCCGGGAGCGAGCGGCTGCGCTCGAAGTCATTGGACCGCAATTCCTACGACTCAGGCGACTGGTTCAACCGGCTGAACTGGGATTGCGAGGATGGCAACAACTTCGGCGTGGGGTTGCCGCGGGCGGCGGACAACCGGGACAAGTGGCCCTATGCGCGCCCGCTGCTCGCCGACCCCGACCTGCGAGCTGACTGCGCGGCCATCCGGACGGCCCGCACCCGATTCGGCGAGTTGCTGCGCACCCGCGACTCCTCCCCGGCGTTCGCGCTGGACACCGCGGAGGACGTGCAGCGGCGGGTGTCCTTCCCGCTCAGCGGCGCGCGGGAGACACCGGGCGTCATCACGATGCACCTCGACGCCGGTGGGATCGACCCGCGCTGGTCGTCGCTCACCGTCGTCTTCAACGCTTCCCCGCGGTCCCAGACCCAGACCGTCACAGCGCTGAAGGGCACCGAGGTGGCACTGCACCCCGTCCAGGCCGAATCCGACGACCTCGTGGTGAAGGAGTCCTCCGCAGATGCCGAGACCGGAGCGCTGACCGTCCCCGGACGGACGGTCGCCGTCTTCGTCGCGGGTTGAGTCGCGGGACCCAGCGGCTCCGCCCGCCCCGATGTGCGGGAGGGTCGGGACGAGTGGCACCATCGTCCCTCATGATGATCGATCCGCGACGAACCGCCGTTCTCGCCCTCCACTGGCAGGTCAACGTGATCAAGCCGGAGGGCTTCTTCGGCGCGATGCTGAGTGAGCCGGTGCTGCGCAGCGGGGTGGTGGAGCAGGCCACCCGTTTCCACGACCGCGCCCGCGCGGCCGGTCTGCCTATCGTGTTCACCCGCTTCACCGTGCCTGAGGGAGAAGGCGGCCTCGTACGCAACACCGGATTCATGAACGCTGTGGGTGAGGCCCAGGAGTCCTTCCGGCCCGAAGCACCGGGCGCCCAGCTGATCCCGGAGATGGCTGAGCTGGGCGAGCGCGACCGCGTCGTCGACAACCAGAAGCTGTCCGGGCTCGCGGGGAACGCGCTGCCGGAGTGGCTCGCCGAGCAGGAAATCGACACGTTGCTGGTAACCGGTGTGGCCACCAACTTGACGGTGGAGCAGACAGCGCGGCACGGCACCGACCTCGGCTTCACCGTGCATGTCGTCGCCGACTGCGTGACGGCGGCCGAGAACGCGGCGCACGAGGCGTCGCTCACCAACCTCGACCTTGTCACCAGAGGCTGCCTCACCTCGAAGAACGCCCTGGCCCGACTGTCCGGCCACGCTTCCGACTAGGCTCATGAAACAATGGCGGCGGCCCGGCCGACTCCGGCTGGTCTGTGGGTGGCGCGGCGCGTGAACGCCATCAGCCCCACGGTCTTCACTGAGTCCCTCGCGGACTACGGCGCCTACTTCCCCGGTGTCCCGCCAGTAGACCTCGCGCAGGTCGCCCGGGCCTACGTGCGCTCCATCGAGGGCGCCCAGACCGGCCACATCTATGAGCTCGATTAGCGCGGAACCCGACCCCGAACGGTACGGGCCTCACCCAGATCACCAGGGCGGGGTTCAAACGGCCGGCCGACCGCACCGAACCAGGAGAGCGCTCCCGAGGGGCGGCCTGGTGCAACGCCAAACGCCACCGCTGACCTTCACATCCCGCGGGACGAAGAACTCAGCCGACATCGCAGAGGTCGGGCAGCACGCCCAGCGAGGCGCGCGGTCAAGACCGGAGCCGATACGACACGCGCCATTCACCGGCCGCCCAACCAGACGCGGCCCAAAGACCCGGTGAATCAAGGCGTGCCTCGACAACCCAGCCGATCACGGGCACACCGATAGCCCCGCCGGGCTTCCCGCCCGGCGGGTCATCCATTCAGCTTCGCGCGCTCCGATCGATCAACACCAATCCGGATCGCCGGACCCCTCACCCGGTCCGCCCTCCGCGGCCGAAGGATGCGCGCCCCGGCCCGGCCGCTTGCGCTGCTCGGACCCGGGCCGCCCAGGCGGAGGCGCCTGCGGGGGTGGTGGGGGTGGGGGCTTGGGCTTCCCGGGGGGCCGGGGCCCCCAGCCCCGCTCCCGCGCCCGACGATGCTCTTTCTCCAAATTATGGAACCGGCACAACGGCTGGGCGTTGGACAAATCCGAGCGGCCCCCGTCCCACCACGCGACCTTGTGATCCACCTGGCACCACGCAATCGGCCGATCACACCCGCCCTGCCACGCGCACCTCTGGCGCTGCGCCATCAACGCCGCCCGCACCGCCGGGCTAAACA
>NZ_BAAAPC010000030.1:0-55463 GCF_039530945.1 Nocardiopsis rhodophaea
GTGCGCGCCCGCGATCACGGAATCCTGCGGTGGCCACCCCCACCAGGAGGAACACAGGGCCACCAAGATCGAACAGCTCCTCAGCGACATCGGCGCGTTATGACCCCTGAAAAACCCGAAACTCCAGCCGGACAGAACCGGGACCGTTCCCATGATCATCGCGGGGAACTTGTGGCAAACCGGGCATACCCGGCGCGCGGACGCCCGGGAGCCGGTCAGAGGTGCCCCGCCCCACCTCATCGCCGCCCCCGCTCCACCGGGCAGGCGACCGGCGGGGCGGGCCGCCGCCGCTGCCCTGTCCGACCGCATCCCCTGCGACAACCGGCGTCCCCGACCCCCCACCGCCGTCGGTGCCGCTTTTCACCACCGAACACCGGAAAGAAAGAACGCCGACAAGGCCGCCCAGCAGACCCCGTCGGCCCGCGACGATCGCGGGGAATCTGTCGATCCGCAGGCCGACGGGGAGCCCCAGCAGTCGTGACGTGCGGCGATGTGCGTGACGCCCGCCATGAAGCCCAGACCACAGGGAAATGTGATGTCACGCACAATTATGCGCGTTTCGTTGCGCGTATAGGCAACATGTGTGGGGTATTCGACCTCATCCCGCAAAGGATGATGGTTCTGTTGCCCAGGTAACACCGGTACCGTTGCAACGGTGTGTTTCCGGCATATCGGGACATCTGTGGCGTGCTGTCCCGGTACTCCCATCCCGCCGAAACGCGCACCCCGTACATCCACGTGCGTCTGCACCCCTGCGTGCAGCCCGTACGTCATGCCGACATTCCCCCCGAGGAGCATGCAGTTGGTCGAGGACACCGCGCAGAAACAAGCCGCAGCCCCGGCGCGGCCCGGGATCGGTGCGCGCATCAAGCGGTGCAAGCCGGTCGAGCGGCTGGTCGACGAGACCGGTCAGGGCCAGGGCGGCAGCCTGAAGAGGTCGATGGGCCTGGCGCAGCTGACGATGATCAGCATCGGCGCCACCCTGGGCACCGGCATCTTCGTCGTGCTCGGAGAGGCGGTCCCGGTCGCCGGGCCCGCCGTCGTCCTGGCCTTCGTCATCGCCGGCGTGACCGCGCTCTTCTCCGCGCTCGCTTACGCCGAGCTCGCCGGGATGATCCCGGCCTCCGGCTCGGCCTACTCCTACACCTACGCGACCATGGGCGAACTCGTCGCCTGGGTCTGCGGGTGGTGTCTGATGCTCACCTACGGCGTGTCGGTGGCCGCCGTCGCCGTCGGCTGGGGAGAGTACATCAACCAGCTGCTCTACCTGGTGACCGGCGTGAGCCTGCCGGACGCCCTCACCCAGCCGCCCGGGGCCGACGGCGGGATCATCAACGTCCCCGCGGCCGTGGTGGTCGTGCTCGCGATGGTCGCGCTGCTGGTCGGCATCCGCGAGAGCGCGTGGCTGAACGGCGTGATGGTCGTCATCAAGCTCGGTGTGCTGGCCATGTTCGTGGTCATCGCCATGACCGCGGTGCAGGACGGCAACTTCGCCCCCTTCATGCCGCTGGGCATGGCGGGTGTGAGCGCCGCCGGGGCGACCCTGTTCTTCTCCTACATCGGGTTCGACGCCGCCTCCACCGCCGGCGAGGAGGCCAAGAACCCCCAGCGCGACCTGCCGCGCGCCATCATGCTCTCGATGATCATTGTGACCGCGCTGTACTGCCTGGTGGCCTTCGCCGCGGTGGGCGCGGTGCCGTGGACCATCTTCGAGAACACCGAGGCGACCCTCGCGCAGATCCTCACCGACGTGACGGGCACGCCCATCTGGTCCGTCGTCTTCGCCATCGGCGCGGTCGTCGCGATCGCCAGTGTCGTTCTGGTCGTGCTCTACGGCCAGACCCGCATCCTGTTCGCGATGTCGCGCGACGGCCTCATCCCGAAGATCTTCTCCAAGGTCGACGCCAACGGCACGCCGCGCTGGAACACCGTCATCCTCACCGTGTTCATCGCCGTGCTCGCCGCCCTGGTCCCGCTCGGACACCTGGCCGACGCCACCAGCATCGGTACCCTGTTCGCCTTCGCCCTGGTGAACGTCGCCGTGGTGGTGCTGCGCAGGACGCGGCCGGAGCTCAAGCGCGACTTCCGGGTGCCGTTCTCCCCGATCACCCCGGTGCTGGGCGTCCTGAGCTGCGCCTACCTGATGCTGAGCATGGGCGTGGCCACCTGGGTCACCTTCGGGGTGTGGCTGCTTGCGGGCCTGGCGATCTACTTCGGCTACAGCATGCGTACCTCCCGACTGGAGGCCGAGGCCGTGAAGGCCCCGGTGGAGCGGGAGCTGTAGCGTACGCGCCCGACACGTTCATGCCACGCGGGGGTGGCGCCGACCGTCGGCGCTGCCCCCGCTCGCGTTTCCGCCAAAAGCGCGCGCGTTGAATCAATAATTTGATGGTATTAACGCGAATCTCGCAATGAATATCCACGTTCGTCGCAATATTCTGACCATGTTTTGCGTCTAGAGTGGATGGGCGGCGGAAGCGTGCGAACCCGCCCGCGATCGGGACGATGGGAGGAACGGCATGACCAGTGCTCCGGACCGGACCGGGCGCCGCGCGGACCGGGGCGCGGCCGACGCGTCACCAACGCTGCGCATCGCCCTGGACCAGGGCGCCGGTCCCAGCGGCGACGTCGAGAGCGCCCTGCGGCGCCTGGACGCGCGGGCCCGCTCGGCGGCCGAGGCCGGAGCGCGGCTGCTGGCCAGCCCCGAGATGTCGATGACCGGCTACAACATCGGCGCGGACATCGACCGCTTGGCCGAACCGGCCGACGGTCCGCTGCACGCCGAGGTCGCACGGATCGCCGCCGCGACCGGTGTCGCCCTCCTCTACGGGTATCCCGAGCGCGAGAACGGGCGGGTGTTCAACACGGTCCGCCTCGTCGACGGCACCGGTGCGCCGCTCGCCGGATACCGCAAGAACCACCTCTTCGGCTCCCTCGACCGCGACGCCTTCGCCCCCGGCGACACCCCCGTCGTCCAGGCCACCCTCGACGGGCTGCGGCTGGGCCTGCTGATCTGCTACGACGTCGAATTCCCCGAGATGGTGCGGGCGCACGCCCTGGCCGGAACCGAGCTCCTGCTCGTCCCCACGGCGCTGATGCGCCCCTACACGAGCGTCGCCACCACGGTCCTCCCCGCCCGCGCGCTGGAGAACGGCCTCTTCGTCGCCTATGTCAACCGCTGCGACCGCGAGGGCGAGCTGGACTACTGCGGTCTGAGCTGCCTCATCGGCCCTGACGGCGGCGAGATCCTGCGGGCCGGAGCCGACGAGGAGCTGCTGGTCGCCGACGTCGACGCCGCGGCCCTGCGGGAGACCCGCGCGGCCACGCCCTACCTCGACGACCGCCGCCCCGAGCTCTACGCCTCGCTCACCGACGGCTGACCCGGGCAGCGCGCCCGCGCTTCCGCCCCACCGACCGACCCGACACCCACCCCGCACACCCCTGTGCCCACCTGGAGGATGCACTCGATGACGTCTGCCGTGCCCACCGCCGTGCCTACCACCGACGCGGCCGCCGGGTCCGCCGAGAACGCGGCGCGGAAGCCGCTCACCATGTGCGGCCCCGACTTCCCGTTCGCCTACGACGAGTTCCTGGCCCACCCGGCCGGGCTCGGCTCCGTGCCCGCCTCCCGCCACGGCACCGAGGTGGCGGTCATCGGCGGCGGCCTCTCGGGCATCATCACCGCCTACGAGCTGATGAAGATGGGCCTCAAGCCCGTCGTGTACGAGGCCGACCAGATCGGGGGGCGGCTCCGCACCGCGCGCTTCCCGGGGGTGACGGACGCCGCCGAGGACGTCGTGGCGGAGATGGGCGCCATGCGCTTCCCGCCGTCCTCGACCTCCTTCTTCCACTACGCCGACAAGATGGGGCTGCGCACCACCCCGTTCCCCAACCCGCTGGCCCCTGACACCCCCAGCACGGTGGTCGACCTCAAGGGCGAGGCGCACTACGCCCGTACCACCGACGACCTCCCCGAGGTCTACGGCGCGGTGGCCCGTGCCTGGAACGAGACCCTGGAGCGCGGCTCCCGGCACAGCGAGATGCAGCAGGCCATCCGCGACCGCGACGTCCCGCGGATGAAGGAGATCTGGGACGAGCTCGTCGCGAAGCTGGACAACCAGACGTTCTACGGCTTCCTCTGCGACTCCCCCGCCTTCTCCTCCTTCCGCTACCGGGAGATCTTCGGCCAGGTCGGATTCGGCACCGGCGGCTGGGACACCGACTTCCCCAACTCGATCCTGGAGATCCTCCGGGTGACCTACACCGGCGCCGACGACGACCACCTCAGCATCGTCGGCGGCTGCCAGCAGCTCCCGCTGCGGCTGTGGGAGGACGTCCCGGACAAGCTGGTCCACTGGCCCGAGGGCACCAGCCTCGCCTCGCTGCACGAGGGCGGCCCGCGCCCGGCGGTGACCGGGCTGCGCCGCACCGCCGCCCCAGGCGGCCGGGGCCCGGGCAACATCACGGTCACCGACGCCTCGGGCTCCATCCGCACCTACCCGGCCGCGGTCTTCACCGCGCAGAGCTGGATGCTGCTCAGCAAGATCGAGTGCGACGAGGGCCTGCTGCCGATCGACCACTGGACCGCGATCGAGCGCACCCACTACATGGAGTCGTCCAAGCTGTTCGTGCCCGTCGATCGCCCGTTCTGGCGCGACGTCGACCCCGCCACCGGGCGCGACGTCATGAGCATGACGCTCACCGACCGGATGACCCGCGGTACCTACCTGCTGGAGAGCGAGGGCGACGGTCCCGCCGCCATCTGCCTGTCCTACACCTGGTGCGACGACTCGCTGAAGTGGCTTCCGCTCTCCGCCAACGAGCGCCTGGAGGTCATGCTCAACTCGCTGGCCAAGGTCTACCCGGGGGTGGATATCCGCTCGCACATCATCGGGGACCCGGTCACCGTCTCCTGGGAGGACGAGCCCTACTTCATGGGCGCGTTCAAGGCCAACCTGCCGGGCCACTACCGCTACCAGCGCCGCCTGTTCACCCACTTCAAGCAGGACCGCCTGGACGAGCGGTACCGCGGCCTGTTCCTCGCGGGCGACGACATCTCGTGGACCGCGGGGTGGGCCGAGGGCGCCGTGCAGACCGCGCTCAACGCGGTGTGGGGCGTGATGCATCACTTCGGCGGCGCCACCGACCCCCTCAACCCGGGGCCGGGCGACCGCTACGACGAGATCGCGCCCGTGGAGCTGCCCGAGGACTGACCTCCCGACGGGTCGGCCGACGGGCCGGGGGCGTCACCGGCCGACCCGCTCAGCATCGACTGATCGACCAGCCGGGACAGCACCAGCGTGCTCTTCGTTCGGACGACGAACGGCTCGGCGCAGATGCGCTCGATCGTCTCCTCCAGGTGGTGCATGTCCCGGGCCCGGACCTGCACCATGGCGTCGGCCTCACCCGTGACGGTGCAGGCCGACGTGACCTCGGCGTAGTTGGCCAGCCCGGCCTTGATCTCGGCGGGTGACGTGCGCGGCCGGCAGTACACCTCGATGAACGCCTCGGTGGTCCACCCGATGGCCGCCGGCTCCAGGATCACCGTGAAGCCGCGCACCGCGCCGGACTCCACCAGCCGGTCGAGCCGTCGTTTCACGGCCGAGGCGGAGAGGCCCACGGCCGAACCGATGTCGGCGAAACTGGTACGCGCGTCGGCGCCGAGGATGGCGATGATCCGCTCATCGACGCGATCCAAACGCAATATGTGGCTCCCTCGCTCCCGCAGGTCGGAAGTCGATGGTATCGACCCGGTGCATCGTCCGAGGCCACCGTGTCGCTTCTCCGTATCGCGCTTGATCACAGAGAGAATTCGAGTGATCACCGTGGGGCGGAAGGACGGGGCGAGGTGCAGGGGAACGCGCGGAGATTCGCGGTGGCCGGGGCCGGGCTGGTGTTGGCGTCGACGACGGTGTCGGTGACGCATCCGGCGGACGGACACGCGGCGACGGCCGACGCCGCCGCGGAGGCGCCCGCCAGGCACTACGCCCCGTTGCGTTGGGGGAAGTGCGCCGACCTGGAGACCCCCAGGAACATCGAGATGGAATGCGCTCGCCTCGTAGTTCCACTGGACCACGACGCCGAGGCGCGCAACGCCGCGGTCGAGATCGCGCTGTCCCGGGTCCCCGCACGCGGGCAGGCCACCGAGGCCCTGCTGGTGAACCCCGGAGGGCCGGGCAGCAGCGGGCGGTTCCTCGCCGCTGATATCGCCCGGAGCCTCCCCGACGACCTGCGCAACGCCTACGACGTCATCGGATTCGACCCGCGCGGCACCGGAGCGAGCACGCCCGCCCTCACCTGCGACCCGGACTTCTTCGCGCCGCCGCGGCCCGACACCGTCCCCGCCACCGACGAAGACGAGGACCTCCTGGTCAAACGGGCCAAGGCCTACGCCGAAGCGTGCGACACGGCCGGCGGGGCGCTGCTCGCGCACATGCGCACGACCGACAGCGCGCACGACATCGACGCCATCCGCGCGGCGCTCGGACGCGACCGCATCGACTACTTCGGCTACTCCTACGGCACCTACCTCGGCGCCGTCTACGCGACGCTCTACCCCGATCGGGTGCGGCGGCTGGTGCTTGACAGCGTCGTCCATCCGGGTCGGGGCTGGTACCAGGGCAACTTGGAGCAGAGCAGATCGCTGGACGCGGCCGCGGGAGGTTTCTTCGACTGGATCGCCCGTCATGAGGCCACGTACGGCCTGGGAAGCTCCGCCGCCGAAGTGGCCGGCCGGTACTACGCGACGCGGTCCGCGCTGGGCAAGAAGCTCGCCGGCGGACGGATCGGACCCACGGAGCTGGAGTCCACCTACATGGTGGCGACCTACGCGGCCTCGGCCTGGCCGCTGCTGGCCGGAGCCCTGGCCGACATGGCCAACGACGAGGATCCGGACCGGCTGATCGCGGCCTTCGAGCGGCTGGGGGAGACCGCGGAGGACGAACCGGCCTTCGCCGGATACCTCGCCACGGAGTGCACCGACGCGCGCTGGCCCCGTTCGTGGTCGACGTGGCACGCGGATGGCACCCGGATCCACGCCGACGCGCCGTTCCTTGGGTGGCACAATGTGTGGTACAACGCGTCGTGTGCGTTCTGGCCGGCCGAGGCGGGCGAGTGGTTCCAGGTCGACGGATCGCGGGTGAAGAGCGCGCTGCTGATCCACGCGACGGAGGACGGCCCCACCCCCCTGGACGGCGCCTACGCGATGCACCGGCGTTTTCCCACGTCCGGGCTGGTCATCGAGGACGGCGGCATCTCCCACGGGGTCGCGCTCAGCGGCAACGAGTGTGTGGACAACACCCTGTTCGCCTACCTGCGCGACGGGCGGCTGCCGCGGGCCGACGGCACGTTCGACGGCGCGGACCGGATCTGCGCCGCCTTGCCCGAGCCAGAGCCTCGGACGTCGCGGGGGAAGAGAGCGAACACGCGGTCGACGCCCGCTCCCGGCGCGTCGGAGCCCGTGTCGCTCGCAGGCGATTCCGCCGTTTCTCCGCTTCCACCTGCAATCCCGTCTATTTCGGCGGTTGCGGGTACCAACCGGTGAACGGGGCGGTAACCAGTCGATTAGTCTGGAAACGCGAGGATCACGACGGTTCGCGGCACCCGGTCGATCCCCGGACGCGCGCTTAGGGGCGTCCCGGAACGGATGCCCGGAGCGGCCGCTGCGAGGTGAGGTGATGCGGGTGCTGCGGACCTCGTCGGTGCGCGTCCTCGGCCAGCGCGACAGCGCGGCCGTTCACGCTTTGCTCGACGCCGACCCGGTCGGGAACGTTTTCGTCAGTTCCCGGGTGCGCGCCACCGGTCTGGACACCGGGCGGCTCGGTAGCGAGCTGTGGGGCTACATCGAGCACGGCGCGATCTCGGCGCTGTGCTACTCGGGCGCCAATCTGGTGCCCGTCAGCGCGTCGTCCGCGGCCATCCGCCAGTTCTCCGAGCACGCCCGCTGGCAGGGTCGGCGCTGCTCGTCCATTGTCGGGCCGATCGACCAGGTCTCCGAAATGTGGGAGCGGCTCGGCCCGGTGTGGGGACCCGCCCGCGTCATCCGCGGCAACCAGCCGGTCATGGAGCTCGACGGCGATCCGCTCGTCGCCTCCGACCCGCTGGTGCGCCGGGTCCGGGTGAGCGAGATCGGGATCCTGGTGCCGGCGTGTGTCGCGATGTTCACCGAGGAGGTGGGGGTGCCGCCGGACTCCGGGGATGGCGGAGCGCTCTACCGTGCCCGCGTGGAGGAGCTCGTGCGCACCCGGCGGGCGTTCGCGCGCATCGAGGACGGGCGCATCGTGTTCAAGGCGGAAGTCGGCGCGGTCACCCCCTACGCCTGCCAGATCCAGGGGGTGTGGGTCCATCCCGACCTGCGCGGCCAAGGGTACGCCGCGGGCGGCGTGGCGGCCGTCGCGCGCATGGCGCGGGAGGAGATCGCGCCGCGGGTCACCCTGTACGTCAACGACTTCAACACCCCGGCGCGGGCCACGTATCGGCGTGTGGGCTTCCGTGAGGTCGGGGCGGTGATGTCGATCCTGTTCTGACCCCCGCTGCGCCGGTGCGCCGGTCCGTCCGACCCGGCGCCGCGCACGGCGGTGGCCGTGGGCGGCTCAGACGCTCGGGGGCAGCGCCGCGGCCGTGAAGTACTGGAGCGTCGCGTCGATGTCGGCGAGGTCCTTGGCGCGTCCGAGGCGGCTCTTCCACCGTAGGACGCGGTCGAGCGGCGCGAAGGGGAGGCCGTGGCGGATCTCGCGGCTGTCGATGAACTCGTCGACGTCCCACATCGAGGGGAACCAGCCGTTGAGGACCTCCAGGCGGCTGCCGAACAGGAGGACGCGGGTGACGTCCTCCCAGGGGGCCGGTTGGACCGGCCCCATCGTCTGTACCAGCTCCCAGGCCGGGCCGCGGGCGACGATGTCGAGGTCGGTGATGTTGTCGCGGATCCCGTGGGCGAGGAGGGGACCGCTGCCCGCGATGATGAAGTCCTGATGGGGGAGATCGAGTTCCTCAAGTGCTATGAACAACGGGTGCTGATGAATTGTTATCTGTTCCGTCACCCTTGTGCTCCATTACCCTAATGCATTTACCCCTATCGCGATGCGGACGATCACCGCTGTGAGTAACGCGACACCAATACTGGTCATCGTGCCGATGAGAAAGTACTCCGCGAATCTTTTCTGATGGCTCTGTAGTTCCGGGAAGCGAGCCAGACCCTTGACCCCGACCACGACGGCCACTGCCTCCGGCCGCCCGGCCACCACGAAGATGAAAGTTAGTGAACGCTCCAACCAGCCAATGACCGTCCCTGCCCCCTTCAGGGGCGCCATTTCCTCTGCGCCGGCTTTCTTTAGTTCTGCGGAGAAGGGGCGAAGCATATGTGTGACGACTTCGCCCCCGACGAAGGTGGAGATCAAGAATCCGGAGATCACGATCGCCATCTCGTCATCCATGATAATCCCACCAGTCGCTTCGAGCATCTGAGGTACCCCGTACACCGCCGCGGCGGACAGAACCGTCAGTGCCGTAAGGCTTGTAGGCACGAGTGTGAACTTCTGTACCCCGTCCGGGAGGAAGATCCGCGGCGATCCCTGCATGTCCTCGTCACCCCTGACCAGGTGGGCCAGCGCCCAGCTGGAGGCCAGGCAGAGCGGAAGGAGTACGGCCGGTTTGATTGAAAATGCAACGGGCAGCAGCGTGTAAACCGCATAACCGGTGCTCAGGGGTAGTGCGACGG
The DNA here is from genome assembly GCF_039530945.1 of Nocardiopsis rhodophaea. Taxonomy (NCBI): domain Bacteria; kingdom Bacillati; phylum Actinomycetota; class Actinomycetes; order Streptosporangiales; family Nocardiopsidaceae; genus Nocardiopsis; species Nocardiopsis rhodophaea. The sequence continues at coordinate 9,716 of NZ_BAAAPC010000030.1, forward strand.
TCAGCCGCGAGCGGATCGCCGGAATCGAATAAGGGAGCAGGATGGCGGTGATCAGGCCCAGGACGAGTCTTTCGAGCTCCATGCGATGCTCTCTATTGTGCTTATCCAGCCACGGCGGGTAGTAAATTATGGCCGGTTCTGGCCGGTTTTCCTATAGGGCGGCGGATAGTTTGAGCGCAGCCAAAAAAACAGGACCCCGGAGGGGTCCTGAAGTCGGGGGTCAGGCCGGGTTTAGTCCCGAAACTCTGGGATCACCTTCTCGGCGAACATCTCCAGATTGCGTTTGACCGTGTCGAGCGGAAGGACGCCCTGCTGCCCCTGCATGAACAGGCCGAACCACTCCAGGTCGGGGATCTCCGTGAGCGTCGCCTCGATGCCGCGCTTGACGTCGTCCGGACTGCCGATCAGCGCGAGCTGGACCTCGGCCATGCGCCGGAAGTCGCCCTTGGCCGGGCTGATCGGCCGCCGCTCGTCGTCCTCCTGGGTGCGCAGCACCTCCAGGTAGCCGAACGAGCCGAAGAACGAGGCGAAGTCGCGGTGCATCTTGGCCCCGTAGGTGGCGACGGCCTCGTCCTTGGTGGGCGCCATGCCCACGATTTTGAGGACGCCGGTGTGCTCACCCAGCCGGTAGTCCCGACCGTTCCGGGCGGCCTCGTCCCGGTACAGCTCCGCCTTCTTGCGGTGCTCGCCGGGGATGGGGGTGAACATCCACGGCAGGATGTCCTCCCGCGCGCAGCGCCGCACGGAGCGGTCGCTGATGGTGAACGGCTGCCAGAGCTCGGGGTGCGGGTCCTGGTAGGGCCGGGGCACGACCGACACCCGCTGGACGCGGCCCTCGTCGTCCAGCTCGCCGGGAGCGCCGAAGGTCCGGGTCCACTCCTGGGCCGGCCACCCTTCGATCCCGCTGTAGGGGGAGGGGACCTCGTAGTCGATGACATCGCTCTTGTAGCGCAGGGACTCCTGGGTCCAGGCCAGCTTCATGATCTTCAGCAGCTCGCCGAAGACGTCGAAGTTCCGGTCGTCGCTCGCGGACCCGTCGCTGCGGGCGGCCTGCGAGTGCCACCGCTGGCCCAGGACGTTGGCCCAGCGCGACTGGTAGCCGCGGGCCACGCCGAGGCGCAGCCGCCCCTGGCAGAACTGGTCGAGGAGGGCCACGTCCTCGGCCGCGCGGATGGGGTCCCAGGCCGGCAGGACCAGGCCGAGCGGGGCGAGCAGGATCCGCTCGGTGCGGGCGGCGAGGTCGGCCAGCACCATCAGCGGGTTGACCGAGAACTCGAACCCCTCGGAGTGGAAGTGGTGTTCGGTCAGCATCAGCGCGTCGTAGCCGATCCGGTCGGCGTGGACGGCGATCTCCCGGACCTCGCTCAGGAGGTTCTGGTAGGACCGCACGTCACGCCCGATGGGCCGCTTGGCCGTGGCGGTGGCCTCGGCCGCGAATCCGGAACCGGGGATCTGCGGGTTCATGAAGATGGCGAACTTCATCGTGCCTCCGGTTGCACAGTGCCTCTCGCGGGGTCTCCCGCAGCGGGGCCTTTCGTCAGGTGGCCTTTCCGGCAGGGGCGTCACACGGCGTTCGGTCCGGGCACCTCCAGTCGGTCGAGCCAGCGGTCGAGGACGGTCAGGAACTCGTCGGGGCGCTCCTCGTGCATCCGGTGCCCTGAGCCCGGCCAGCAGACGACCGCGGAACGGGGGTGGGCCAGCAGAGGGCGCTCCCATTCGGCCAGTTCCGGATCGGCCCGGAAGCTCAGCGTGGGCTGCGGGCGCCGCATGAGGTGGTCCTCGGCGGCCGCGCGCGGGCCGATGGCGTCGGTCGCGGTGAACATGGCGGCGAACGCCTCGGCCAGGACTTGCGGCGGCGTGGCGAGAAGTCGCCGGGTGTGCCAGGTGCGGATCCACCGCGGGGTGGCGGGGGACGAGACCCACGCCTCGGTGGCGATCGCGGCGTCGGTCCCCCGGGGCCCGGCGAGCTCGCGCGCGATGGCGGGAAAGGAATCTGCGAGCTCGGGGCCGAAGCCGTAGGCGGGGTCGATGGTCACGAGTGCGGTGACGAGGTCCGGCCGGTCGATGGCCAGGTGGCCGACGATCTGCCCACCCATGGAATGGCCGATCGCGACGATCCGGTCGACCCGCAGTCGCTCCAGAAGGAGGAGCAGGTCGGCGGCCATGGTGCGCGGGGTGGCGCCGGTGCGGGTGGTCGCGGAGTAGCCGTGCCCGCGCAGATCGGGGGCGATGACGCGGTGGTCCGTGGCGAGGTCGGGGACGTGCCGCACCCACTCGTGGGAGTCCGACCCCCATCCGTGGACCAGCAGGAGGGCGCTCGCGGTGTCCCGCGCCGGGTCGCCGGACGCGTCGTGCGGCCCGTCCACCGTGTAGAAGAGCCGGACGTTGGGGAGGTCGGCGAACGGCACGGGGGCTCCTTTCCGCCGCCGGAAAGCAGAACATGTTTCAGTTTCTGTTTCCGTCAACGGTAACCCGCGGGAATGCGACCAAGCAATCGCTTGGCCAAATTGGGTGCGGGCGCGGCGGTGCCACCCTGGTCGTCGGGGTCCCCGAAGCGCCGAGGGGCAGGGGCGCCGGCCTCCACGGGGGAGGTCCGCTAGAACACCACGACCGCCCGCACGACCTCGCCCGCCCGAACGTGGCCGATCGCGTCGTTGATGGCGTCCAGTCCCACCCGCTCGCTGATGAGCCCGCCCGGGTCCAGGCGTTCGGCCAGACACAGGTCCACCAGACGCGGCAGGTCCGAGGCGGCCGAGCCGTCGCCGCCCTGGCACCCCATGAGGCGGCGGGAGCCGAAGAGCGCACCCGCGGGGACGGAGATGTTGGTGCCCGCTGGGGGGCTGCCCACCATGACCGTTGTGCCGCCCGGCCGCGTCGCCTCGAACGCGGCCGCGAGTACGGAGGGGACCCCCGTCACGTCGAACGCGTAGTCCACCCCGTCCGGCTCCAGTTCGCGGACACGGGTGGCCAGGTCGGCGGCGTTCGCGCCGCCCGGGTCGGAGGGCAGCACGTCGGTGGCGCCGAAGAGCTCGGCCGCCGTCAGCTTCGTCGCCGCGATATCGGACGCGATGACGCGGGACGCACCGGCCAGCACCGCCGCCTGGACGACGTTGAGCCCGACACCGCCGCAGCCCGCTACCAGGACGGTGGCACCCGCCTCGACGCGGGCCGTGTTGACGACCGCCCCGACACCGGTCACCACGGCGCAGCTCAGCAGGGACATGGCGGCCAGATCCACCCCGCGCGGGAGCGGCATCAATTGGCGCTCGTGCACCACCGTGTACTCCGCGAACCCGCCGATGCCCAGGTAGGGGCGCATGGCCGTGCCGTCGAGGCGCAGCCGGGTGGAGCCGTCGGGCATCAGCCCCATGATGGCCCGCGTCCGCGCGGCATCCGTGCACAGATGACCCTCGCCGCGCCCGCACCTCCGGCACCGGCCGCACGACCGCCCCAGGGCGATCAGCACGGGGTCGCCCGGCGCGTAGGCGGTCACGCCCGCGCCGACCGCCTCCACCGTGCCCGAGCTTTCGTGCCCGCAGACGACGGGGAGCCCGGACACCACGGGGCTGGCGCCGTCGACCGCCTTGAGGTCGGAACCGCAGATGCCGGACGCGGCGATCCGCACGCGGACCTCGCCGGGGCCGGGGTCCGAGATGTCCACATCGCGGATCTCCAACGGAGCGCCGAACTCCGTCAGCACCGCCGCCCGCATCCTCATCGCCCTCACCCTCCCTGTTCATCGGAGTACCTGCGCTGCCTTGCCCCCTGGTCTCCGTTGATCTCGGCGATATCGACCTTGTGCCGGCGAGTATTCGGTCGATATCGCCGAGATCAACGGAGGGGACGGGGGACACCGGCGTCGTGGGTCGAGCGTCACGGTCACCGGGGGCCACCCGGGCCGAGCTCGACCCAGGCGGCCTTGAGGGTGAGCCACTCGCCCAGGCCGCGGACGCCGTTCGCCGGGGAGTTCCCGCTCTGCTTGTGGCCCCCGAAGGGGACCGCCCAGTGCAGTCGGCGGTAGGTGTTGATCCAGACCGTCCCCGCCTGGAGCGAAGCGATGGCGCGGTGCGCCCGGTCGAGGTCGCGCGTCCACGCGCCGGCGGCCAGGCCGTAGTCGGTGTCGTTGGCGATCGCGTACGCCTCGTCCTCGGTCGCGAAGGGGATCGCTACGGCCACCGGACCGAAGATCTCCTCCTGGCAGACCCGCAGCCCGTTGTCGGTCGTCGACAGCAGTGTCGGCTCGACCCAGTAGCCGCCCGCCAGCGACCGGTCCACGTCGGTATCCGGCGACGCGGCCGCGCGGAGGGCGTCGGCTCCACTCCGCCCACCGAAGACCACCGTCGCCCCCTCACGCGGGCCGAGCTCCAGGTAGCCGCGGACCTTCTCGTACTGGCCGGCGAACGCGATCGGCCCCATGTCGGTGGCGGGGTCGCGCGGGTCGCCCAGGCGGATGGAGGCGGCATGCGCCCGCAGGCGGTCGGTGAACTCCTCGAACACGGTGTCCTGGATCAGAACGCGCGACCCCGCCACGCAGGACTGCCCGGCCCCGCCGGTGTAGATACCTCCGGCCACGCCCGCGACAGCGGCGTCCACGTCGGCGTCGTCGAAGACGATGTTGGGCGACTTGCCGCCGAGTTCGAGGGAGACGTCCTTCAGGTTGGCCGACGCGCGCTGGGTGACGCGGCGCCCGGTCGCGGTGGAGCCGGTGAAGTCCAGCTTGGCCACACCGGGGTGGTCGACGAGGGCCTCTCCCGCCGTCGGTCCGGTCCCCGAGACGACGTTGACCAGGCCGGGCGGGAGGCTGAGATCGGTGAAGAGCTCGCAGGCGGCCAGGATCGAGCAGCAGGCGTGCTCGGCGGGCTTGACCACGACCGTGTTTCCCGCTGCCAGTGCTCCGGAGACCTTGGCGAAGAACATCGCCAGCGGGGCGTTCCACGGGATGATGATCCCCGCGACGCCGTAGGGCTCGTAGAGGGTGAAGTTGACCGATCCGCCGGAACCGTCGGCGCCGCCCGAGGAGGTGCCCGGTACGCGGCCCAGGTGAATGGTGTCGCCGGTGATCTTGTCCGCGAGACTGGCGCAGTACTGGATGTTCATCGCGCCGCCCGGAACGTCGCCGCCCTGGGTTTCTTTCAGCACGCGTCCGTTGTCCCGGCTCTCGACGGCGGCGAGTTCGCCGCTTCGCGCCAGCACCGCGTCGGCCCAGCGGCGCAGCAGCGCGGCGCGCCGCAGGGGAGGGGTGGCGCGCCAGTCCGGGAACGCGTTTCGCGCGGCGGTAACGGCGTCGTCGATGTCGGTCGCGTCGGAAGCGGGGACGCGCGCCCATACCCGGCCGGTGGCCGGGTCGACGCTCTCCAGCCACTCCTTGCTGCGCGCGACGCGGAACTCCCCGGCGATGAAGTTGCAGTAGTCGGTGAGAGCGCTCGGTGTGCTCATCGGCAGGGCCTCCCGGGGGCTGTGTGGGGTGCATCCTAGTCCGGTTGCCAAGCGAGCGCTAGGTTGAATCCGTGGGTGGGGCGAGGGAATCGGCCGGGTGGCTGGTCACGGCGGTCGGTTAACCGGAACATGGGTCGAAGGGGACTCGGCGGGGCGTCGCACGCCATATCACCCTGGGACGCACGCCACCGCTGTGAACTGCGGAAATCGCAAAGTTCTGGTGCGAATCAACCTAAAATTGGGCGCGATGGTCGCCATTTTCGTCCAGCGACCCCGCACACCGGCCGGCGGAGAGAAGTGGATATGACGCACGGTGTCTACATCGCGTCCAGCGACGCGGAAAGCGACAAGGCGACGATCGCGCTCGGCATGGTCGAGCTGCTGTCGAGCACGGTGGGCTCGATCGGGGTGTTCCGGCCCGTGGTCGACGCGTCCGCGCGCGACTCGGTCGTGGAAACGCTGCGCCGCCGCTTCAAGCTGAAGGCCAACTACGAGGACTGCGTTGGCGTCACCTACGACGAGGTGCACGCTGACCCCGACGCCGCCATGGCCGCCATCATGCAGGCCTACTGGGCACTCGCCTCGCGCTGCGCGGCGGTGGTCGTGGTGGGCACCGACTACACCGACGTCGGTGCCCCCACCGAGTTCACCTTCAACGCCCGGGTCGCGGCCAACCTCGCCACCCCCGTTGTGCTGGTCGTCTCGGGTGCGGAACGCGACCACGCCGAGATCCGCGACGCGACCGGCCTGGCCCGCCAGGAACTGGCCCGCGAACACGCCACCCGGCTCGCCACGGTCGTCGACCGGGTCGCCCCGGACCGCGCCGAGTCCCTCCGCAAGGAACTGGACGGGATCGCCTACGTGCTGCCCGAGGTCCCCGGACTCAGCGCCCCGACCGTGCGCGACCTGCAGCGCGCCTGCGACGGCCGCCTGATCTTCGGCGAGGAGAAGCGGCTCGGCCGCGAGACCTCGGGCCTGGTGGTCGCGGCGATGTCACTGCCCAACGTGCTCGACCGGATGGAGGCCGACCGCCTCGTCATCATGGCCGCCGACCGCGCCGGCGCGATGCTCCCGGCACTGATCGCCGCCCACCACTCCACCGACTTCCCGTCGGTCGCCGGTGTTGTGCTGACCGGCGAGATGTACATGCCCGAACCGGTCTTCCGCCTCCTCGCGGGCATGGACGTGCGCCTTCCCGTCATCGCCACGGACCAGGACACCTTCTCCACCGCCACCCGCCTCGCCGCGGTCCGGGGCGGGATCACCCCCGGCGCCGAGGGCAAGATCGAGTCGGCGCTGGCCGCCTTCGCCGAGGCCGTCGACGGAGCCGCCCTGCTGGAGCGGCTCCAGGTCGCCCGCTCGGAGACGGTGACCCCGCTGATGTTCGAGCACACGCTGCTGGAGCGGGCGCGGGCCGACCGCAAGCGCATCGTGCTGCCGGAGGGTACCGAGGAGCGCGTGCTGCGCGCGGCCGACCTCCTGCTCCGCCGGGACGTCGCCGACCTGGTGCTGCTCGGGTCCCCGCGGCAGGTCAACGCCAAGGCCTCCGACCTCGGGTTCGACCTGAGCGCGGTCACCATCATCGACCCCGAGACCTCGGACTTGCGGGAGCGGTTCGCCGAGGAGTACGCACGGCTGCGGGCGCACAAGGGCGTCACCAAGGAACTGGCCATGGACACCGTGGGCGAGCTGTCCTACTTTGGCACCCTGATGGTGCAGTGCGGGCTCGCCGACGGCATGGTCTCGGGCGCTGCACACACGACGGCGCAGACCATCCGGCCCTCGTTCGAGATCCTGCGCTCGTCGCTCGTGTCCAGCGTCTTCTTCATGTGCCTGGCCGACCGGGTGCTGGTCTACGGCGACTGCGCCGTGAACCCGGACCCCACCACCGAACAGCTCGCCGATATCGCGATCGACTCGGCGGCGACGGCCGAGCAGTTCGGCGTGGAGCCGCGCGTGGCGATGCTGTCCTACTCCACCGGCGCGTCCGGGTCCGGGGCCGGGGTAGAGAAGGTGCGCATGGCCACCGAAATGGTCAAGGAACGGCGCCCCGACCTGCTGATCGAGGGGCCGATCCAGTACGACGCCGCGATCGATCCCGGGGTCGCGCGGACCAAGATGCCCGACAGCCGCGTGGCCGGACGCGCGACCGTGTTCGTCGTCCCCGACCTGAACACCGGCAACACCCTGTACAAGGGCGTACAGCGGAGCGCCGGCGCCGTGGCGATCGGCCCGGTGCTGCAGGGTTTGCGGCAGCCGGTCAACGACCTGTCGCGGGGCGCGACCGTGCATGACATTGTCAATACCGTGGCGATCACGGCCGTCCAGGCCCAAGGAACACAAGGAAGTGGTTCATGAGCCACGTGCTCGTTCTCAACAGCGGATCGTCGTCGATCAAGTACCAGCTTCTCGACATGGGGAAGGGCGCCCCCGTCGCCTCCGGTGTCGTGGAGCGTATCGGTGAGGGGCAGAGCGTCCTCACCCACAAGGTGCCGGGCGATGCACCCGGCGCCCCAGCGCGCAAGCACGAACGCAGGGAGGCCTGCCCGGACCACGAGGCCGGGCTGAAGGCGGTCCTGGACGCCTTCACCACGGCCGGGCCGGACCTGGACGGGATCGAACTGGCCGCGGTCGGGCACCGGGTGGTGCACGGCGGCGCCCGGTTCGGAGGCGCGGTCCTCGTCGACGACGAGGTCGAGCACGCCATCGAGGAACTGGCCCCGCTCGCGCCACTGCACAACCCGGCCAACCTGGCGGGGATCCAGGGCGCGCGCAAGGCGTTCCCGAACGTGCCGCAGGTGGCGGTGTTCGACACCGCGTTCCACCAGACCCTGCCCCCGGCCGCCTACACCTACGCGGTCCCGGCCCCCTGGCGGACCGAGCACAAGGTGCGCCGCTACGGATTCCACGGGACGTCGCACGCCTACGTCTCGCGCCGCGCGGCCGCGATACTCGGACAGGACCCCGCCGACACCAACGTCATCGTGTTGCACTTGGGCAACGGAGCCAGCGCCACCGCCATCGAGGGCGGGCGGAGCGTCGAGACCTCCATGGGACTGACGCCTTTGGAAGGTCTGGTCATGGGTACCCGCAGCGGCGACGTCGACCCGTCGCTCCACGCCTACCTGGCGCGCAACGGGGGGATGTCGGCCGCCGAGGTCGACACGGCGCTGAACAAGCAGAGCGGAGTGCTCGCGCTCGCGGGCGCCAACGACATGCGCGAGGTCTGGCGCATGGTGGACGAGGGCGACGAGGGCGCCCGGCTCGCGGTGGACGTGTACTGCCACCGGCTCCGGAAGTACATCGGCGCCTACTACGCGGTGCTCGGCCGTGTCGACGCCCTCGTATTCACGGCCGGCGTCGGCGAGAACGACGAACGCGTGCGCGCGGGAGCCGTGACCGGGCTGGACCGCCTGGGGCTGCGGATCGACCCGGCGAAGAACGAGTCCCTAGAGCGCGGCACCGACCAGGTCATCTCCCCGGACGGGGCGGAGATCCCGGTGATGGTGATCCCGACCAACGAGGAACTGGAGATCGCCGTGCAGTCCCTCGACCTGCTGAACCGGTAGCTCGCCAGCGTCCCGACGCACCCATCGCCCCGGCCCGCGCGACCTGCGAGGGCCGGGGCGATGGGTGCGGCCTTGTCGGTGTTCTTGGGTGAAAAGCGGCACCGAGGCCGGAGGGGGCTGGGGATGCCGGTCCCCGGGCGGGTGCGGCGGGGGTGGGGGCTCGCAGCGCGGGGGCGGTCCTTTCGCTTCGCGTGAAGGGCGTTCCGCGATACGGGAGCACCCTCCTGCCGCAGCCCCCTCTGGCGATGATCATGGGAATTCTCCCGGCAAACCGGACAGAACCGGGACCGTTCCCATGATCATCGCGGGGAAGCGCCCGCATGCCCCGCCCGGCCGCATCCCCGGACACGACCGGCATCCCCAGCCCCCTGCCCTCGTCGCTGCCGCTTTTCACCCAAGAACACCGGAAGGGAAGAACGCCGACAAGGCCGCCCAGCAGACCTTTGGCTTCCGGAATTGTTGACTATTCATTCAAGGAGCTCGGCTGCTTGTGATTTCATATCGGCGAGATGGGGTTCGCGCGCCAGATGGAAACCTTTTGTCTGGCGGGCGGCGTGGGTGATCTCTGGGAATAGTGGACGGTGCTCTTTCACTATCCTCGACTTTCGTGATCATGTGTTATACAGGGTCACGTCCGCCTTTGTTGCGTGCTTTTGACGACCCATCGCTGAACAGGCGAAAGTCGCAGAAAGAGGAAGGCCCCTCATGAATATTCTCAAGACACTCGGCGCCGTCGCGGGCGCTTTCACAGTCGCTGCCACGCTGTTCACCGGAACCGCTAACGCCGCTCCTCAGGAAAACGTTGGCGCCGATGCGTCCTCGTCGGTCTACTGGCTCGCGGTCGTCCCCGGCTCGTTGACCGATCCGAACTGGCCCCTGGACTGGTCGAGGGCCGAGAGCGCCACGCTGACCTGCGACCCCGTGTCCGGTAGCCACCCCAAGGCGGAGGAGGCGTGCGAACTGATCACGGGGTCCGGTTCCATTGTCAGCATCGAAGAGGGAATGATCTGTCCGAAAATCTATTTTCCGGTTACCGCGTTCTCCTCGGGTGGCGAGCAGTACCGGGAGACCTACCCCAACAGGGCATGCCTGAACTCGGACAAGGGTGCCGTCTACCAGTTCTAGGAGCGGCGGACCCAGTGTCGGTCACTTCTTCTTGTTGAACTCTTGATAGGCCGTGACGACCTCGTCGGTGGGGCCGTCCATGACCAATTCTCCGTGTTCCAGCCACAGCACCCGGTCGCAGGTGTCCCGGATCGACGTGGTGCTGTGGCTGACCAGAAACACCGTTCCGGCCTTTTCCCGAAGTTCACGGATGCGGGCTTCCGAGCGCTTTCGGAAGCCCGCGTCGCCGGTGGCCAGGGCCTCGTCGATCATCAGGACGTCGTGGCTCTTGGCCGCCGCGATCGCGAACCGCAGGCGGGCCGCCATGCCCGAAGAGTAGGTGCGCATCGGCAGCGAGCCGAAGTCGCCCTTCTCGTTGATTCCGGAGAACTCCAGGATGTCGTCGTACCTCTCGCGCACCTGAGCTGGCGACATCCCCATCGCCAAGCAGCCGAGGACCACGTTGCGCTCGCCGCTCAGGTCGTTCATCAGCGCGGCGTTCACCCCGAGCAGCGACGGCTGCCCGGCCGTGTAGACCGTGCCGCTCTCCGGAGGCAGGAGCCCCGCTACGGCGCGCAGGAGGGTGGACTTCCCCGATCCGTTGGAACCGATCAGGCCGATCGCCTCGCCGCGGCGGGCGGTGAAGCTGACGCCCCTGACGGCGTGGACCCTGCGTACGCCCGATGGTCGCTTCCGGGAGAACATCCGGGCGAGGGCCGCGGTGGCGCCGCCTCCGCTGTTCCCCGTGGCGCCGCCCGCGCCCTGGACGCGGTACGCCACGTGCAGGTCGTCCACGATGACGGTGGGCGGCGCGGTGCTGGCCTCCGCGGTCACGACGTCGATGGGAGCCGGCTCGGGGGCCGCGGTCGGGGCGAGCGTCTGCTGTTCAGTCACTGCCGTACTGCTCCTCTGCCATCCAGAAGTAGACGAATCCGCCGATCGCCGCGGCGAGTGCCCAGCCCAGTGCGAGGGCCCATACGTGTGGGGGGAGCTGCGCGGCGGTGAAGCTGTCGATCAGGGCGAACCGCATCAGGTCGATGTAGACGGCCGCCGGGTTCAGGTCGAGCAGCAGGTGGACGGGGGGCGGTGCGCTGGCCGCCATGTGGTCGATGCTGTACATCACTCCCGACGCGTACATCCACGTGCGCAGGACGAACGGAAGCAGCTGGGCGAGATCGGTGATCTTGCTGCCGAGCCGGGCCACGATCAGGGCGAGCCCCGTGTTGAACAGCGCTTGGATCAGCAGCACGGGGACCGCGAGCAGCCACGACCACTGCGGAACCTGCCCCACCGCCAGCACGATGGCGAGGAGCACGAGCATCGACGCCAGCAGCTGGCGGAGCTGCACCAGCGTCATCGCGATGGGCAGCGAGGCCCGGGGGAAGTGCAGCGCCCGGATCAGGCCGATGTTGCCGCTGACCGCGCGAACGCCGCTGAGAACCGACGACTGCGTGAAGGTGAAGATGAAGACGCCGGTCACCAGGAACGGGATGAAGTCGGGGACCCCGCGGCTGGTCCCGATCAGCAGGCCGAAGATCAGGTAGTAGACCGCCGCGTTGAGCAGTGGCGTCATCACGTGCCAGAGGCCGCCGAGGCGGGCGTTGCTGTACTTGGTCGTGGACTTGGCCTTGGCGAACTCGCTGATGAAGTGCCGGTGGCTCCACAGCCGACGGACGTAGTCGAGCAGCGTGGGGCGCGCGCTTGCGTCCGTGAGGCCGTGGAGTTCCGCGAGTTCCGCGGCACTTCTCGTCGGCGCTGGCGGCGCTGCTTGTGTGCTCACTGCGTAGGGCCTTCGCTGATCGCGGGATGGTGTGCGGGCGCCCGGGGTGCCGCACGTGGTGTCGTCGGCACCGGTCCCCAGCGCGGGGCGGTCCGCGGGCCGCGCGGGAATCTTCGACGGGACGCAACCGTTTCGTCGTTACGTGAGCGTAGGCCACTTCCCTATAGAACGCAACCGTTTCGTCGTCGCGCTGAGCTAGAGTGAGCGCATGCCCGCCTCCGCGAAACCCGAGACGAACGAACAGTCGGTGAAGAGGTCGCAGCGCCGACGCGCCCCGGCGGGCGCCGCCGTGCTGCAGGAGGACGTGACCCAGGCCATCCGCGCCGCCGTGTTCGCCGAGCTCGCCGCCGTGGGATACGGGCGGCTGTCGATCGAGGCGGTCGCCAAGCGGGCGGGGGTGGGCAAGACCGCGGTCTACCGGCGGTGGAACTCCAAGCTGCCCATGGTCATCGACGTCGTCTCGGTCGTAGCTGCACAGGTGACGCCGGTCCCCGACACCGGCTCCCTCTACGGCGACGTGCGCGACCTGCTCGAAGCCGGCGCCTATGCCCTGCGCCACCCGCTGGCGTCCCAAATCGTCCCCGATTTGCTCGCTGAGGCGGCACGCAACCCCGACATCGCGCGGACGCTGGAGTCCGCGATCCGCGACACCCAGCAGAACATCAGCACGGTGGTGATCCGCAACGCGGTGGAGCGGGGGGAACTGCCCGAGGACACGGACGTGGACATGGCGCTCGACATGATCCTCGGCCCGCTCTACTGGCGGCTCGCCGTCACGCGCGGCGCGGTGTCGTCGGACTACCTCGACCGGCTTGCCCGCGCGGCGACGACCGCTCTGGCCGCCGCGCGGGTGTAACTCCACCCCACCGCCCCCTCGCGTCCGGCGGGCGCTTGTCACGTGTCGGTTGCGATAGGCGCCGCCATCGTGGCTACCGCGCGTCCCTGTGTCTATCGTTTCGGTAGCGTTCCCGTGTGGCGCGTTCGCCGTCTCGCCACCAGCGCCGTGCAGTCATGGAACAGGGACAAGGAACCGGGAAAAAGGAATAGGGAAATGGGGAGTCAACCCATGAGGATCCGGCGCACTCTCGGTGCGGTCATCGGCACCGTCGTGGTCACGGCGCCCCTCACGTCCGCACCGGCCCACGCCGCTCTCGCGGAGGACGAGCAGGACGCGGTCGCGGAGGTCTACAGCCTCGCGATCGTCCCCGGAGAGCCGGGAGACCCGCTGTTCCCGCTCACCTGGGGTAACGCCGACACGGCGCTGCTGACCTGCGACCCGGCCGGCGGCACCCACCCCGAGGCGGACGGCGCCTGCGCCGAGATCGACCGCGCCGGCTCCATCGCCGCCATCGACAGGCCGGCGCTGTGCCCCCTCGTTTTCAGTCCCGTCACGGCGTACTCCTGGGGCGCCGAAACCTACGAGGAGACCTACGCCAACCCCTGCTTCCTGAAGCTGGAGAAGGGCGCGGTCTTCGACTTCATGTCCCGCCGCCAGAGCGGCGGCGCCACCCCGGCCCCCCGTTGATCTCGGCGATATCGACCTTGTACCGGCGAGTATTCGGTCGATATCGCGGAGATCAACGCGAAGTGGGGTGGCCGGGGTGGGGCCTCAGGACGCGAGCGCGGTGTCGCTGAAGACCGGGGTGTCCGCGATCAGCGCCTGGGTGTACTCGTGCTGCGGGTCGGACACGACCTCGCCCACCGGCCCGTACTCCACGATCCGGCCCCGGTTCAACACCGCCACCTGCTGCGCGATGTTGGAGACCAGCGCGATGTCGTGCGTGACGAACAGGAGCGACAGCCCCTCGTCCTGCAGCCCGCGCAGCAGCGTCACGATTTCCGCCTGCACTGAGACGTCCAGCGCCGAGGTGATCTCGTCGCAGACGAGCATGTCGGGCTTGGTCGCGATCGCGCGGGCGATCGACACCCGCTGCCGCTCACCGCCACTCAGCTGCTCGGGGAACCGGTCGCCGTAGGCCGCCGGGAGTGCGGCGCGCTCCAGGGCCTCGGCCACCACGGCGTCGGGGTCGGCGACCTTCCCCTGCAGGTGCGCGACGGGGGCCAGGATCAGCTCCCGCACCCGCTTGCGCGGGTTCAGCGCCTCATAGGGGTTCTGGAAGATGTACTGCACCCGCCGCCGCTGCTCGGGGGTGCGGCGGTAGCTGCTCGGCACGAGGTCGTCGCCGTCGAACGTCACATTGCCGGTGAACTGGTGGTGCAGACCGGCGATGGCGCGCGAGAGCGTCGTCTTGCCCGAACCCGATTCGCCGAGCAAGGCCACACACTGGCCGCGATAGACGTCGAGGTCGATACCTTCCAGGACCACGGTCTTGCCGTAGCTGGCCCGCAGATTGCGCACGTGCAGCAGCGGAGCGTCGGACCACGCGTCCGGCGCCGCCGCGTCGTGCCCGTCCGTCTTCATCCGGGGAACAGCGCTCAGCAGTCTGCGGGTGTAGGGGTGCCGCGGGTGGGCGAAGACCTCGGCCGCCCTGCCCCGCTCCACGACATCGCCCTGGTACATCACCGCGATGTCGTCGGCGAGCTCGGCCACGACCGCCATGTCGTGGCTGATGTAGACCCCGGCCGTGCCGTACTCGCGTGTCATCTGCCGGATCGTCTCCACTACGTGCGACTGGGTGGTGACGTCCAGGCCCGTTGTCGGCTCGTCGAGAACGATGAGGTCGGGGCGGCCGACGAACGCCATGGCGATGGCCACTCGCTGCTGCTGCCCGCCCGAGAGCTGGTGCGGGTAGCGGGCCAGGAACGCGTCGTCGTCGGGCAGCGCGACCTCGCGCAGCACTTCGCGGACCCGGTCCGGGGCGGGGGTTGCGGCGTCGTCCCAGTTGTGCAGCGCCTCCAACAGCTGGGTGCGCAGCCGCAGCGCGGGGTTGAGCGCTGAGGCGGGGGACTGCGGGATGTAGGCGACCTTGCGCCCCCGCAGCCGCTGGATCTCCGCCGGGGTGCGGCCGACCAGGGAGGTGCCGGAGACCGTGATATCCCCATGGACCACCTCGGTGGCGCGCTTGCAGTGGGCCAGGAGGGCCAGGCCGAGCGTGGTCTTGCCGGAGCCGGACTCGCCGACCAGGCCGAGGATCTCGCCCCGGTTCACCCGCAGGGTGATGTCGGAGATGATCTCAACGTCGGAGGGGCGCCCGATGACGGTCACGCCCGTGACGTCGAGCGCGACGTCGGCGCTGGTCGGGCCGGCGTTCTGTCGGCTGGTCGCGTCGGTCGGTTCGGTGTGTGCGGCGGTCATTTCTCCACCCCTCGGTCGATGCCGATGGACGCCCGGGAGAGTCCGTCGGTGATGAGGTTCGCGCCGATGGTGAGGATCGCGACAGCGGCCACCGGCAGGGCCACCGCCCACGGCTGGACCGTGATGGCGACCCGGTTCTCGTTGATCATCAGGCCCCAGTCGGCGGTGGGCGGCTGAAGGCCCATGCCGAGGAAGCTGAGGGTGGCGATGAGGCCGACCGAGTAGGTGATCCGCAGGCCCAGCTCGACCAGCAGCGGGCTGGTGATATTGGGCAGGATCTCGGCGGCCATGATGCGCGCCCGGGGGACACCGATGGCCTCGGCGGCCTTGACGAAGTCCTGCTCGACCACCTTCCGCGTCGCCTCCCGGGCGACCCGCGCGACGCGGGAGGCGTGGGAGACGGCGATGAGCACCATGATCAGCCAGACCTTGGGGCCGATGATCGACATCACCAGCAGGGCGAGGACCAGCTGCGGGAAGGCCAGCATCATGTCGTTGGCCCGCATGATGACCTCGTCGGTCTTCCCGCGCAGGTAGCCGGCCACGATGCCGAGGACCGCGCCCAGCAGCACCCCGGCGAGCGCCGAGGTGACGGCGATGGAGATCAGCGTGTAGCCGCCGTGCAGGAAGCGGGTGAAGACGTCGCGCCCGAACTGGTCGGTACCGAACAGCGACCCGTCCACGTCGGTGGAGTTGGGCGTGCCGATGAACTCGGTGGGACTGAACGGGCTGACCAGGGGGCCGACCAGTGCGATCAGGACGACGAGTCCGGCCAGGACGACACCGATCTTCGTGCGTCCGTGGCCCCACGCGGTCCGGATCAGGCCGGGGCGCTTGGCGGGGGAGGACGCGGGCGCGGTGCCCTTCGGGGAGACCTTCGCGGAACCGGCCGCCGGGGACGGTGCGGTGGAGGGAGGTGTAGCTGTGCTCATCGGGACGACACCCTCACCTTCGGGTTAGCGGCCAGGCCCACGACGTCGGCGAGCAGGTTGACCACGATGTAGACCACGGCGATCAGCAGCGCCACGGCCTGGATGACCGGGATATCGCGGGTGTCGATCGCGTCCATCAGCGCCAACCCGATGCCCGGGAAGCGGAAGAGGTATTCGATGGCGACCACGCCACCGGCCAGCCAGCCCAGCTGGAGCGCGATGACCTGGGCGACCGGGCCGATCGCGTTGGGGCCCGCGTGGCGCAGGATCACCGTGCGCTCGGGCAGGCCCTTCAGCCGGGCCTGCTGCACGTACTCGCTCTCCAGCACCTCGATCATCGAGGCGCGCATCATCCGGATGATCGGCGGGCTGACCGCGATGACCAGGGTGGCCACCGGGAGCACGAGCTGGCTCGGGTCGTTGAGCACGTTGTCGGCGCGCCCGGCATAGACGGCCGGGAACAGCTGCAGGGCGCCCGTCGCGAACGCGAGGATCAGCAGGATGCCGACCGCGAACTCGGGGATCGCGGCCAGGATCAGCGTGACCATCGACGTGCCGTGGTCCATGGCGCGATCGCGACGCATCGCGCTGTAGGCGCCCAGCAGCAGCGCGATCGGAGTGGCGACCAGGGCCGCGATCGCCATCAGCGACAGGCTGGCGGTGACGCGCGGCGCCAGGTGCTCCACGACCGGCATGTTGGCCGCGTACGACGTCCCGAGGTCGAAGGTGAAGATTCCGGCGATCCAGCTGCCGTACTGCACGGCCAGCGGTTCGTTCAGGTGGAGCTGTTCGCGCAGCGCGGCGAGCCGCTCGGGGGTGGCCTCACGGCCGAGCATGGCCTGAGCGGCATCGCCGGGCAGCGCCTGCGTCGCCAGGAAGACCACGAGCGAGACCACGAAGAGGGTCAGTAACCCGTAGAAGAGGCGGTGCAGGATCAGGCGTGTCATGGTTGTTTACCCTCTGGCGGAGTTCGGGTGGGGATCGGAGTCGCTGTCACTCTTCGATCCGGACCCGGCGGAACCCGTAGGACGTCAGCGGGTGGCCGGTGACGGAGGCCTTCAGACCCTTGACCTTCTTGTGGAAGCCGTCGACGGTGTTGACGAAACCCCAGACGATGTAGCCGCCGCGCTCGTACTCGATCTTCATGGCCTTCTTGAGGATCTTGTTGCGCTCATCGTCGTCGACGGTCGACCGCGCCTTGTTGATGAGCTCGATCCACTCCTCGTCGTCCCAGTGGGTCTCGTTGTAGGCGGCGTCGGGCATGGAGCCCTGGGCGGCCTGGGCGAGGTAGTTGCGGCTGCTCCAGTAGTCCTGGGCGAAGGTCCACTTCAGGTAGTTGTCGCCGTAGAACTCGGTGGAGGTGAGCTGCTTGAGGTTGACCGTCACGCCGGCCTTCTTGGCCTGCTCCTTGAAGACCTGGGCCGCGCCCACGGCGCCGGGGCTGATCTCGCCGGTGACCAGCTCGACCTCCAGGCCGTCTTCGTAGCCGGCGTCGGCGAGTAGCTTCTTGGCCTTGGAGATGTCCTGCTCGCGCTGGGGCAGGTCGTCGTTGTAGGCGGGGTCGAAGCGGCTGTACATGTCGTTGCCGACGCTGCCGTAGCCGGACAGGGCCTGCTTGACCATCTGCTCGCGGTCCACGATGAGGCGGAAGGCCTGGCGGACGCGCTCGTCGTCGAAGGGCTTCTTGTCGACGCGCATGGTGAAGGGGAGCCACATGCCGGTCTCGGAGTCGAGGATCTCCAGGTTGCCGTCGGCCTTGACGACCTCGATCTGGCTGTGCGGCAGCTGGCTGATCGCGTCGACCTGCCCGCCGACCAGCGCGTTGACCCGCGCGGTCTCGTCGGGGAAGTTGAGGATCTCCAGCTCGTCGATGTGCGGCTCGCCCTCGCGCCAGTACTCCTCGTGCTTCGTGAACAGGCTGCGCTCGCCGGGGGTGAACTCCGTGAACTTGAAGGGGCCGGCGCCGACGGGCTTCTTCGGGTCGTAGCCCTCCGGGACGATCCCCACGCCGTACTCGGCGAAGACTTCGAGCAGGTTGACGTAGGGGGCGGTGAACGGCAGCTCGACGGTGAGGTCGTCGACCTTCTTCATGCCGTCGCGGTCGAGCGTGGCGAACTGCTCGGCGGTGCTGCCCGGGTCGTCGGGGTCGGTGATGCGCTTGAGCGTGAAGATGACCGCGTCAGCGGTGACAGCGGAGCCGTCGTGGAACTTCAGCCCCTTCTTGAGCTTGACGGTCCACAGGGTGGCGTCATCGTTCGGCTCGACCGACTCGGCGAGCACCATCTCGATCGAGTAGTCGGGGTTGAAGCCGCACAGGCCGTCGTAGAGGTTGTAGACCCGTGCGATGTCGGTGTTGTCCGTGGCCTTGTGCGCGTCGAGGGTGTCCTTGGCGGAGCCGCCAGCGACGCCGACCCGGAGCCGCCCGCCTTCGGTTCCGCCCGACGCGTCACCGCCGCCGCAGGCCGAGAGCGCGGGGAGCACCGCGGCGCCGGCGGCACCGGCCATCAGGACGGTGCGGCGGCTGGGTGCGGCGGCCGTGCGCGGGTCGTTGGACCGCTGGGCGGGGGTCTGCTGGGCGCGGTGGTCGGGCAGGGGCTGAGACGGCACTGGAGACCTCGTTCGAACGGGGACAGAAGCGTGGGCACGGCACCATGCGGCGGGCCCGCGCGCGAGCCAACCGGGTGACGGGGGGACAGCCCGTGTGGGCGACAGGTGCGGGCACGGATCACGGCGAGCGGGGCCACAGCGAACAGCATTCGAAGGTGAACGCAGGTCACAGTGAGCACAGACCACAGTGAGCACGGCTCGCACCGGACTCACCGATGGTCACTAGCGCTGATACTTACGTCAAACCGTGTTTATGTGATTACGATGAGTGCGAACTGTGTCCGATTGTGATCTGTCCTGATGTGTCGGTTTCGTACTCGGAAGCGAAGGTGAGCAGCGGTGTTGCGTGTCTGGGCAGCTCGACGCGCGGGGTCGTTGCGGACCGCGGAAATGCGTGCGCCGGAGCCCCGAATGCGCGGTTCAGGGCCCCGGCGGCGTAACGGAATCGATCTCGGTAGGTAGCGAAACCTTGTTGTTTAAGGTTAATTTATGGCGATTTGTCCTTTATCAAGCGATCGCTTGCTTCTCCGGTCCCATGACGAACTCCGGATCGACCTGCGCCTCCAGGTCGGCACCGGTGGCCCTGCCGGCCCATGCGCGGGCGTTGCGGAGGTGGAATTCCACGCCCTGCCGAGTGAACGCCACCCAGTCCTTGGGGGTGGCATCGACGGTGTCGCGCATCCAGGCGAGCGTCTTGACGTTGTCCTCCTCCAGTCGCTCCAGCGGCGGGTGCTGCCCCTTCTCCATGGCACGTACGAACCGCGACTGGCCGAAGCACGCGGCCAGCGCGTCCCCGACATGCTCGCGCAGGAACTCCACGTCCTCGGCGTCCCGTACCTTGTTGCCGACGACCTTGATGGCGACCCCGTGGTCGCGGGCGTAGTCGGCGTACTGGCGATAGACCCCGACGCCGCGCACCGTCGGTTCGGCCACCAGGAACGTCACGTCGAACCGGGTGAACAGGCCCGAGGCGAAAGAGTCCGCCCCGGCCGTCATGTCCACCACCACGTACTCACCGGCCCTGTCGACGAGGTGGTTGAGGTAGAGCTCGGCGGCGCCGATCTTGGAGTGGTAGCAGGCGACGCCCAGATCGTCCTCCTCGAACGGGCCGGTGACCATGAGGGTCGCCCCCGCGGCCGGGTGCCCGAAGCGCTGGTGGACCGGGTTGTCGGGGGAGAGGTCCAGCAGCCGGGAGCCGCGGCCCGGCGGGGTCGTCTTGACCATCTCGTCGGCCGACCCGATGCGCGGGTTGTCGCCGCGCAGCAGTTCCTTGATCTCCCGGATATGCGCGCCCAGCGGGGGGACGCGGGCGAGCGCGTCGGCCTCGACGCCGAGTGCGGCGCCCAGGTTCTGGTTGATATCGGCGTCGATCGCCACGACCGGGAGTCCGGTGGCGGCCAGGTAGCGGGTGAACAGGGCGGAGAGCGTGGTCTTGCCGCTGCCGCCTTTGCCGGCGAACGCGATTCTCACCTGTGGTCCCTTCTGCATGGGGGTGTTGATCAAAGGCCCCGGCGGCGTCCCGGTGGCAGGCGTGCGCTCGCGGTGGATCCCGTCCCGCCCGTCCCTGTTATGGCGGCCGTGGCCGTGGGAGGGCGGACTGCCGGAAGCACGCGTGCGCGGGCACCGCCGTCGCGCGGATGCCTTGTGGAAATGATTATCGTTGCATTCTAGGGGTGGTGAGGGCGAATTCATCGGATCGTGTCGTCGCGGATCCGCCGTGCCGCCGCGGGCGCGGACCGCCCCCGTCGAGCACGGTCGAGCAGGCGCCCTGATTGCCCCGTAATTGCTGGTCAGAGGTGATTTCGTGAACCGACCACGATTTCCTTTGTCGTATCGCGATGGGACACGTGGCCATGTTTTGTGGGGTATCCGAGATCCGCGGGGCCGCCGTGTGCTGTCCTGGTCATGGTGCGCCGTTGTCTAAGGTGAGGCCATCGGCTACTGCCGGGTGATGGGAGTGACACGGGGATGACCGATTCGCAGCGACTCCAGGAGTGCGCCGCTGCCGACCCCTTCGACGCGCCCACGCTGGAGGCGACCGAGTTCGCCGAACCGGCCACCGACCACACGGTGTGGAGCTGCGTTGGTAATCTGACCGCTGTCCGTTCCATCCGCGCCCGGGTGCGCGACTTCCTGACCGGGACGAACATCCCCGTCCCCCTCCTCGACGACGCCGAGCTCGCCGCCAGCGAACTGGCCACCAACGCGCTGCTGCACTCGCGCTCCGGCCAGGTCGGCGGGGTGATGACGCTGTTCATCCGGCGCGACAGCGAGCGCGTCCGCGTCGCCGTCGCGGACCAGGGAGAGAAGCGCGACACCGCCCCGGCCGAAGGCGCCACCCGCGAAGGGCACGGCGACTACGGCCGCGGCAAGCTGATCATCGAGAGCTGCACGTCGCGCAGCGGCGAATACCGCACCGACAGCACCCACGTGGCGTGGTTCGAGATCGATCTGCCGGACCGCGACGAGCCCCTGTCGGCTCTCTGAACGTCCGAGCCGACCCCCGGACCGGCTCGGACGGGGGCCGGGGGTCGGCGGACGGAGGCGCGGAAGGCCGCGCCGTCAACGCACCCCGGTCACACCCGTGCGGGAACCGGGGAGCCGTGCACGGTGATGTCGAAGGCCTTGAGGTCCTCGCGGATGTCGGCCTCGGTCTCGCTCGTCGTTGTGACCACGGACGCCCCGTTCCACAACGCGACCGCGACCAGCGCGGACCGCACGGGTTCGGGCATGTGCGGGTCGACGGCGACCGTGTCCTCGGCAGTCAGCGCGAGGTCGGCGGACAGCCGACGGAACGTGCCCAGCAGGTCGGTATGGCTGTGCAGGGTGGTGAGCACGTTGTCGGCGGTCCCCTGGTAGGCGAGGATCCCGTTGTCGAACAGGCCGCGCGTGGGGTCGTACCCACTGCCGTCGGGGCTGGGCAGGAGCAGCTCGCCGAACGGTGTGGTGTCGGGAGCGTCGCCGAAGGCGATGATCTGCCGCACCCGGGAGCGGTCGGCCAGTTCCAGGGCGATCCCGGCGAAGGGGACGGACACCAGGAGTAGCCGGACATCGGTCCGGGTGAGGACCTCGATCAGGGTCTCCAGGTCAGATGTGAGCTCCAGTGGGAGCGCGATCCCGCCGACGGCCATCACCGTGTAGACGGCGGTGTGGCGTTCCGGTGAGACCGGGGCCAGCACACCCACGACGTCGCCCGGACACATTCCCCTGCGGCTCAGCCCCGCGGCCGCCCGTTCCACGGTCACCGCGAAAGACAGGGTGTCCATTGGCCGGCCGTCGCGGGCGGAGGTCACCGTCGCGTGGCCCCCGCGGCGCCGCAGACGGTCGGCCAGGCCGCCGGTGAGCGAACCCACGGGCCCGGTACCATCGTCCGCTGGATACGGCCATTCCAGGCCGGAGCGTCCGGTCAATCGGCCGACCCTCATACATCCCCCACATCGAAGCCGACACTGCCTTCGCAGCTGACACTTCCCCTGACATCGGCGCCGCCGGGGAAACCACCGCGGCCGCCGCGGTCGCTCCTGTCGAGGAGACCGGTCGCACCGACGACGCGACGTGGGGTCGCGACGTCGAGGCGGCTCTCGCAATGGACACCAGACCGGGACGCGGCGTTCGTCCCGCATCCGCCCGCCGATCCGACGCATGCTCTGCGGCCGGTCCGGTGCGCGCGGCCGGTGCGGCGGGTGACGCCGACGCGCCGTGGCGGTGATCGCCGGCCGGGCTCGTCACGCCCCCTCCACGTGGCGAGCCCGGAAGCACCGTGCCTGTCGGTGCCGCGGGTGCCTCCCCTCTGCGCACCCGCGGTCGCACGGTTCTTCAGCGATGCCCTGGAGGCGGAGGAGGGAGCGGCCGCCGTGAACCGCTCCACCGCCCCAGCGAAGAACGGGGACCAGCGCCGGCTGGCGGAACCGTTCTCCCTGGTCGCCTCCACGGCTCCCTGGAGATCGACGCTCCAGGGCGCGCGAGGCGCCCATGTGCCGGTCGCCGTTCGGGTCACGGCGGAGTGCGATCTCATGGCTCCGAACCCTAGCGTTTTCCCGCGCTTTTGCACATGCATCCACGAGTGCAGTTGCATATGTAGTTTTGGTACTCAGCTATGCATGCTCGATGAATACGCAGGTCAATGTGTGTTTATTGAGAAAGCGTATGGTCGTCGATCCATGCGGCGATCTGCTTTCGGGACGTAAACCCCGTCTTGCGGTTGATGTTGGCGATATGCCGTGCCACCGTCGCGGGAGTGATGAACAGTTCCTCGGCTATCGCGCGGTTACTCTTGCCCGCGCCGACCAGTCGGGCGATCTCGTGTTCGCGGCGGGTCAGGGTCTCCTCCGGCGCCTTGACATGGTCGACACGGCTGGGGCGCGGCCGGGGAACGCGTCCCGTCTCGGTGATGTGCAGGGCGAGGGAGGCCGCCTCGTCGACATCCATCGCGTATCCCTCGTCCCACCAGGCGGACAAAGGAGCGGGATCACCGTCGTAGGCCGTGCCCTTCAGCGGCCACGAGCGCGTGGCGGTAGCCGGACCGGTCTCGCCGCGGATCGCGGCGGCCGCGCCGCCAAGCCGACAGGCGCCGTCCACCATGCCCTCGCTGGCGGCGACGCGGGCGATAGAGGCGAGCGCGGCTGCGACACCGCGACGCAGCCCGGCGGTGTGACTCTGGAGCAGACTCTCGGAGAGGTAGTCGAAGGCCTGGGTGGTGGCGCCGAGGGCGTGCGCGACGCGCCCCACGCCCGCCAGGCAGCGCGACAGCTCGGCGGCGGAGCCGAAGTCGCGCTGGATGTCCAGTGACTCCCGGTAGCAGCGGTCAGCCGCGGCCAGGTCGCCGCGCGCCTCGGCGGCGATCCCCTGGCCGACGAGCATGGCGCCGACACCCCAGCGGTGGTCCATGCCGCGCAGGATCATCATCGCGGTGCTGTAGTGCACGTCGGCGCGGGCGAAGTCGCCGCACTGGGTGGCGAGCATGCCCTGGGTCCCCAGGGCAACGGCCTCGTTCCACAGGTCGCCGGTCTTACGCGCCAGTTCCAGGACCTCGGAGAGCCGCTCACGTGCCCGGTCGTAGGCGTGCTCCCGGACGTCGACCATGGCGAGCAGGTTCTGCCCCATGATCAGCGACTCGGTGTCCCCGGATACGCGGCACCGCGCCAGACCCGCCTCGCCGATCTCCGACGCGTAGCGGTGGTCCCCCTCGGCCCGGGCGAGCTCGGCGCGGCGCACCATGGCCCGGCCGCGCAGGGCCTCGGCGACCCCGCCTATCTCCAGGAATCGGTCGTTCCAGACGCCGCCCTCGATGAAGTGGGACCCGGTCACCCAGAACGGGCACAGCCCGACGCACAGCCGCAGCCCCTCCTCGGCGTCCCCGCGCTCCCTCGACCAGTGCAGGGCCTCGCGCAGGTTGTCGTACTCGGTGATGACACGTGTCCAGGAGGAGTAGCGCTGCGCCCACGGCATCGCGCGGCCGAGCACGGCGGTGCGGCTGAGCTCCTCGGCGATGAGCATCATCTGTTCGCGATGGCGGAGCCGGAACGTCTCCTCCTCGCCCGCCTCGGTCAGCCGGTGGGCCATGAAGCGGCGCACGGCGCTGGGCAGGCGGTAGCGGACCCGGCCCTGCGCCTCGCCGTTGAGGGTGATCAGCGCGCGGCTGGCCAGAGACGATAAGAGGTCGAGGATCTCGGCCTCGGGCAGCGGACCGTCCGGGCAGACCCGCTCGGCCAGTTCCAGATCCCAGTCGGCGAAGACCGAGAGGCGCCGCAGCAGGATCCTCTCGCGGCGGCCGAGCCGCTCGTAGCTCCACCGGATGACCTCGATTACCAGCCGGGCGCGGTCGGCGGCGCCGGAGTGCCGGGAGTACAGGTCCTGGACGCGCTCGCGGAGCTGCTGGGCGATCTCGGGCAGCGGAATCCTGCGCACCCACGCGGCAACGAGCTCCACGCAGTAGGGAATGCTGTCGAGCG
Source organism: Nocardiopsis rhodophaea (assembly GCF_039530945.1). Taxonomy (NCBI): domain Bacteria; kingdom Bacillati; phylum Actinomycetota; class Actinomycetes; order Streptosporangiales; family Nocardiopsidaceae; genus Nocardiopsis; species Nocardiopsis rhodophaea. The sequence goes on from NZ_BAAAPC010000030.1 coordinate 34,351, forward strand.
CACCGCAGATGTCGGCGATGGTCCGCAGGTCGTCGGCATCTGCGGTAAAGCCCGGCGACGCCGCTCTGGCACGGTCGACGAAGAGCCGGACGGCCTCCGACGAGGTCGGGTCTCGCTCCTTCTCGCGGGGCGGCGGCGAGAGCGGCGGGACCCGCCAGATGGCCTCGCCTTCGAGCCGGACCGGCTCCTCGGCGGTGATCAGCAGCGACACCGTGGGGCAGTCCGCCAGGATCCGGTGGCAGACATCGGCGAGCAGTTCCAGAACGGGACCGCAGCCGTCCAGGACGAGCAGGAGCCGACGCCGGGCGAGGGCATCGCGCAGGGTGTACTCCAGATCGCGCCCGGCCTCTTCGGCGACACCGACGGCGGTGGCGACGCGCGCGATGATCTCGTCTCGGCCCCGGGCCTGGGTGAGTTCTACCAGCCACACGCCATCGGGAAAGGAACCAGTGGCGTGCGCGGCCACGCGCAGTGCCAGCCGGGTCTTTCCAATGCCGTTCACGCCGCACAGTGTGACCACACGATCCGCGTCCAGCAGCCGGAGCAGATCGCTGAGATCGCGCTCTCGGCCGATGAAACTGTCGGAGTCCAGTGGGAGGTTCTGCCGCGCTGGCGCGGTCTGAGGTGCCATGGCCTTCACGCGATAGGCGGTCGGGGGCCGCTCTCACCTTGCCTGGAGGTAAGGGCGGGGTGTCGATGTTCGCAAGGGTCGGGCGGAATTGCGCCGGGGATTTCTCGTCAACGATAGCGTCGTGCTGCCCTGAGCTTCTGTCTTAGTAGGTGTCGTTGGCCCACGCAAGCGATACCGGGAATCTTGTGCGTGTACGCAGGAACATGTCCGGCGTGACCAACTTCGGCGAACCGAATCACGAACCCAATCCGTGTCGTCTCGCCCATTCCGCGAGCTGAGTTCTGGAAGTGAAGAGGAGTTTGCGGAAAATGTTGGCGATGTGCCGCGCGACGGTCGCCTGACTGATGATCAGCCGTTCGGCGATCTGTCGATTGGTCAGTCCGTCGCCCACCAGCGCGGCGATCTCCCGTTCACGGGGTGTGAGGGCGGAGGGCGCTTCGGACAGCAGGGACGACGAGAGTTCGGCGGCGGGCGGCTGCGCGGACGACGGAGCAGACTGGTGCGCGGACGACGGGGCCTCCCAGGACGTGGCCGTGCCGGTGGGAAAGGACAGCGCCTTCTCGACGACCTGCTCGATGGGGAGGTTCCGCCACGCTTCCCACGCCTTGTCCGCGGCCTCGGGCGGCAGGACCTCCTTGACCTGGCCCAGCAGCCGAGCGGCGTGGTCCGAGGGCTGGTCGAGCCGCTGGCGCAGGGCCGCGGCGACCCCGGCGAGCGAGGCGGCGCGGTCGGGCTGTTCCTCGGCGACCGCCAGCGCGGCCAGGGCCTCCAGGGCGCGCGCCACCCCGCCGCGGCGGCCCGAGGCCACGCTGATCCGCAGGCAGCCCGAGAAGTGGCGGCGGGCCCCGGGGATGTCGCGGCGGGCCAGTTCGAGGTAGCCCACGGCGGCCGTGCACCGCGCGGTCTCGGGGGCCACCCCCAGCTCGGTGAAGATCCGCAGCGCCTTGTCGAGCTGGCGGGTGGCGGCGTCGAGGTCGCCGCGTTCCGTGGAGAGCACGCCCAGCCGGTTCAGGGACCGCGCCACGCACCACTGGTCGCCGATCGACTCGCCGATCGAGATGCTGGTGTTGAGCAGCTGCTCGGCGGCCTCGTTCTCACCCCGGCGCTTGGCGACCCGGGCGAGCACGTCCAGGGACGTCACCTCGGTGAAGGGGTCGCCGATTTCCTTGGCGGCGCGCAGGGCCTGGTGCCCGTAGTCGTAGGCCGCGGGGTTGTCGCCGGTGCGCGCCGCCATGGTGGCCAGCGCGCACAGGGAGATGGCCCGTGCCGTAGGGTCGCCGCACGCGTGAGCCAGTTCCAGGGCGTCCCGGGCCGCGTTCTCCGCCTCCTGGGCGCCCTCGACGTCCAGGCACAGCTCCGCGTAGACCGCGAGGCCCCGGGCGCGCACCGGACGGGACTGTCGCTCCGGATCGGTCGCGAGCAGCTGCTGGAGGTGGGCGGTGCCGTCGGTGAAGAGTTCGCGGATGAACCAGTACGGGCGCAGCGCCAGGCAGAGGCGGATGCCCTCCTCGGTGCGGCCCTGGCGTTTGACCCAGTCGAGCAGGCGCGTGGCGTTCTCCCGGTGGTGGTCCAGGCGGCGGAGGTAGCGCAGCCGGTCGGCCCACGGAAGCGACCCGCCGACCACGGCGGCCATGTTCTCCAGCCAGCACACCGACTCGCGCAGGCAGCGTTCCCACAGCCCGTTCTCCTCCCCGGCCTCGGCCAGCCGCTCGGCGGCGTACGCCCGCACGGTGTCGGGGAGGCGGTAGTGGACGGTTCCGTCGATCTCGTTGTCGATGACGATCAGCGATTTGTCGACGAGGGAGCAGTGGAGGTCGAGGACGTCCTCGCGCGCTATGCCGCTGTGCGAGCAGACCTCCTCGGCCATCTCCAGGCTCCAGGTGGAGAACACCGAGAGTCGGCGGAGCAGGATCTGCTCGGCCTCGTTCAGCAGGTCGTGGCTCCATTCGAGGGCGCCGCGCATGCTGCGCTGCCGAGCCGGGAGATCGTGTCCGTCCGTGGCGAGGAGCCGGAACCGGTCGTCGAGGCGGTGCAGGATCTGCTGGACGGACAGGATCCGGATCCGGGCGGCGGCCAGTTCGATGGCGAGGGGGACACCGTCGAGCATCCGGCAGACGTCGATGATCTGCTCGGAGTTCTCCCGCGTCATCTCGAAGCCGGGGCGGACGGCGTGGGCCCGGTTGACGAACAGCTGCACGGCCTCGTAGCGGAGGGCCTCCCGGTGCGGGAGGCGGACCAGGGCGGTTCCTGACGCCGCGACCGGCGCCGGGCGGGCGGGAAGGGACAGCGGGGGCACCCGCCAGATGTTCTCCCCGGCGACGCGCAGCGGCTGACGGCTGGTGGCCAGGATCCGCACCCCCGGGCAGGCGGCCAGGAGCCGCTTGCACAGCGTGCCCACGGCGGCCGCGGCGAGTTCGCAGGTGTCGAGGAGGAGCAGCACGCGCTGGGGCCGCAGCGAGGTGACGAGGGCGTCGGCCGTCTCGTCCCCGTGGCCCTCGCGTATCTGCAGGACGCGCGCCAGGGAGCGGACGACCTGGTCGTGCGTGGTGCTCTCACTCAGATCGACGAACCACGCGCCGTCGGGGAATGTCGACACCAGGCGGTCGGCCACGTGGACGGCGAGGCGGGTCTTGCCGATGCCCCCGGTGCCGGTGAGGGAGACCAGGCGCGAATTGCCGAGGAGACGGCAGAGATCGCTGATGTCGCGTTCGCGTCCGATGAAGTCATCGGCGGACAGGGGCAGATTATGGCGAGGGTCTGACATGGCCTCGTTCACTGGGCGACCGCGTTCCACGGAGCCGTTCGGGCGCGCTGGCGGGGCGCGCCGGCGCGGGCGTGGGCACTGGTACGTAGTGTTCCATGCGGAGGGGCGCCTGTCTGTAGCCATGACCAGTTCCGGTTACCGGCTGGACACGAGGGGTCGGGTGTGGCCCATGTTCAGCGGCACGTCAGGCGCGCGTCAAGGGACCCGTCGTCGAGAGCGGAGTGGCGGTGACGGGGCGGGCGCGGCAGCGGCTGCCGCGCCCGCCCCTGAGCCTCGCCCGACGGTGGGTCAGGCCGAGGCGGGTCTCGCCGTCCAGGTCGTGGGGTCGGCCTCGGTCTGCTCGCCCGTGCCGAGGTCCTTCACCTCGTGCTTCCCGCCCTCCTCGAACGGCGGGAACCAGACGAAGGGCACGCCCTTCTTGGACGCGTACTGGATCTGCTTGCCGAGCTTGGCGGCCTGGTGGAAGACCTCGGTGTTGAACCCGCGCTCGCGCAGGAGGGCCGCGGTGCGCAGGGATTCGTCGCGGCGCTCGGCGCTGGGCACGACCACCATGACGTCGGTCGGGCAGCAGCGGCCGGCCGTGATGCGCCCATCGGCGACGAGCTTGGCGAAGATCCTGGTCAGGCCGATGGAAATGCCCACGCCCGGCAGCTTGCGCTTGATGAACTGGCCGGCCAGGTCCTCGTAGCGGCCGCCCGCGCAGATGCTGCCGTAGCCCGGGTCGTCGTCGAACGAGGCCTCGTAGACCGTGCCGGTGTAGTAGTCGAGGCCGCGGGCGATGGACAGGTCGGCCACGACGCTGCCGCGCGGCAGGTCGGACAGCGAGTCCAGGACGAAGCCGAGCTCGTCGAGCCCCTCGGCGAGCAGCTCGGAGGTGACGCCGAGCTTCTTCACCTGGTCGATGACCGAGGTGTCGGCGCCCTTGACGCGGGCGAGCTCCAGGCAGGCGGCGATCTGCTCCTCCGTGAGCCCCGGATGCCCCTCGGCGGTGTCGGCCAGGATCGCGCGGACGCCCTCCTCGCCGATCTTGTGCAGCTTGTCGACGGCGCGGATGACGGCGAGCGGGTCGTCGATGCCCAGGCCCTCGTAGAAGCCCTGGAGGACCTTGCGGTTGTTGATGTTGATCGTCCAGGACGGGATGTCCAGGCCGGACAAGATCTCGTGGACGATGCGCGGCAGCTCGGCGTCGAAGTGCAGCGGCACGTTATCGACGTTGATGACGTCGATGTCGCACTGGGTGAACTCGCGGTAGCGGCCCTCCTGGGGGCGCTCGCCGCGCCACACGCGCTGGATCTGATAGCGCTTGAACGGAAAGACCAGCTCGTTGAAGTGCTGTGCGACATAGCGCGCGAAGGGCACCGTGAGGTCGAAGTGCAGGCCGAGACGGGCGGCGGTGTCGTCATCGTCGCCCTGTAGCCGCTGCAGCGTGTAGACCTCCTGGGAGGTCTCGCCCTTGGCCATCAGCACGTCGAGGTTCTCCACCGAGGGCGTCTCGACCGAGGCGAAGCCGTAGCGCTCGAACCCGGCGCGGATATGGTCCAGCCAGCGCTGCTCCACGGACCGGATCTCGGGCAACCACTCGGGGAAGCCGCTGATGGGCGTGGGTCGAAGGACGCGCTGATCGGACATGGGTTCGGTGGGCTCCTTAGGGCTGGCACCGGAGGGATCGGCGCCTGGGTATACGCGGCGTCGACCGACGGGTGATCGGTGCGGATCAGGTCGGCCGGGATCAGCTCAATGGTAGGCCCTCACCCCCCGTGAAGGGGAACCGATGGATACGGCGCGGCGGTGGGCCGCGCGAGCGCTCGCGCGGCGGCATCCGCGCGGGTGCCCTGGCGGGGCCCCACCGGTTGACGTGGACGGAGTGCGCACCGGTGGGGCCGTGGGCACGGGCGGAGCATCGACCGATGCGGGCCGACGTCGCTGTGCGACGTCGGCGAACGGCCCCACGCTCGGCGTGCCGAAGAGGTCCGGCCCGTCGGGCGGCCGTATGATCATCGCGTGCCAGGTGCGCGATCGCGGTCGCCTCTGGGTCGTGCCTCTTCTTCACGTTAGACCTCCGCGCGTGCGAGGCCCAGTATTCGCGACGGCCGAAATGGGCCGCTCACAATGTCATAAAGGCGGGCATTGCGGGCATCACCTCGCATCGTGGGTCCTTAACCTCACAGCCAGGCAGTTTTCGGAAGAGGATGCGGAGGGGCCGTTACCCGGGGACGAATGTGCGCCGCGTCTCAGGCGGGAAAACTGTGGCGAAGCGGTCACCTGGCGGAGTCCCGTGGTGCTAGGTTCGCTCAGTGGTGGTATTCCTACCAGTGGGCCACGATCCCCAAACGGCGCAGGGTCCGCGTCCGAAGAACGCCTCCAGGAGAATTCGCTGCGCCGGACCCCCGTGTCGTGAGGACAAGAGAAACCAGTGAACGAGTCGCCGAAACTCTCCACCAAGATCATCGTCGCCGGCGGGTTCGGCGTCGGCAAGACCACCCTGGTCGGGGCGGTCTCGGAGATCCCGCCAGTGCGCACGGAGGCCGCTGTCACCGCGGCGAGCGCGGGCATCGACGACCTTTCTATGACCCCCGAGAAGTCCAGCACCACGGTCGCGATGGACTTCGGCCGGATCTCACTCGACACCGACCTGACCCTGTTCCTTTTCGGTACCCCCGGCCAGCAGCGGTTCTGGTTCATGTGGGATGACCTGGTGCGCGGCGCCCTCGGCGCGGTCGTCCTCGTCGACACCCGCCGGTTGGAGGACTCCTTCCAAGCCCTGGACTATTTCGAGAAGCAGTACCGACTGCCGTTCATGATCGCGGTGAACGCCTTCGAGGACGACCCGGGGTATACGGCCGACGACCTGCGCGACGCCTTGGACCTCGCCCCGGACGTGCCCGTGATGTGGTGTGACGCGCGCGACCGGCAGTCGGTACTCAACGTCCTGGTGGCCCTGGTCAAGCACGCCATGGATCTGGAGGCGCGGCAGCGGGGGCAGCTCGTCCACTGACGGCTCTCTCCCGCGGGCCTCCCGGCCGGCACCGGGTCCCACGGGTGAGGCGAACGCGGGATCCCCTGTCCCGTAGGCGGTTTCACGTTTCTCAGCCGCGGCTTCGCGCCCCTACACTTTCGCTCGCCGTGATCATTGTCCAGAGGGGCGGGCTGGTATGCGCAGGATCCTGGTGTGCGGCGCGGGCCAGTCCGGATTGCAGCTGGCGCTGGGGCTGCAGGAGGCGGGCTACGACGTCACGGTCGTGTCGGCGCGGACAGCGGACGAGATCCGGTCAGGTCACGTCACGTCCACCCAGTGCATGTTCGGCACCGCCCTGGCCATCGAACGCGAGCAGCGGCTCAACCTGTGGGACCGGACCGCCCCGCGGATCGACGCGCTCGGCGTCTCGGTCGGGGGCGTGGGCGGCGGTGGCCGCGCCGTCGACTGGCTCGGCCGACTGGACGGCCCGGCGCAGTCGGTGGACCAGCGCGTGAAGATGGCGCGGTGGCTGGAGGAATTCGAGAATCGCGGCGGCACGGTGGTGGTCCACGGCGCCACCGTCTCCGACCTGGAGTGGTACACGCGCCTGTACGACCTCGTGATCGTCGCCGCGGGCCGGGGAGAGCTGGTCGAGCTGTTCGACCGCGACCACAGCCGGTCCCGGCACACCGCGCCGCAGCGGTCGCTGTCGGTGATCTACGTGTACGGCATGGAACCCCGGCCGGAGCATCCCCATGTGCCGGCGGTGCGCTGCAACCTCATCCCGGGTGTGGGCGAGCTGTTCGTCATGCCGGCCCTGACCCACAGCGGACCGTGCGACATCCTGTTCTTCGAGGGGATCCCCGGCGGCCCGCTGGACGTCTTCGGTGATATCCGCACTCCGCGAGAGCACCTGTGGCGGACCCTGGAGCTGATGCGGCTGTTCACCCCGTGGGAGTACGAGCGCTGCCGCAACGTGGAGCTCACGGACGCCCGGGCGGTGCTGACGGGCGGCTACACCCCGGTGGTCCGGCACCCCGTGGGCCGGTTGCCGAGCGGGCGGATCGTGCTGGGCATGGCCGACGCCGTCGTGGCGAACGACCCGATCACCGGGCAGGGGTCCAACTCCGCGAGCAAGGGAGCGGCCCTGTACCAGCGGGCGATCCGCGCGCACGGGGACCGCCCCTTCGACGCGGCGTTCATGACCGCGACCTTCGAGCAGTACTGGGAGTACGCCCGGCACGTGACGGCGTGGACCGACGCCATGCTGGCGTCCCCCGCCCCGCACATGCTGCGGCTGATCGAGGCCGCCGAGCGGCACCGGGGAATCGCCGACCGCTTCGCCAACGGCTTCGACGACCCCGCCGACCTGGGGTCGTGGTTCCTCGACCCGGTCGGGGCGGCGCGCTACCTCGCCTACATCACCATGCACGACGACTGAGAGGCGCCCACACGGATGCGCGCCCGTGCCCATCGGGGATGGAGTGGGAAAAGGCGATGGGCACGGGCGCGCGGGTCAGATGGCGCGTGGTACGTCGAGGGCGCGGGTTACTCGGCGCCCTCCGCCAGCAGAGCCTCGGTGCGCTTGCGGACGTCCTCGTCGTCGAGGCCGCGGATCATGACTGTGGTGCGGCGGCGCAGCACGTCCTCCGGGCTGACCGCCCACTCGTGGTCGCGGGCGTAGACGACCTGCGCCCAGATGTCCGGGCCGTCGGGGTGGATCCGCTCGCCGAGCGACGGGTCGCGGCGCACCAGCTCGGCGATGTCCATGGACACGCTGCCGTAGTGGGTGGCGAGGTGCCGGGCGACCAGCGGGTCCATCCGCACGGGCGGGTCCTGGTCGACCATCAGGCGGTGGGCGATGCCCTCCGGGCGGCCGAGGCCCGGCAGCGGAACGGTCTTGAGGGTCGGGCTCATCTCCTCGGCCAGCGGCACCGAGCCGAGCTTCTTCAGCCGGTCGATCACCATCTGGCCGATGTGGCGGTAGGTCGTCCACTTGCCGCCGGCGACCGACAGCATGCCGCCGCGGCCCCGCGTCACCACGGTCTCGCGCTTGGCGGAACTGGTGTCGCCCGGGCCGCCGGGCAGGACGCGCAGCCCGGCGAAGGAGTAGTTGATCTTGGCCGGGTCCAGCTGGGCGGAGTCGATCGCGGTGCTGGCCTCGCCCAGGATCTGGTCGATGTCGCTCTGCACGACGCCGACGTCGGCCGGGTCGCCCACGTACTCCTCGTCGGTGGTGCCCAGCAGCAGCTGGCCCTCCCACGGGATGGCGAAGGAGACACGGTACTTGTCCACCGGGATGGTGAGCGCGGCGCGCCACGGCCGGTCGGCCTTGACGACCAGGTGCGCGCCCTTCGACAGCCGGATGCTCGGGTCGGCGGCGGGGTCCTCCATGCGGCGCAGGTGGTCGACCCACGGACCTGTCGCGTTGAGCACCAGCCGGGCGTTGATCCCGAACTCGGTACCGTCCACGCCGTCGCGCAGCTCGGCACCGGTGACCATGCCGTTCGTGGTGCGCAGGCCCTCCACGCGCGCGTGGTTGAGAACGACGGCGCCGGCGTCGACGGCGGCGCGCACGGTCATGATCGCCACGCGGCTGTCGTTCATCTGGTGGTCGCCGTAGGCGGCGACGGCCTTGAGGTTCGGGGTCTTGAGCCCGGGGACGAGGCGCTGGGCGTTCGCGGGCGACTTGATGTGGCCGACACCGTCGCCGAAGGCGGACAGCGCCGAGTAGAGGAACACGCCCGCGCCCATCTTGGCCGCGCCGTGCGGGCCGCCCTTGTACACGGGGACGAGGAACGGCATCGGGTTGACGAGGTGCGGTGCGACCGCGCTGGACAGGGCGCGGCGCTCGCGGTGGTTCTCCGCGACGAGCTTGACGTTGCCGGTCTGCAGGTAGCGCAGGCCGCCGTGGACCAGCTTCGAGGAGGCGCTGGAGGTGGCACCGGCGAAGTCACCGGCGTCGACCATGGCGACACGCAGCCCGGCCTGGGTGGCCATCCAGGCGACGGACGTCCCGAGGATGCCGCCACCGATGACGAGCAGGTCGAAGGTGCCGCGGGTGAGCTCAGCGCGGGCCTGTCCTCGTTTCGGGTGGATGAGCTGGGGCGTGGTGATCGTGCGCATCAGTGGGTCAGCCTGTTCGATCCGGTTGGGCGGGTGGGCTCGTCGGGGGGTGTGGACGGTTATTGGACGGTTGTCGGCGGCTGCCCGCCCCCGCGAGACGCCGCCAGTGGTGCGATGCGTGCCGTAGTGTCGACTCTCTGGCGCCGACGCCGCGATCGGGACACCGCGACCTCGGGGTGCTGACGTCGGCGCGTCGGCGGACCGGCGAACAGCAGACGGTCAACAGCCAACGGGCCAAAAGTCAACACTGTCGACCATCGTTCGACATTGTCGAACGTACATGAAAAGACTGCATCCGCCGCAGGCCACTGTCAACTCCCCTTTTTCCACTTATACGCTCCGCTGTCGAACTGGTCCGCGGCGGGGTCGCCTTGCCGCGACAGCGGCGTGTATGGGCGTGTTGCGTTCGTCATCGTCGAAGGCGGCCGTGCGGCGGCGGTGCCGTGGATAGGGAGCGTGCGTACGCAGAGGAGACGCAATCGTGAACTCGTGATGGAACCCCTGGAGACCCGGCGGCGTTACCCTTGCGTGGTGTTCGGACGAATGGCTGAAACCGTCCGCCGGATGCTGGGCAAGCCCGGCGCGGTGGACCTGCGGCCCTATACCAAGCTTTTGCAATCGATCGAGGCCCGTGAGCCGGAGCTGCGCGAACTGAGCGACGCCGAGCTCACCGAAAAGGCCACCGAGCTCGGCAACGCCGAGCTTCCCTATGACCGGGGCGACCTGATCGAGCTGTGCGCGGTGGGCCGCGAGGCCGCGCGGCGGACGCTCGGCGAGCGTCCCTTCGACGTCCAGCTGCTCGGCGTGATGGCGCTCCTCGACGGACACATCGCCGAGATGGCCACCGGCGAGGGCAAGACCCTGGCCGGGGCGCTCGCCGCCGCCGGGTTCGCTCTGCGCGGCCAGCGCGTGCACGTCCTCAGCGTCAACGACTACCTGGCCCGGCGCGACGCCGAGTGGATGCGCCCGCTGTACGACCTCCTCGGTGTCGCCGTCGCCTGGATCGGCGAGGAGTCCACCACCGCGCAGCGCCGCCTCGCCTACTCCGCCGACATCACCTACGCCTCCGTCAGCGAACTGGGCTTCGACGTGCTGCGCGACCGCATGGCCACCGACCCCGAACAGCGGGTCGTCCCGGAGGCCGGCGTCGCGCTCATCGACGAGGCCGACTCCGTCCTCGTCGACGAGGCCCGGGTACCTCTGGTGCTGGCCGGCGCGGCCGAGAGCTCCGCGGCCGACGAGGAGATGGCCGAGCTCGTCCGCACGCTTAAGCCCGGGATCCACTACGAGATCGACAGCGACGGCCGCAACGTCCAGCTCACCGACGCGGGCATCGACACCGTGGAGCGCGCCCTCGGGGGCGTCGACCTCTACTCCGAGGACGACACCTCCGTCCTGCCCCGCGTCAACCTCGCCCTCCACGCCCACGTGCTGCTGCAGCGCGACGTCCACTACGTCGTGCGCGACGGCGGGGTCCGCCTCGTCAACGAGTCGCGGGGGCGCATCGCCCTGCTCCAGCGCTGGCCCGACGGCCTGCAGGCGGCGGTCGAGGCCAAGGAGAAGGTCGCGGTCAGCGAGACCGGCGAGGTGCTCGACTCCATCACCGTGCAGGCGCTGGTCCTGCGCTACCCGACCCACTGCGGCATGACCGGCACCGCCATGGCCGTCGCCGAGCAGCTCCGCGAGTTCTACGAGCTTGAGGTCGCGGTCATCCCGCCGAACAAGCCGAACATCCGCGTCGACGAGGCCACCCGCCTGTACGCCACGCGCGAGGAGAAGGAGGACGCGCTCGTCGACGAGGTGACCGAGGTGCACGCCACCGGGCGTCCCATCCTCATCGGCACCCAGGACGTTGCCGAATCCGAGCTGCTGGCCAAGCGCCTGGCCGACGCCGGCCTGGAGTGTGTGGTCCTCAACGCCAAGAACGACGCCGACGAGGCCGCCATCATCGCCGAGGCCGGGCAGTACGGCGCGGTCACCGTCTCTACCCAGATGGCGGGCCGCGGTACCGACATCCGCCTGGGCGGAAGCGACATGAGCGACCGCGACCGCGTAGTGGAGACCGGCGGCCTGTACGTCATGGGCTTCGGCCGCTATCCCAGTAGCCGCCTCGACGACCAGCTGCGCGGCCGCGCCGGGCGCCAGGGCGACCCCGGCGGCTCGGTCTTCTTCGGCAGCGTCGAGGACGACCTGGTGGCCAACAACGCCCCGGAGACCACCGGGTACCGGCCGGAGGCCGACGGCGAGATCACCGACCCGAGCTGGCTGAGCACGGTCGACCACGCCCAGCGGGTGTCCGAGGGGCAGCTGCTGGACATCCACCGCAACACCTGGCGCTACAACAAGCTGATCGACGTCCAGCGCAGCGTCGTCCTGGAGCACCGAGAAGCCGTACTGATGGAGGACCTGGCCGACCGGCAGCTGGCCGTGGACTGCCCGGCCCAGCACAGTGAGCTCGTGGAGGAGGTCGGCAAGGAGGAGGTCGCGCGCGCGGCCCGGCTGATCACCCTGTACCACCTCGACCGCGGCTGGACCGATCACAACGCGTTCCTCGCCGAGCTGCGGGAGGGCATCCACCTGCGCTTCCTGGGCCGCCGCGATCCCCTCGACGAGTTCAACCGCGATGCCGTCCCGGCTTTCAAGGGCTTCCTGGACGAGGCGCGCACCCGGGCGGCCGAGACGTTCGCCGAGACCGAGGTCGTCGACGGGAAGATCGACATCGCCGCCGTCGGCGTCAAGCGCCCGTCCATGACGTGGACCTACATGGTGCACGATCACCCGTTCAGCACCGACTTCGAGACCGTGGTCGGCCGCCTCAAGGGCGCCCGGCGCGGCGAGGACTCCTAGCGGCTCCGGTCCCGGGGTAGGCCTGGCCCCACCCCGGGAACTCCGGCCAGACCGGTGTCGCGGCTGTTCGGCGGTGCATAGCGTTGGCGCTGTGACAGCGAATAACCCGCGAACACCGCTGAGCGCCGTACGCTGCCGGAGCTATGTGCTGTCCTCCTGGCCGTGGCGGTCCCTCGGCTACCTGGTGACGGCCCTGCCGCTGATGTCGGCCGTGATCCCGGTGCTGACCGTCCTCACCCTGCCGTGGTGGTCGCTGGCGGTGCTCTGGAATGACCACACCGGTGCACGGGCGGGCGCCCCGACCCCGACGCTCCTGGCGGTGTCCGCCGTCTTCGTGCTCGCGGGTGTCGTCGCGTTTGCAGCGTGCGCCCCGCTGCTGGCGCTGCCCCTGGCCGAGGTGGAGCGGAGGCGGCTGGGGATCATCCACACCGAACCCGCGACAAGCGGCCACCGCACACCAGCGGGCCCTGGCCCGGCCGCCTGGCTGCGGCTGCGCTACAGCGAGCCGGTCACCTGGCGCGAGACCTCCTACCTGCTGTTGTTCGTCCCCCTCACCCTGGCCACGTGGACGGTGGTCGGCGGGGCGGCCGCCCTCGTCGCGGTGCTGCTGACCGGCCCCCTGCTGGTCATCGCGGAGGACGGACCCATCTCGATGGGGATCCAGCGGATCGACGATCCGGTCGAGGCCCTCCCCTACGCGCTGGTCGGGGTGGTCCTGCTGGTGGCTACGGCCTACCTCGCAGCCGTGGCCGCCGGCGGACACGGGGCGCTGGCGCGGGTGCTGCTGCAGGGGCCGGCGCGGGGCCAGCTGGAGGCGGAACTCACCGAGGTCACCCGCTCGCGTGCCCGCTTGGTGGACGCTTTCGAGGCCGAGCGCCGCCGGATCGAGCGGGACCTGCACGACGGCGCGCAGCAGCGCCTGGTCGCGCTCACCATGCAGCTCGGCCTGGCCAAGCTGGACCTGCCCGACGAGTCACCGGCGGCCCGCACCCTCGATGCAGCGCACGACCAGGCCAAGGAACTCATTGTGGAGATGCGCGAACTCGTCCGCGGGATCCACCCGAAGGTCCTCACCGACCTCGGACTGCCCGCCGCCCTGCCCGGCCTGGCCGACCGCTGTCCGCTTCCCGTGGACGTTACCGTCGACCTGCCGCGTCGGCTGCCGCCGCACATCGAGGGGACCGCCTACTTCGTGGTGGCGGAGGCCGTGACCAACGTCGCCAAGCACAGCGGGGCGACGGCCGCGTCGGTGGAGGTGCGGCTGGATCGGGGCCGTGCGCGGAACCGGACGGCCGAAGGGGGCCCGGAGCTGCTGGTGGTGGAAATCAGTGACAACGGACACGGCGGAGCCACGGCGAAGACCGGCGCGGGTACCGGCCTGACCGGCCTGGCGGACCGCGTCGCCGTGATGGACGGCAGAATGTTGCTGTCCAGCCCGCCCGGCGGGCCGACCGTGGTGAGAGTGGAGCTTCCGTGCGACCGGATGGAGCTAAAAGCGCACATCAGCGGGACGGGGCAGCCGGAACCGGGGAACAGGTCATGACCGGCGTCGTTCTCGCGGAGGACGGGGTCTTGCTCCGCGAAGGGCTGTCGGGGCTGCTGGAGCGCTTCGGATTCGCGGTGGCGGCCGCGGTCGGCGATGCCGCGGCCCTCGTCGACGCCGTCCGCGAGCATCGGCCGGACCTCGTCGTCACCGATATCCGGATGCCGCCGGGCTTCAGCGACGAAGGGCTGCGCGCGGCGGTGGAGCTGCGCCGCGAAATGCCCGGACTGGCCGTGGTGGCGCTGAGCCAGTACGTGGAACAGAGCTACGCGGGGGACCTCCTGGAGTCGGGTGACGGGAGCGGCGTCGGCTATCTGCTCAAGGAGCGCGTCGTCGACGTCGAGGACTTCGTGCGGACACTGCGCACGGTGCTGGACGGCGGGACGGTGGTGGATTCCCAGGTGGTCCGCCAGCTGCTGGGCCGTCGACGTGATCCGCTGTCGCGGCTGTCACCGCGTGAGCGCGAGGTGCTGGAGCTCATGGCCGAGGGCCACTCCAACGCCGCGATCGAGCGGCGCCTGTTCCTCAGCGAGGCGGCGGTCGGCAAGCACATCGGCAACATCCTGGCCAAGCTCGACCTTCCCCCGGATGACGATGTCAACCGCCGGGTCATGGCGGTACTGGCCTTCCTGCGGAGCGGTTGAGCGGAACGGCGGGGGAAAAGGCTTCGGGTATCGGGTACGCGCGGACCCGTTCGAGGGTGACGCGGGACCTCGCCGGGAATGAACCGCGGCGCTCCGCGGCGATGACCCACGGGCACGGCGCGGTGCTTTCCCACAGTCCGCGATGACCAGGGGATTCTCCCGGTCGGAACCGGGCCGCTGACCGTGATCACCACGGTCGGGGGTGCGGAGAGCGCTTTCCCGCCCTTGGGGCTGTCACTTCGTCCGGTGGCCGACTGGGAGAATTTCACGCCCTGCCGTTGTCGCTGCCGCCGCACCGGCTCCGTCCGGGGATTCCCGCGGCGTATGCCGTGGCCCTGGCTCGGTACCGCGGGCTCCCCCGGGGCGGGTCACGCCTCCGCTGCCCCCGTCCGGGCGCGGGCGGCGGCCTTGCCCGCCTGGATGGCGCTGGCGGCGGCCTCCATCGTCGGGTACACGGGAACCCCGGAGGCGCGGGCCGCGGCGCGTACGTCGCCGAACACCTCCGGTGGCCCGCACTCGGCGTTGCGCAGCACCAGTGTGACCCTCGACCTCGGGAGGCCGGCCTGCAGAGCGGCGATGTGGTCCACGTACTCCAGCAGTCCGGTCAGTCCGGCGGAGGGCCCGGACGGTTCGGCGCGGTCCCAATCGCCGTAGGTGGCGAAGCTCTGCACGTTGACGTGCGCCACCACATCGGTGAACGGGGCGACCGCGCCCCGCACCGACCGGGCGGTCCCGGCCGCGTCGATGGCCTCCACCGCCCGGCGCACCAGATCCTTGCGCCCCCGGGGCCCCAAGGGAACCTCCAGCGGGTTGGACAGCGAGGCGCCCGCGCCCAGTCCGAGGCCGCGCAGTGCGTTCTGGGCCCGGTGGCCGAGGGCGCCGAGCCGCAGACCAGCGGCGTCGAACACGTCGGCGGCCAGCACCCCGGCCCCGCCGCTGGGGCCGACCACCAGCACGTCCGGGGCACCGGCCACGGGACGCCGCGCGTGCAGGTCGAGGAAGTCCAACGCGTCGATGAGCGCGCCCGCGCCGTCGACCAGCGCAACGCCGCACTGCCGGGCCAGGGCCCGCCACACCCGGGCGTCGGCGATCATGCCGCCGGTGTGGGAGGCCGCCGCCCGCCGTCCCTGTGCGCTGCGCCCGCCGATCAGCGCCACGACCGGCAGCCGCCTCCTCGCGGCCGACAACTCCTCGAACAGGGCGCGGCCGTCGCGCGGATCCTCCAGGTAGAGCCCCAGTACGTGGGTTTCGGGGTCGGCGGCCAGGTAGCGCACCAGCTCCGCGGGGGTCACGTCGGCACAGTTGCCGACGGTGGCCACCTTGGCGAAGCGCAGCCCGCGCCGCTCGCCCACCTTGATCACTTCCCCGGCGAGCCCTCCGCTCTGCGAGACCAGGCTGATATGTCCGGGCGCGGCGTGGTCCCCGCCCACGAACGTCTGCCCGCCGGCGGGGGCGTACACGCCCATGCAGTTGGGCCCCAGCAGGCGGGTACCGCTCTCCTCGGCGGCGGCGAGCAGCTCCCGCTCCAGCTCCGCCCCGGCCGCCCCGGTCTCCCCGAACCCGCCGCTCATCACCTGGATGAACGGCACACCGGCGGCCGCGCGGACGGCCTCGACGCACGCGGCGGCGGGTACGGCCACCAGGGCGTAATCGACGTCCTCTGGCACCTCCGCCAGGGAGGGGACGGCGCGGACACCGCCGATGATGTGGGCGCGCGGGTGCACCGCCACCAACCGGGGAGGGCGGGGGTGTGCCGCGTGGAAGGCGCGGTACTGGGTGAGGAACATGTTGCCGAACGTCGACTTCGAGGTGGAGGCGCCGACCACGGCGATGCCGCGCGGCGCGAACAGCCGGGCGAAATCGGTAAAGCGGCCCCCGGCGCCGGGGCCGCGGGGTACGTGCGCCGGTCGCGGTGGGGCGGGGGGCAGCGCGTTCGGCGTCCGCGCCCCGGGGGCGAGGAGCAGCCGGGCGTCGACGGCGGTCGCGCCCGTGGGACCGGCGATCACCGGGTTGAGTTCGAGCTCGGTCCAGGCGTCACCGAGCCGCTCGACCAGCCCGTCGGGACCGCCGACCGCCAGGATCAGGTCGATGAGCGCCGCCCGGCCCACCGGAGCCCGGCCGCGCGCGCCGTCCAGCAGGGCCGCGCCGCGCAGTTCGGCCAGGGCCTCCTCGACGTCGGACCGTCCGACCGGGCACAGCCGCGGCGATGTGTCGTCGAGTGCCTCGGTCCAGATCCCACCGAGCCCCACCAGCAGCACGGGTCCGAACGACGGGTCGCGGACGGCGCCGACGATGAGCTCCACGCCGGGCGCCGCCTGCTCCTCCACGAGGAATCCGGCCGGTTCGAGCCCGTGCGCGGCCAGCTCCCCGCGCATCTTCTCGGCGGCGGGGGCGAGCTGGTCGCGCGCGTTCAGATCGAGGCGGACCGCTCCCACGTCGCTCTTGTGCACGATTCCGGGGCCGAACCCCTTTAGGACGAGCGGGGCGCACAGGCCGGACGCGGCCGCGGCGAGGTCCTCGGATGCCGCCGCGACCGCACCGCGTGGTACGTCGATACCGGCCTGTGCCAGGAGCTGCTTGACCTGTGGTTCCGGGAGGGGAACCGGGGCGGGGGAGCGCGTGGGTGAGTGGTCGGCGAGGTCGGGGAGGGCGGCGTCCGTGTCGTGCGGCGTCATGCGAGATGTCCGAAGCGCGTCCGGATCTCGCGGCGGAGCAGTTTGCCGGGGCCGCCCGAGGCGTCGTTAGCGTGGGGCAGGTCATCGGTGAAGACGACGACGTCGGGGCGCTGGTGTTCGGGGAGGCGGGCGGCGAGTTCGGCGCGGATGCCCAGCTCGGTCGCGGTGGTCCCGGCGCGTGGCACCACGGCCAGGATCACCTTCTGCTCGCTGGGCTCAGCGCCGTCCTCGTTAGGGGGCGTGCCCACGGCCCCCGCTTCGGCGACGGTGTCGAGCTCGGCGGCGGCCTCCTCGATCTCCGCCGGGCGGGTCCACCGGCCGCTCTTGAGGATGGCGTCGGAGCGTCGGCCCAGCACGTACAGGTGCCCGTCGGCGTCGAGGCGGCCGAGGTCCCCGCCGACGTACCAGACGTCCCGCAGCACCTCGGCGGTGGCCTCGGGCTGCCCGTCGTAGCAGGCCATGCGGTGCGGCCCGGCCAGGTTGATCTCGCCGACCTCGCCGACGACCGGTTCGCCCGAGGGCCGCGTGACCCGGATGGCGCACCCGGTGCGGGCCCGTCCCGCCGACCTCAGGTCCTGGCTCCCATTGTCGAGCCGCCCGCAGGCCGAGTACGGCGCCTCGGTCTGGCCGTAATAGCCGTAGACCGCGGCCCGCGGAATCCGCTCCTTGATGCGGTGCAGCAGCGCGGGGGCCAATGGCTCGCCGCCGAGGATGATGGTGGTCAGCGACGACAGGTCGGCCGTGGTGTGCTCGTCGTCGGCGAACAGCGCGCTGAAGAAGCTCGGGATCAGGCTGACATGGGTGACGCGTTCGCGGGGGACGACGGTCAAGAAGTTCTTCGGGCCCCAGTCCTGCTCCAGCACCAGGCGCAGGCCGCCGTAGAGCGCGGGGCCGGCGATGGCGGTGAAGCCGATGCCCCAGATGATGGCGCCGGTCCCGAAGACGGAGTCGGCGCTGCGGGGGATGTCCTGCCACAGCCGGGCGGTGGCCAGCGCGCTGGCGTGGGTGTGGACCACGGCCTTGGGCGGGCCGGTGGAACCGGAGGTGAAGAACAGCGCGAGGGGGTCGTCGCCCGTGCCGTGGATCTCCGGCTCGGTCTGCGGCGCGGTGGCGCTGAGCGCGTCGAGGTCGACGGTGTCCCCGGCGGGGCCGCCGACTCGGATCCAGGTGCGGACGCGCGGCAGGCGGGGGCGCGCCTGGCGCACCAGCGCGTCCATGCCGGGGTCGTAGACGAGCGCGGTCGCCCCGGAGCGGTCGACCGCGTGTGCCAGCACATCGGCGTCCCAGAAAGGGTTGAGCGCGGCGGTGACGGCGCCCATCTTGAACAGGGCGAGGTAGACCTCGGCGACACCGAGGGTCGCGCCGATGAGGGCGGCCACCCGCTGCCGGGGGCGGATTCCGGCGGCATCCAGCGCGTGGGCACGGCGGTTGACGGCCCGGTTCAGCTGGTCGTAGGTGAGGCTGGTGCCGCCGGAGTAGGTCAGTGCGACCTTGCTGGGCATGGCCAGCGCCCCGGCGGTCAGGACCGCGTAGCCGTAGTTGCCGAAGGAATTGACGGATCCGGTCCGCGTCACGGCGGCCTCCTCGGGGCGGGCGTGCTCTCGGCTGCGGATGTGGTTCGCCGGTGGGGGTGCTCGGGCTGAGGGGGTGGGCGTTCGGTCGCTATGCCTTCCATCACGGACACCGGCACGGCGCGGTTCACCGGGCCGCGGTCAGGTGGGGCGGCTTGTGTAGATCACGACCGGGTGGCCCGCGGGGTCGCGGACCACGGCGCGCGTCTCGTGCGCTCCGGTCTCCGGCGCGCGTTCCACGCGCGCGCCGAGGTCGACGAGTGCGGCGAGGGTCGCGGACAGGTCGTCGACCTTGACGGTGATGGCGGGGGCGCCACTGGTGACGTCGTCGTCCTGCGCGGTGATGGCCAGGGTCGTTCCGCGGCCGTCGAGGGCGGCGTAGTGGTCGCCGTCGACCAGGGTGACGGTGAATCCGAGGCCGTCGCGGTAGAAGGCGATGCTGTCGGCGACGTCGGCGCTGGGGTACACGACGCCGCGGATGGCGGGTGTCGCAGGGGGCTCGGCCGGGGGCTCAGTCGTGGGTTCGGTGGGCGGGTCGGCCATCGCGCTCCTCGGAGCGTAGGGGACGGAAGTCGGGGATCGGGCCGAAGCCCGGGAGCTCGGTGAAGGTGGCGGTCACCGGCATGCCGATGGCGATGTCGCCGGGCGCGCAGTCGCGGATCCCGCCGAAGGCGCGCAGGCCCGGCTGCTCGACGAGTTCCACCCAGGCCACGGCGTAGGGGACCAGCTCCGCGAAGCCGGGCACGAAGGGGCGGTGGACAACGGTGTAGGTGAGGACGCGGCCCAGGCCCGAGACCGGCTCGAAGCCGAGCACGGTGCCCCGGCAGAACGGGCAGGCAGGTTCGGGGAAGTGGACGTAGCGGCGGCAGGCGGCGCACCGCTGGATGGCCAGCCGACCGGAGCGGCAGGCGGACCAGTAGGGCTCGGTGAGCGGTGTGGGGGCCGGGTGCGGTCGCTGCTGGGGCGCGTTCATGCCTGCCGTGACGACCTCCTCCCGCTGCCGCAGGGAACCCGGTGCCGCCGCGGCCGGCTGAGTCCCGACCGTCGTCCCGAGGCGGGGAGGCGGGCCGGTGCCGGCGAGCGTCCCGGTAGAGCCAACCTAGCGTATGCTTGGTTTCTCGACAAGGACGGCCGTCCAATGGGAGCGCCCGGTGGAAAAAGGGGGGTCTGGCTCATGTCCGCGAGCCCGAAGCGACCGGAAGCACCGACCACGCTGCGGGGACCGCGGGAGTACACGGCCCTCGTCACCGGCGGCGCGGGCGGGATCGGACGCGCGATCTGCGCGTCGCTCGCGGAGGCGGGAGCCACGGTCGTGGTCAGCGATCTGGACGCGGCCG
The DNA here is from genome assembly GCF_039530945.1 of Nocardiopsis rhodophaea. Lineage (NCBI taxonomy): Bacteria > Bacillati > Actinomycetota > Actinomycetes > Streptosporangiales > Nocardiopsidaceae > Nocardiopsis > Nocardiopsis rhodophaea. Next base: position 54,445 of record NZ_BAAAPC010000030.1, read on the forward strand.
CGGCGACCGACGTCGCCGAGGCGCTGCCCGGGGCGCGGGCGGTGGGCATGGATCTGGCGGATCCGGGCACCGTGGCGTCAGGTATCGCGCGGATACACGAGATCGCCGACAGGGTCGACGTGCTCGTGCACAACGCGGGTGTGAGCGCCATCGCCCCATTCGTGGAGAGCGACCCCGCCGACTGGGAGCTGATGTGGCGGGTCAACACCCGTGCCCCCATGCTGCTGACGCGGGCGTTCCTCCCGGGGATGATCGCACGCGGCTTCGGGCGCCTGGTGTTCGTCTCCTCCGACGGCGCCCGCGCCGGATCCGGCGGGGAGGGCGCCTACGCGGCGACCAAGTCTGCGCTGTTCGGGCTGGCCAAGTCACTCGCCCGCGAGACCGCCCGGTACGGGGTGACCAGCAACGTGGTCTGTCCGGGGCCGACCGACACCCCCATGCTGCGCGAGGTGGGCGAGCGGCACCCCGACATGGTCCGAAAACTCGCCCGCCGGATCCCGGCCGGACGCCTCGGGACCCCCGCGGACGTCGCGTCGGCGGTGGCGTTCCTCGCCGGCCCGGCCGCCGGATACATCACCGGCCAGACCCTGTCGGTCAGCGGGGGGATCACGATGTGACGACCGTACCGAGCACGCCCGGGGACGGGGGGAGTCTTCTGTCCGAACGGCCGGTGTCCCGCTTTGGCCCCGTGCCCCCGGCCGCTGCTCCGCCGCCTGCGCGCGCTCGTCAGCACGAGGCGCGCGGATGGGACGGCCGGCCGGTGGGTGCCAGCGGGGAGGCCGAGGTTCGGCCGACGCCCGGGGCGGACGGCGGATACCCCTGCCGGCACCGGGGGTCCGCGCTGGGTCCCCGCGCTGTCCGGGCGGGACGCGTCCCGCGGAGGCGCGGGCGCCTAGATGATTGAGTCCGATGTCTTTAGTGGTCGTAGGCGATCAGGGAGCGCTTGACCGGTGCTCCGGTCTCCCAGTTGTGCCAGATCGCCGCTGCCATCGCGAGCAGCCGCTGGGCGGTGCGGGCGA
>NZ_BAAAPC010000031.1:0-54611 GCF_039530945.1 Nocardiopsis rhodophaea
GATGTGGTCGTCGCAGAACACGTAGAGTGCGGTGAGAAGGGTGTCCAGGTTTCGTGTCACAACTTAACCATCGGGCACCCTTCGTCATGTCCGCAGCCAGTTCAGACATCGGACTCAGTCATCTAGGGGTGGGCGGTGAGGTAGCCGCCCATCGTGCGGAAGTACTCCGTCGCCGCGTACTCCGTCCCGTCGTCGGTGCGGACGCGCTTGATGAGCAGCCCGTGGTTGCGGCCGGTGCGGGCGTCGGCGCCCGCGACGATCGCCACGCCGTCGCCCTCGGGGATGAAGATGCGCCCGGGGGTGCCGCCGTAGCGCTTCCGCGAGACGTCCGCCTCCAAAATCCGGATCCGCTCGCCCTTGTAGTGCGTGAAGGCGTTGGGGTACGGGTCGCATTGGGCGCGCACGAGCCGCTCCAGGTCCTCGGCCGGCCAGGTCCAGTCGATGCGGCTGTCCTCGATGGACCGCTTGTGGAAGAAGCTGGCCTGCGAGCGGTCCTGCTTCTGCCAGTCGGTGCGGCCCGCGGCGATGAGGTCGAGCGCCTCGGTGACGATCGGTGTGATGAGGTCCACGGTCTTGGCGACGAGGTCGGCGGCGGTGTCCTTCGGGCCTACCTCGACCGCCAGCTGCTTGACGATGTCGCCCGCGTCGAGGTCCTCGTTCATCAGGTGGGCGGTGACGCCGACCTCCTTCTCCCCGTTGATCAGCGCCCAGATGATCGGCGAGAAGCCCGCGTAGGCGGGCAGAAGGGAGTCGTGGACGTTGAGCGTGCCGTGCGGAGGGAGGTCGTAAACGCGCGGCGGGATCCAGGTCCGCCAGTTGTTGGCGACGATGATGTCGGGCTCGGCCTCTTTGAGCGCCTGCAGCAGCTCGTCGTCGTCGGGGCGGTCGCGCAGCAGCACGGGAACCCCGTGCTCCTCGGCGAGCTCGGCTACCGAATCACTCCAGATCCGCTCATAGGCGTGGTCGCTCTTGGGGTGCGTGACGACCATGACGACCTCGTGATCGGACTCCAGAAGCGCCTGGAGCGTGCGGTGCCCCCAGGTCTGGTACCCGAACATGACGACCCGCATGGGGCCTCCTCCTCGCAGCAGGGATTGACGATCGTGCACAAGTTAAGCAAGACTCACCTAAGTAAGCAATGCCTTAGTTAGGTTAGGCTTCGTTCAGCTGTGTGTGGTGAGCCATGCCTGCACACTCCAGACTCCGACCAACTGAGTGATACTCGCTCAAGTGATGGGACAGGTATGTCACTGGCAATTCCCGACGATGGGGTTCCGTTCTACGACCTCATCGGCATCGGCTTCGGCCCCTCGAACCTCGCGCTGGCGATCGCGGTCACGGAGCGCAACGAGAAGGCCTCCGACGCGAGGGCGAGCGAGCGAGTGACGTCGTCGGCCCCGAACGGCCGAAGGCCTGAGTGGGTCGGCGGCGGCGCGAGAGAGGAGCCCGAGCGCGCAGACAGCAGGGCGGGGGACGCCCTCACCGCGCTCTTCCTCGAACGGCAGCCACGCTTCGGGTGGCATCGGGGCATGCTGATCGACGACGCCACCATGCAGGTGTCCTTCCTCAAGGACCTGGTCACCCTGCGCAACCCGACCAGCGAGTTCAGCTTCCTGAACTACCTGCACAGCGCCGACCGGCTGGTCGACTTCATCAACCACAAAAACCTTTTCCCGCTGCGCGTGGAGTTCCACGACTACCTCGAATGGGCCGCGGCCAAGCTGTCCGACCTCGTCTCCTACAGCAGCGAGGTCCTCACCGTGCGTCCGGTGACCGTCGACGGCACGGTGGAGTACTTCGACGTCGTCGCTGTCCCCGCCGACCAGGCCGCCCGCTCCGCCCAGGAGCGCGAGGAAACCGTCTACCGCGCCCGCAACCTGGTGTTCGGCACCGGGCTGCGCCCCTCCCTGCCCGAAGGCGTCACCACCTCCGAGCGCGTCTGGCACAACCGCGACCTGGTCCCCAACGTCGAGAAGTTCGCCGCCGACGACGCCGAGGACCCCAAGCGCTTCGTCGTGGTCGGTGCCGGCCAGAGCGCCGCCGAGGCCACCGCCTACCTGCACCGCCGCTTTCCCGCCGCCGAGGTGTACTCCGTCTTCTCCCGGTACGGCTACAGCCCCTCCGACGACTCCCCGTTCGCCAACCGCATCTTCGACCCGGCGGCCGTCGACGACTTCTACCAGGCGCCGGCCGCGACCAAGCGGCGGATCATGGACTACCACGGCAACACCAACTACTCCGTGGTCGACATCGAACTCATCGACGACCTCTACCGGCGCAGCTACCAGGAGAAGGTCCTCGGCCAGCAGCGGCTGCACATGCTCAATCTCACCCGGGTGACGGGCATCGCCGAGTCCGCGGGGGGCGTGCGCGCCACGCTCGAATCAACCAGCACCGGCAAGGTCGACGTGCTCGACGCCGACATCGCCGTCTTCGCCACCGGCTACCGCCCGGCCTCTCCCGTCGGGCTCCTCGGCGACCTCGCCCGCGACTGCCTCCGCGACGACGAGGGGCGCCTGCGCGTCGACCGCGACTACCGGGTGGCGACCACCCCCGCCGTCAACGGCGGCCTCTACCTGCAGGGCGGAACCGAGCATACGCACGGCATCACCTCCTCTCTGCTCTCCAACGTGTCGATCCGCTCCGCGGAGATCCTTCGGTCGGTCACCGAGCGCACTCCGGCCGCGCTTCCCCGGCAGCCGGAGACGCTCGGGGCCACCGGCTGACCGGTCCGCCAGCCGGCCCACTGCCCGTGCCCTGGGGCGTCCTCACTGCGGCCCAGGGCACCCATTTCTGACCCCGCTCACACCCTGCACCGCACTGTATTGAAAGGTGGAACCGATGTCCCCCAAGCACGCCTTCGCGGCGCTGCTGCTCACCCTCGCCATGGCGCTGACCGCCTGCGGCGGCGGTGGTGGCCAGGACGCGTCGTCCGACGGCGACGCCTCCGGCGACGGCGCCTTCCCGGTCACGATCGAGCACAAGTACGGCACGACCGAGATCACCTCCGAGCCGAAAAAGGTCGTCACCCTCGGCCTGTCCGACCAGGACGCGGTGCTCGCCCTGGGCGTGAAGCCGGTCGGCGCGGTCGACTGGTTCAAGGAGGACCCCTACGGCAAGTGGCCCTGGACCAAGGACCGCTGGGGCGACGACAAGCCCGAGATCGTCGGTGAGCGCGACGAGTACAACATGGAGAAGGTCGCGGAGCTTGAGCCGGATGTGATCATCGCCCAGTACTCCGGCATGCAGAAGGAGCAGTACGAGAAGCTCTCGAAGATCGCGCCGGTCGTCGCGCAGCCGAAGGACTACCCCGACTATGCGGCGCCGTGGCAGGAGATGTCCCGCCGGATCGGCAAGGCCCTGGGCAAGGAAGCCGAGATGGACCAGCTGATCAAGGACACCGACGAGAAGTTCGCCAAGGTCCGCGAGGAGCACCCGGAGTTCGCTGAGGAGACCGTGATCGTGGCCGACAGCTTCGAGCCCGGCGTCTACTCCGCCTTCGCCAAGACCGACCCCAAGGCGATCTTCTTCAAGGAACTGGGCTTCAAGCTCTCCGGCGACGTCGACAAGCTCGTCGAGAACAACATGAACGTCGCCGAGTTCGGCTCCGAGAAGCTCGACCTGCTCGACTCCGCCGACCGGGTGGTGTGGGTGACCTCCAGCGAGGAAGCCAACGACCGCATCAAGGGCGAGAAGCTCTACCAGCGCCTCAACGTGGTCAAGGACGGCGACGACCTGTTCATCCCCTACCAGGACCCGGACATCGGCGCCGCCTTCTCCTTCAACACCGTCCTGTCGATCCCCTACGCGATCGACGAGACCGTCCCGCTGCTGACGGCTGACGACAAGTAGCGCACCCCCACCGAAGTACCCGAAGTCACCGTAGCCGGAAAGGCGTCTGAGATGGCGTTCGATGGTCAGCCCCTGACCAGTGCGCAGACCGGTGTCTGGCATGCCCAGCAGGTCGAGCCGGACAACCCTGTGTACAACATCGCATGGTGCGTGGAGATCCGCGGCCGCGTCGACCTCGACCGGCTCGCCGCCTCCGTCCGGCGCGCGGTCGCCGAGGCCGAGAGCGTGCACACGGTGTTCTCCACCGCCGACGGCACCGCCCCCTCCGACGCTTCCGACGGGACCGACGGTACTCCGCAGCAGACCGCGGCGCCGGCCGACCCGGCGCCGCGGCTGCTGGACCTCAGCGCCGAACCCGACCCCGAGGCCGCCGCGGACGCATGGATGCGCGCGGACCTCGACCAGGTCGCCGACCTCGAACACGGCCCGCTGTTCACCCAGGCGCTCATCCGCCTCAACGAGCGGCACGTCCGCTGGTACCAGCGCTACCACCACCTCGTGATGGACGCCTACGGCGGCACCCTGGTCACCCGGCGGGCCGCCGCCCTCTACACCGCGTCCTTCACGGGGGACACGGACCAGCGCGCCGCACCACTCCCTGGGGAGGGAGAGCAGGCGGCGTCGGCGCCAGCGGGACCGGAGCCGAACGGCTACGGCCCCCTGCACCGGCTGAGAGCCGCCGACGCCGCCTACCTCACCTCGCCCGACCACGACACCGACCGCGCCTACTGGCACACACTGCTCGCCGACCGGCCCGAACCGGCCCGCCTGGTCGAGCGCTCCCCATCCCAGATGCGCCGCTTCCTGCGGCGCACGGTCGACCTTCCACCGGCCCGCGCGCAAGCGCTGCGTGCGGCGGCCGAGCAGAGCGGCACCCGGCTGTCGCGCGTCGCCATCGCCGCCGTCGCCGCCTACGTGCACCGCGCGACCGGCGCGCAGGACGTCATCCTCGGCCTGCCCGTCACCGCACGCCTCGACGCCGCGACGCGCGACGTGCCCGGCATGGCCTCCAACGTCCTGCCCCTGCGCCTGGCCGTGCGCCCCGAGACCACACCGGCCGCGCTGGTGAGCTCCGTCGACGCGGCCGTCCGCGACCTCGTCGCCCACAGCCGCTTCCGCGGTGAGGACCTCGCCCGCGAACTCGGCCTCACCGACGGCCTGCCGCAGCTCGTCGGGCCCACCATCAACGTCATGGGCTTCACCGGCGAAGGAATGAGCTTCGCCGACCACGACGTCGAGCACCGCAGCCTGTCCCTGGGACCGGTCAACGACCTGTCGATCGCCGTCAACGAGCAGGCCGACGGCCAGGGCCTGACCATCAACCTCGACGCCGACGCCGCCGTGTGCGGCGCCGAGGAGCTGGCCGGGCACGAGCGCCGCCTGCTCGCAGTTCTCGACGCGATGGCGGCGCAGCCGGAGCGCCCCATCGGGGCCATCGAGCTGCTGCCCGCGGCCGAGCGTCGGCGGCTGCTGGAGGACGTCGGGGCCGACCCGCGCGAGGTCGAGGACGTTACCTGGCCCGGCGCCGTCGAGCGCCAGGCCGCCCGCACCCCCGGCAGCATCGCCGTCGTGTGCGAATCCGACCGCCTCACCTACGCCGAACTGGACGCCGCCGCCAACCGCCTGGCCCACCTCCTGCGTGAACGCGGCGTGCGCGACGAGGACGTCGTCGCCGTCGCGCTGCCCCGGTCGACCGGCCTCGTCGTCGCCCTCCTCGCCGTCATGAAGGCGGGCGCCGCCTACCTGCCGATCGACCTGGACCACCCGCGCGAGCGCATCGCCTACATGCTCTCGGACGCCCGCGCCCGCCTCGTCATCACCACCTCCGACCTCACCGGCGACCTGCCCGGACCGGCGGACCTCCCGGAGTCGGCCGACCCGACAGCACCGGCCACCCTCCTCCTCGACACGGCCGACACCTCCGGCTACCCGCACGCCGCCGCGCCCGCCACCCCCCACCTGCACCAGGCCGCCTACGTCATCTACACCTCCGGTTCCACCGGCCGGCCCAAGGGCGTGGTCGTCTCGCACGAGGGCATCGGCAGTCTGATCGCCACCGCCGTCGACCGCCTCGGCGTCGACGCGACCAGCCGCGTCATCCAGTTCGCCTCCGTCGGCTTCGACGTCGCCGTGTGGGACCTGACCATGGCGCTGGGCGTCGGCGGCCGCAGCGTCATCGTGCCGGCCGAACGCCGCGTCGCCGGGGCCGAACTCACCGACTACATCGCCGAGCAGCGCGGCACCCACATGATCCTGCCGCCGTCCCTGGTGGCCGCGCTGCCCCCCGAATGCGAGCTGCCCGAGGGCGCGGTGCTGGTCGTCGGTACCGAGACCGTCCCGACCGAGCTGATCACCCGCTGGTCGCGGCGGCTGCGCGTCGTCGCCGCCTACGGGCTCACCGAGGCGACGGTCAACTCCACCCTGTGGGTCGTCGGCATGGGAGCTGACGCCGCCGACCCCGGCGACCGCGACGTGAAGGTGAGCGAGCGAGCAGAGCCGCCGATGCCGACGCGCGAAGCGCCCGACGCGTCGACGGCGGAGACGAGCGAGGAGCCTGAGCGCGCCGAAAGCAGAGTGCCCATCGGCGTCCCCGACCCCAACACCCGCTGCTACATCCTCGACACGGCCCTGCGCCCGGTCGACATCGGCGTCGAGGGCGAGCTCTACGTCGCCGGACGCGGTCTGGCCCGCGGCTACCGCGGCCGCCAGGCGCTGAGCGCCGAGCGCTTCGTCGCCGACCCCTACGGCGAACCCGGGGCGCGCATGTACCGCACGGGCGACCGCGCCCGCTGGCGTCCCGACGGCAACATCGACTTCCTCGGCCGCACCGACGCCCAGGTCAAGATCCGCGGGTACCGGATCGAACCCGGCGAGGTCGAGAGCACGCTCATGGCCCACCCCGAGGTCGCCCAGGCCGCCGTGGTCATCCGCGAGGACCAGCGCGGCGCCAAGCGCCTCGTCGCCTACGCCGTGGGCACGGCGGGCGCGGGTGACCTGCGCGCTCACGCCGCCGCGGCGCTTCCGGAGTACATGGTGCCCTCGGCGGTCGTCCTGATGGACGGCCCGCTGCCGCTGACCCCCAACGGCAAGCTCGACAAGAAAGCGCTGCCCGAGCCCGACTGGAACGCGCTCGTCGGCGACGCCGCCCCCACCACGCCCACCGAGCTGGCGCTGGCCCGCTTGTTCGCCGACGTGCTCGGTCTGGATGCCGTGGGTGTCCACGACGGCTTCTTCGAGCTGGGCGGCGACAGCATCGTCGCCATCCGCCTCGTCAACGAGGCCCGGCGCGCGGGGTTCGCGATCACACCCCGGGACGTCTTCTCCCGCCGGACGGTGGCGGCGCTGGCCGACGCCGTGGACGCCGCTGCGTCGGGGGAGGCGCCGATCGGAGCCGCCGCCACACCGGTCGACCTCGACGACGCGGCCCTGCCGGTCTCCCCGCTGCAGGAGGGCTTCTACTTCCACGCGGTCTTCGACGAGGGCGCCGCCGACATCTACGCCGTGCAGGAGGTGCTCGACCTCGCCGGAGACGTGGACGCCGCCGCGCTGCGCGGCGCACTGCGGGGCGTGCTCGACCGCCACCCGCTGCTGCGCGCCGGGTTCCACCGCCTGCCCGACGGCCGCGTCGTGCAGCGTGTGCCCGAGCGCGTCGAGCTGCCCTGGCAGGAGATCGACCTCACCGGTTCCGACGCCGCTGGCGCCCGGCTCGACGACCTCCTGGAGCGTGACCGCGCCGAGCGCTTCGACCTGGCGCGGCCGCCGCTGCTGCGGGCCATGCTCATCCGTACCGGAGGCGCCGCTGACCCCGGCGCCTGCAAGCTGGTCCTCACCCTGCACCACATCATCGCCGACGCCTGGTCGGTCGGGATCATGCTGCGCGACCTGCGCGTGGGCTACGCGGGCGGGAGCCTGCCGGAGCCTCCCGACCACCGCGCCTACCTGGCCTGGCTGGCCGGCCGCGACCACGAGGCCGCCCGCCAGGCCTGGCGGGCGGCGCTCGCGGGGGTGGACGAGCCCACCCGGTTCGTGGAGGCACCCGAGGACGAGGCGCCGCGGCCGGACATGGTGACCACCGCTCTGCCCCCGCGCCTCACCGCCGACCTGACAGCGCGCGCACGGGAGAACGGCCTGACCCTGAGCACCGTCGTGCACGGCGCCTGGGGCCTGCTGCTGGGCGCGCTGACCGGGCGGTCGGAGGTGCTGTTCGGCAGCACCGTGTCCGGGCGCACCGCCGACGTCGCGGGCATCGAGTCGATGGTCGGCCTGTTCATCAACACCCTGCCCATGCGGATGAGCTGGCACCCCGGCGACACCATCGCCGACGCCCTCACCCGGCTGCACGACGAGCAGTCCGCGCTCCTCGACCACCACCACATCGGCCTGGCCGAGGTCCAGCGCGTGGCCGGGCTCGGCGAGCTCTTCGACACCCTGGTGGTCGTCGAGAACCAGCCCGACGCCGACACCAATGCGGGGACCGGCGGGCAGCTCGACATCACCGGCGTCAAGGTGCACGACGCCGTGCACTACCCCCTCGCCCTCATCGTGATGCCGCCCGGCGGCCATCCCGACGCGAAGGACGGGACCACGGGCGGGCAGCACCTCGAACTCCGCTTCAAGCACGACGCCGCCCGCCTGCCCGAGCCCGCGGTGCGGGAGCTGGCCGACCGCCTCGTGCGCGTCCTGACCGCCGTGGCCGCCGACCCCGCGCGTCCCGTCGCCCGCCTCGACCTGCTCTTTGACCACGAGCACGACCTGCTGCGCGAGTCCAACGCGACCGCCCGCGACGACATCCCCGAGGCCACCCTCGCCGAACTGATCGCCGCCCAGGCCGCCAGCACACCGGACGCGATCGCGGCCGTCGCCGATGACGACGCGGACACGAGCCTCACCTACGCGGAGCTCGACCAGCGGGCCGAAGCGCTCGCACGCCGGCTGCGCGCACGCGGCGCCGGCCCCGAACAGGTCGTCGCCGTCGCCGTCCCGCGCTCCGCCGAGCTGATGGTCGCCCTCCTGGGCGTCCTCAAGTCCGGCGCCGCCTACCTCCCCGTCGACCTGGACTACCCGGCCGACCGCGTCTCCTACATGCTCACCGACTCGGGCGCGCGGACGGTCATCACCGTCCCCGACTCCGCCGGCCGCCTGCCGCGCCTCGACGGCCTGGAGCCGCTCGTCCTGGCGCCGATCGCCGACCCGGCGGCGACGTCCGACCTCCACCAGCGGACCGCCGACACCAACGGCGCCCGTCCGGTCGGGGCCGGCGCGCGTACGCCATCCGAGTCGGGGGCGGGCACGCCAGGCGCGGCCTCGGACTCGGACGACCACGCGCCGGACATCCGCGACGCGCGAACGTCGGTGGCCGCGTCGGGCACCACCGACGGGCACGCCGGGACGCCCGCCGACCCGGGCGCCGCGCTCGCCGACGGGTCCGCCGCACGCGCCGGTGGCGGGGAACCGGCCACTGTCGTGGACGCCGGACCGGACGACCCCGCTTACCTCATCTACACCTCCGGCTCCACCGGCCGCCCCAAGGGGGTCATCGTCACCCACCGGGCGATCGTCAACCGGCTGGCGTGGATGCAGGACCACTACGGCCTTGCCGCCGCCGACCGCGTGCTGCAGAAGACCCCCTCCAGTTTCGACGTCTCGGTGTGGGAGTTCTTCTGGGCGCTGTGCGAGGGCGCCGCCGTCGTGCTCGCCCGCCCCGACGGCCACCGCGACCCCGCCTACCTCGCGGACCTCATCCGGCGCCGGGGTATCACGACCCTGCACTTCGTGCCCTCCATGCTGGAGGCGTTCCTCCGCGCCGAGGAGGTCACCGCCGATCCGGGATGGGCGTCGAGCCTGGTCCGCGTCTTCAGCAGCGGCGAGGCGCTGGGCACCGACGCCGCGACCCGGTGGGACGCGCTCACCGGCGTCCCACTGCACAACCTCTACGGCCCCACCGAGGCGGCCGTGGACGTCACCTGGTACCCGTTCTCCCCCCACGTGGACGCCGCCGCACCCGACACCCTCTCCTCCGTCCCCATCGGCTGGCCGGTGTCCAACACCCGCCTGTACGTCCTCGACGCCTGCCTCCGGCCGGTGGCTCCGGGCGTCCCCGGGGAGCTGTACCTGGCCGGGGTCCAGCTGGCGCGCGGCTACCACCGCCGCCCCGAGCTGACCGCCGACCGGTTCGTCGCCGATCCCTTCGGCGCGCCCGGCGACCGCATGTACCGGACCGGGGACCTGGTCCGCCGCCGTGCCGACGGCGCCCTGGAATACCTCGGGCGCACCGACCGGCAGATCAAGATCCGCGGCAACCGCATCGAACCCGGCGAGGTCGAAGCCGCGCTCACCGCCACCACCGGCGTCGACCGGGCCGCCGTGGTCGCCCGCGACGGCGTGCTCACCGCCTACATCGTCCCCGCGCGTGGCGACCACGACCTCGATCCCGACGTGCTGCGCGCCGATCTGGCCGACCGGCTGGCCGCGCCCATGGTGCCCAGCGCCTTCGTCGTCCTCGACGACCTCCCGCTCACCCCGAGCGGCAAGCTGGACGCCGCCGCCCTGCCCGCCCCCGCCGCTGCCGCGCCCACGTCCGCACGCGGGCCGCGCGACGACCGCGAGCGCCAGCTGTGCGCGATCTTCGCCGACGTCCTCGGGCTGCCCGAGGTCGGGATCGACGACGACTTCTTCATGCTCGGCGGCGACAGCATCACCTCCATCGGAGTCTCCAGCAAGGCACGCGCCGCCGGGCTGGAGATCAGCCCGCGCGACGTGTTCGGGCACACCACCCCGGCCGCGCTCGCCGCCGCGGTGGCCGCGGAGGGGGGCGCGCCGGAGGCCGGTGCCGACGACGCCCCGGCCGCCTTCACGCTGACCCCCGAGGAGACCGCCCGGGTCGAAGAGCTGAGCCCCACCCCGGTCGAGGACATCTGGCCGCTCTCCCCGTTGCAGGAGGGCCTGTACTTCCACTCCAGCTACGACGAGGGCGCCCTCGACGTCTACATGTCCCAGGAGGCCCTCGACTTCGACCGGCGCCTGGACGCCCACCGGTTGCGCGCCGCCTGCGCGGCGCTGCTCGCCCGCAACCCCAGCCTGCGCGCGGGCTTCACCAGCGACGGCGTGCCGCGGCCGGTGCAGTTCATCGCCACCGCCCCCGAGGTGCCGCTGACCGAGATCGACCTGTCCGGCCTGCCCGAGAACGAGCGGGCCGCGCGTCTCACCGACGTCATGGACCACGACCGCCGGGAGCGCTTCGACCTGGCCCGCCCCCCGCTCTGCCGCCTGCGCCTCATCCGGCTCGCCGACGGCCGGGACCGGCTCGTGATCACCCACCACCTCGTGCTGTGGGACGGCTGGTCCGCCTGGCTGTTCCTAGAGCAGCTGTTCACGCTGTATGAGCGGGCGGGCGACGACACCGGGCTGCCCGTCCCCGGCTCCTACCGCGACTACCTCTCCTGGCTGGAACGCCAGGACGCCGCGGCCGCCGCCGCGGCGTGGCGCGGCGCGCTGGCCGGACTGGAGGAGCCCACGCTCGTCGCCCCCGACGACCGCGGCCGCGAGCCGGCCATCCCCGCCGACGTCGACACGTGGCTGTCGGAAGAGCTGACCGAGCGGCTGCGCGAGCAGGCACGCGGCAACGGGCTCACCCTCAACACGCTGCTCAACGCCGCCTGGGGGCTGGTGCTGTCCAGCATGCTCGGCCGCGACGACGTCGTGTTCGGCACGGCCGTAGCCGGGCGGCCGGTGGAGGTGCCCGACGTCGAAAGCGTCATCGGCATGTTCCTCAACACCGTGCCGACCCGCCTCACCTTCGACGCCCGCGAGTCCGTGCTCGACCTCCTGCGCCGCGCCCAGTCCGACCGGGCGGCGCTCATGCCCCACGAGTACGTGGGCCTCGGCGACATCCAGCGCGAGGCCGGGCACCGCAAGCTGTTCGACACGCTGTTCGTGCTGCGCAACGCCGACGGCGACGAGCGGCAGGAGGGGCTGCGCCGACGCCACGGCATCACCGGCGTGTCCAACGTCGACGGCACGCACTTCCCGCTGACCCTCATCGTCACGCCGGGTGAGCGCCGCCTACGCGTCACCCTGGCCGCGCGCCCCGACCTGTTCGACACCGACGCGGCCACCACCGTGCTGTCCCGGTTCACCACGGCCCTGGAGAACCTGGCGGCCGACCTCACGGCCCCGCTCGCCGCGGTGGACGTGCTGCCCGCGGCCGAGCGCCGCGCCCTGGAGCAGGAGTGGGACTCCACGCGGCGCCCCCTGCCCGACGACACCGTCGCCGACATGCTCGCCCACCAGGCCCGGCGCACCCCTGACGCCACCGCGCTGGTGGCGGGCGAGCGCGCGCTCACCTACACCGAGCTGGACGCCCACGTCAACCGCCTCGCGCGGCTGCTGCTGGCGCGCGGCGCCGGCCCCGAGCGCGTCGTAGCGCTGGCGCTGCCCCGCTCGATCGAGATGGTGGTCGCGCTGTTCGCGGTGCTGCGTACCGGGGCCGCCTACCTGCCGTTGGACCTCGACCACCCGGCCGACCGGCTCACCCTCATGCTGGAGGACACCGGCCCTCTGTGCCTCCTGTCCACCTCCACCGTGGCCCCCCGCCTGGCCGAGGCCGACGTGCCAGCTGTGCTCATCGACGCCCCGGACATCCGGGCCGAGCTGGACGCGCTGCCCGGCGGGGAGGTCACCGACGACGAACGTCCGGAGTTCGCCCACGGCCGCCCCGGGCGGATGGACCACCCGGCCTACGTCATCTACACCTCCGGGTCGACCGGCCGCCCCAAGGGCGTCATCACGCCCTACCGCGGGCTGACCAACATGCAGCTCAACCACCAGGAGGCCATCTTCGGCCCGGCCATCGAGGGGGCCGGCCGACGGCTGCGTATCGCCCACACCGTGTCCTTCGCCTTCGACATGTCCTGGGAAGAGCTCCTCTGGCTCGTCGAAGGGCACGAAGTGCACGTGTGCGACGAGGAGCTGCGCCGCGACGCCGAGGCGCTGGTGGCCTACTGCGACACCCACCGCATCGACGTCGTCAACGTGACGCCGACCTACGCCCAGCTGCTGTTCGAAGAGGGGCTGCTGGAGGACGACGAGCAGCCCGACAGCGGCGCCACCGGAGGCCGCCACCGCCCGTCACTGGTGCTGCTCGGCGGGGAAGCGGTCTCCGACGCCGTGTGGTCGCGGCTTCGCGACACTGAGGGCACCTACGGCTACAACCTCTACGGACCCACCGAATACACCATCAACACCCTGGGCGGCTCCACGTTCGACAGCGCCACACCGACGGTCGGACGCCCCATCTGGAACACCCGCGGGTACGTGCTCGACTCCCGCCTGCGGCCCGTCCCGCCCGGCAGCCCCGGCGAGCTCTACATCGCCGGGGTCGGCCTGGCGCGCGGCTACCACGACAGGTATGGCCTGACCGCCGAGCGGTTCGTCGCGGACCCGTTCGGCGCACCCGGCTCGCGCATGTACCGCACCGGCGACCTGGTGCGCTGCCGCCCCGACGGCAACCTCGACTTCCTCGGCCGCACCGACGACCAGGTGAAGATCCGCGGGCATCGTGTCGAGCCGAGCGAGGTCGCCGCGGAGCTGGAAATCCATCCCGGCGTTCGGCAGGCCGCCGTCGTCGCCGACGCCTCCGGGCCCGGCGGCACCAAGCGGCTCATCGGGTACACCGCGTGTGGCGAGGAGCTCCTTACCGAACTCCGTGACCACCTCAAGGCGCGGCTGCCCGACTACATGGTCCCGGCCGCCCTCGTCGCGGTCGACGCTCTGCCGCTGACCGTCAACGGCAAGCTCGACGTGCGGGCCCTGCCCGCCCCCGCGTTCGCGGCGGCGCAGGAGAGCCGTCCGCCCCGCACCCCGGAGGAGCGGGAGCTGTGCGCGCTGTTCGCGGAGGCACTCGGAGTCGAGCAGGTCGGGATCGACGACGACTTCTTCGACCTCGGCGGCCACTCACTCCTGGCCACCCGGCTGATCGCCCGGGCCCGCACCGCGCTGGGCGCCGAGCTGGCCATCCGCGACCTCTTCGAGGCGCCCACCGTCGCCGATCTGGTGCGCCGTGCCCAGGGGGACGGCAGTGAGGAGCGCACGGCCCCCCGGCCCGCGCTGGTCGCCGCCGACCGTCCAGCCGAGCTGCCGCTCTCGCACGCCCAGCAGCGGCTGTGGGTCATCCAGCAGCTGGAGGGCACCTCGGCCGCCTACAACTTCCCGCTGGTGCTGCGGATGCGCGGCGGCCTCGATATCGACGCCTGGTGCGCCGCCCTCGGCGACGTCGTGGCGCGGCACGAGGCGCTCCGCACGCTCATCGGCGAGCGGGACGGCGTGCCGTTCCAGCGGGTCGTCCCCGCGGAACAGGCCCGACCGGAGATCGCGGCGCGCTCAGCCCACGAGGACGAGGTGCGGGAGATCGTGAGCGACGCCGTGGCACGCCCCTTCGACCTCACCCGCGAGCTGCCGCTGCGCGCCACCATCGCCGAGATCGCACCTGAGGACCACGTGGTCGTGCTGCTCCTGCACCACATCACCACCGACGAGTGGTCCGACCGCCCCTTCCTGCGCGACCTCGCCGCCGCTTACGCCGCCCGGCGCGACGGCGGCGCCCCGGACTGGGAGCCCCTGCCCGTCCAGTACGCGGACTACGCGCTGTGGCAGCGCCGCCTGCTCGGCGACGCCGCTGACCCCGGCAGCCGTGCCGCCCGCCAGCTCGACCACTGGGCGCGCGTGCTGGACGGCGCGCCCGAGGAGATCGAGCTGCCCCTCGACCGCGCGCGTCCGGCCCGCCCCACCTTCGCGGGGGCCGCCCTCGACCTGGAGCTCGACCCCGCCACCTGCCGGGCGCTGCGCACGCTCGCCCAGCGGACCGGCGCCAGCATGTTCATGCTGCTGCACGCGGCAGTCGCCGCACTGCTGCACCGCATGGGGGCGGGCGAGGACATCCCCCTGGGAGCCCCCATCGCCGGACGCACCGACGAGGCCCTGGACGACCTGGTCGGGTTCTTCGTCAACACACTGGTGCTGCGCACCGACGTCTCCGGTGATCCCAGCTTCAGCGAGCTCGTGGCGCGCGTGAAGGACACCGACCTCACCGCCTTCTCGCACGCCGACGTGCCCTTCGAGGCGGTCGTGGAACGGCTGAACCCCGTGCGGACCCCCGCCCGCAACCCGCTGTTCCAGGTCATGGTCGGCTACCACGCACGCTCCGGCGACCTGCTGGAACTGCCCGGCCTGCGGGTGGAGGGCATGCCCTTCGAGACGCGTACCGCCAAGTTCGACCTCGTGTTCAGCTTCACCGAGTACATGGAGGCCGCGGCGGAGGCGACTGACACGGACGCCGCCGACGGCGGCCGCGTCTCCTGCCGGATCGAGTACGCGACCGAGCTGTTCGACACCGCCACCGTCACCCGGCTCGGCGACCGCCTGTCCCGCCTGATCGGTGCGGTCGCTGCCGCACCCGAGGCCCCCGTCAGCGCCGTCGACATCCTCGACGAGGACGAGCGGCGCCTGGTGCTGGAGGACTTCAACGCCACACAACGCGCCGTTGAGGAGCTGTCCCTTCCCGGCCTGTTCGCCCGGCGCGTCGCCGAGCAGCCCGAGGCCGTCGCCGTCGTCGAGCGGGGGCGCGAGGTCACCTACGCCGAGCTCGACGCCCGCGCCAACGAGATCGCGCGGCTGCTGCGGCGGCGCGGCGTCGTCCCGGAGAGCGTCGTCGGCGTCGCGGTTCCCCGAACCGCCGACATGATCGCCACCGTGCTCGGCACGCTGCGTCTCGGCGCCGCGTTCCTGCCGCTCGACCTGTCCCACCCCGGCGACCGCCTCTCCTACATGATCGGCGACTCCGGCGCCCGCATCGTGGTGGGAACCGAGAGCGCGGCGGGCAAGATCCCCGAGGTCGCGGGCGTGGCGACGCTGCTGCTCGACGCTCCGGACATCGTCGCCGAGCTGGCAGCCGACTCCGGCGCCGACGCTGAGGACACTCCTGCCGCCGCTGTCACCTCGCTGGACCAGGCCGCCTATATCATCTACACGTCCGGCTCCACCGGCCGCCCGAAGGGCGTGGTGGTCTCCCACGAGGGCATCGGCAGCCTGGTCGCCACCGCCGTCGACCGGATGGGGCTCCGCCCGGACAGCACCCTCCTCCAGTTCGCCTCCATCGGCTTCGACGTCTTCGTGTTCGAGCTGTCCATGGCGCTGTGCTACGGCGGACGCCTGGTGCTCATCCCCGAGGAGGCGCGCGTGGCAGGTGCCGCGCTCACCGACTTCCTGGCCGAGCAGCGCGTCACGCACATGATCCTGCCACCGTCCTTGGTGTCGGCACTGCCCGCCGAATGCGAGCTGCCGGAAGGGTCGACCATCCTCGTCGGCACCGAGACCGTGCCGCCGGACCTGTTCGACCGCTGGTCGGGCCGGGTCAACCTGATCGCCGCCTACGGGCTCACCGAGGCCACGGTCAACTCCACCCTCTGGGTGCCCGAACCGGACCGCGTCGCGAACGCCCGCGTCCCCATCGGCCGCCCCGACCCCAACACCCGCTGCTACGTGCTGGACACCGGACTGCGGCCGGTTCCGCCCGGCGTGATCGGTGAGCTCTACGTGTCCGGCCGCGGCCTGGCCCGCGGCTACCTCGCCCGCCACGGGCTGACCGCCGAGCGGTTCGTGGCCGACCCGTTCGGCCCGCCCGGGGCGCGGATGTACCGCACCGGCGACCGGGCGCGCTGGCGGGCCGACGGCAACCTGGACTTCCTCGGCCGCGTCGACGACCAGGTGAAGATCCGCGGATTCCGCATCGAGCCCGGCGAGATCATCGCCGCCCTCGCCTCCCACCCCCGCGTGGCGCAGGCGGCGGTCATCGCCGACCGCTCGGGCGACATCGTGCGGCTCGTCGCCTACGCCGTCCCGGCCGACGCCGGCGGAGCACCGCCGGACCCGGCCGAACTGCGCGCGCACGTGGCCGGCCTGGTGCCCGAGTACATGGTCCCGGCCATCGTCGTGCCACTGGACGGCCCGCTGCCGCTGACCCCCAACGGCAAGCTGGACAAGAAGGCGCTGCCGGAACCCGACTGGAGCCACCTGGCCGGGGACACGCGGCCCTCCACCCCCGCCCAGCGCCTGCTCGCGCGGCTCTTCGGCGAGATCCTCGATCTCGACCGGCTGGGCATCGAGGAGATCGGTATCCACGACGACTTCTTCATGCTCGGTGGACACTCGATGTCGTCGATGCGGCTGCTGGGACGCATCCGTTCGGAGTTCGGCGCGGAACTGACCATCAGGGACGTCTTCGACGCCCCGACCGTGGCCGGTATCGCGGAGAAGCTCGTCGGTGCCGAGGCGGCCCGGCCCGAGCTGCGGGAGCGCGAGCGCCCTGATGAGCTGCCGCTTGCCCCCACCCAGCGGTGGCGGTGGTCGCGCTACCGCGCGCTGCCCGCCTACGATCACGCCCTGGTGCTGCGCGCGCCCGAGGGCCGGGGCCTCGACGCTGCCGCGCTCGGCGCCGCTGTGCGCGACCTGGTGGAGCGCCACGAGCCGCTGCGCACGGTATTCGCCGAGCGCGACGGCGCCGTGTACCAGCGCATCGTCGAGCCCCCCGGGCTGGTGGTGGAGCAGTGCGCCGACGTGGAGGACCGGCTCGCCCGCCGCGCCCACGCACGGCCCGACCTGGGCGCGGAGCCCCCTATGCGGGCGCGCCTCCTGGTGCCGAGCGAGGGCGAGGGGCGGCAGGCGCTGCTGCTGACCCTGCACTACCTCGGCGTTGACGAGTGGTCGGTGGTGCCGTTGCTGCGCGACCTGAACACCGCCTACGCGGCCCGCATGCGGGGCCGCGCCCCGGACTGGAAGCTGCTGCCGGTCACCTACGGCGACTACACCCAGTGGGCGCACGAGGTGCTCGGCGACCCGGCGGATGCGCAGAGCCTCGCGGCCCGGCAGCTCGACTACTGGCGCCGCACCCTGCGGGACATCCCCACCGAGCTGCCGCTGCCCGCCGACCGCCCACGCACAGGCGCGCGCGGCGGCCGGGGCGAGGTCGTCGAATTCGTGCTCGACGAGCGGGTCCACGCGGCCGTCGACCAGCTCGCCCACGCGACGCGCACGAGCATGTTCATGGTCCTGCAATCGGCCCTGGCCACGGTGCTCACCAGCCATGGGGCCGGGACCGACCTGCCGATCGGCACGCTGGTGGCCGGGCGCACCGACGACAAGCTGGCGGACCTGGTGGGCTGTTTCTTCAACACCCTGGTTTTGCGGACCGACACCACCGGCGACCCGGCTTTCGCCGATCTCCTGGCACGCGTCCGCGAGACCACCCTCAGCGCGCTCGACCGCCAGGACACCCCGCTGGAGGACGTGGCGCGCGATCTCGGGTGGGACGGGCCGCAGGTGCTGGTCATCCACCACGAGCAGGCCGAACGAACGCAGTTGGAGGGCCAGCTCGGCACACTCGACACAGTGGCAACGGGCACGGCACCGGCCGACCTGACACTGAGCTTCTACGAGCCGCGGGGGAGCGGGGCCGTGCACTGCGGACTCATCTACGCGACGGACCTGTTCGACCGGGCCACCGCCGAGCGTCTCGTCACCGATCTGCTATCCGTACTGGAGGGAGCGGCGGCCGACCCCGGCCTGCCCCTCTCGGACATCCTGAGGAGGAACCAATCATGAGCAACCCCTTCGACGACGCCGACGGCCGCTTCCTGGTCCTGGTCAACGACGAGGGACAGCACTCCCTGTGGCCGTCCTTCGCCGAGGTCCCGGCGGGGTGGACGACCGTCTTCGGGGAGGACACCCGCGACGCCTGCCTCGCCTACGTCGAGGAGAACTGGACCGACCTGCGGCCCAAAAGCCTCATCGACGCCATGGGCAGCTGAGCGGCGCGTGCCGCCGCTCGACCGCTGGGTGCCCGCCCTGCACCGACGCAGGGCGGGCACGCGCATATCGGCAGGAGCAGAGCGGGAGCGTCTTCTCGCGCGGTGGCGGGAACGCGCGCGGTCGGCAGCGGGAGGGGCCGGGCCGACGTCGATCGGTCCCAGATCAGCGTCCGCGCAGTTCGCGGTAGCGCGCGACAAGGCCCGCGGTGGAGGCGTCCAGCCCGCTCACCCCGGCGCCCCCGGTCAGCGCAGGTTCGACCCGCTTGGCCAGCACCTTGCCGAGCTCGACCCCCCACTGGTCGAAGCTGTTGATGCCCCACACCGCGCCCTGCACGAAGACTTTGTGCTCATAGAGCGCGATCAGCTGGCCGAGGACCGCGGGGGTCAGCTCAGTGGCCAGGATGGTCGTGGTGGGGCGGTTGCCGTGGAAGGTGCGGTGCGGAACCAGTTCCGCCGCCACCCCCTCGGCCGCGACCTCCTCGGCCGTCTTGCCGAACGCCAGGGCCTGCCCCTGGGCGAACAGGTTGCTCATCAGCAGGTCGTGCTGGGCGGCCAGCT
Organism: Nocardiopsis rhodophaea; assembly: GCF_039530945.1. Taxonomy (NCBI): domain Bacteria; kingdom Bacillati; phylum Actinomycetota; class Actinomycetes; order Streptosporangiales; family Nocardiopsidaceae; genus Nocardiopsis; species Nocardiopsis rhodophaea. The sequence continues at coordinate 19,269 of NZ_BAAAPC010000031.1, forward strand.
CGGGGCTGAGCTCGGCCGCGGGGCGCGCGAAGCCGATGAGGTCGGCCGGGACCATCTTCGTCCCCTGGTGCAGCAGCTGGTAGTAGGCGTGCTGGCCGTTGGTGCCCGGCGTGCCCCAGACCACCGGGCCCGTCTGCCAGGACACCGGTCGCCCGGCGCGGTCGGTGGCCTTGCCGTTGGACTCCATGTCGAGCTGCTGCAGGTAGGCGGTGAAACGCGACAGGTAGTGGCTGTAGGGGAGCACGGCGTGCGACTGGGCGTCGAAGAAGTCGCCGTACCAGATCCCCAGGAGGCCGAGGAGCACCGGCGCGTTGGCCTCGGCCGGGGCGGTGCGGAAGTGCTCGTCCATCAACCGGAAGCCGTCGAGCATCGCGCGGAAGCGGTCCGGGCCGATCGCGATCATCAGCGACAGCCCGATCGCCGAGTCGTAGGAGTAGCGGCCGCCCACCCAGTCCCAGAACTCGAACATGTTGGCGGTGTCGATGCCGAACTCGGCGACCTTCTCCGCGTTCGTGGACACCGCCACGAAATGCTTGGCCACCGCGGAGGCGTCACCGCCGAGGGCGTCGAGCAGCCACGTGCGCGCGGAGGTGGCGTTCGTGATGGTCTCGATGGTGGTGAACGTCTTGGACGCGATGATGAACAGCGTCTGCTCGGGGTCGGCATCGCGCAGCGCTTCGTGCAGGTCGGAGCCGTCGACGTTGGAGACGAACCGGACGTCGATCTCCCGCGCGGTGAACGGGAGCAGCGCCTCATAGGCCATGGCCGGACCAAGATCGGACCCGCCGATACCGATGTTGATGACGCGCGTGATGCGCTTGCCGGTGTGGCCCCTCCACACACCCGTTCGGACGCGTTCGGTGAAGTCGGACATCCGGTCCAACACGGCGTGCACGTCCGGGACGACGTTGTGCCCGTCGACCTCGATCACGCTGTCGCGGGGGGCGCGCAGCGCGGTGTGCAGGACGGCGCGGTGCTCGGTGAAGTTGATCTTGTCGCCGCGGAACATCGCGTCGCGCAGCTCGGTCACCCCGGTGGACGTGGCGAGCTCGCGCAGCAGCTGTAGCGTCTCGTCGGTGACGATGTTCTTGGAGTAGTCGAGATAGAGGTCGCCGACGTGCAGGCCGTAGCGTCCGGCCCGGCCGGGGTCGGCGGCGAACAGGTCCCGCAGGTGCGTGTCTCCCAGCTTCTCGCGGTGCTCGGCCAGCGCATTCCACTCCGCACGCTGGTCGAGGCGCGTGCTTTCCGCAGGTGTTGTCTCCGGCATGGCTCCGCTCCTTGTCCTGGGGACGTGAATCAAAATGCCTCCGCCCGGTGTGTACCACACATTGGCCTAGACCAGACTCTGGCGTGTGGAGAAGCGGCCCAGGTCACACGCTTACCCCTCCGTCTCCGTCTTCACATTCCGGCGATTGTCCGCCCAGACGCCCCAGAGCGAGGCATACCGCCCGCCCGCCGCGACAAGCTCGTCGTGGGTCCCGGTCTCCACGACCCGTCCGCCGTCCAACACCACCACCCGGTCGGCGGTGGCCGCCTGGGTGAGGCGGTGGGCCACGATCAGGGCGGTGCGCCCCTCCAACGCGCGAGCGGCCGACTCCTCCAGCTCGCGTGCGCCGGCACTGCCCGCGTCGGCCGTGGCCTCGTCGAGGATCGCGATCGGCGGGTCGGCCAGCACCAGCCGGACCAGCGCCAGCTGCTGGGCCTGCGCCACGGTCAACCGGTGCGCGCCATCGCCGACCACCGTCGACAGGCCGTCGGGCAAGGCATCGACCCAGGTCAGAGCACCAACTCGGGCCAGGGCGTCGCGCAGCTCCCCGTCGGTGGCCCCGGGCCGGGCCAGCCGCAGGTCGTCGCGCAGCGGACCGGCGAAAACGTGTACCTCCTGGCTGATCAGTGCGACGGTGGAGCGGATGGACGCGGGATCGAGCTCGTCGATGCCCACCCCGCCGAGGGCGATCGCCCCCGATGTGGGCCGGTGGATGCCCGCGATCAGCTTGGCCAGGGTGGTCTTGCCCGCCCCGCTGGCCCCGACCAGCGCGACCCGTTCCCCCGCGCCGATGTGCAGGTCCACGTCGTGCAGGATGTCGTGGCCGGGCTTGTAGGCATGGCCCAGCCCCGCCACCTTGACCGAGGCGTCGACCGGAGCGACCGGCCGATGGGCCTGGGCGCCGTCGGGGCCGTGCGACACGGCGGGCCGCGCGCTCGCGGCGCCGTCGGTCTCGCCCGGCAGGTCGGCCACCCCGATGATCCGGGCCAGGCTCGCACCGGCCTTCTGCGCGTCGTCGAGCAGGACGAGGGCCGCGTTGATCGGGTTGAAGAGACTGTGGAAGTACAGGGCCGCCGCGGTCGCCGTGCCGATACTCGCCGAACCGTTGTTGACCAGGAGGAAACCAGCGGCCAGGACGCCACCGAGGCCGACGTACTCGGCCAGGTTCAGCCGGGCGAAGAAGCCGGTCACCAGCCGGATGCCGCGCAGGGACAGGTCGACGGCGCCCCGCGAGCGCTGGGAGACCCGCTCGACGTGGTCGTCGGTGAGCCGGAAGGCCCGCACGGTCCGCGCACCGCCGACGGTGTCGAGAAGCTGCTGCTGTTGGGCGCCGATGGCGACGCGCTGGGCGGCGTAGAGGGGGACGGCACGGCGCAGATACCACCGCACGGTCAGTAGCTGGATGGGGGCGGCCAGGAGAGCGGCCACGAGGAACCGCCAGTCGAGCACGGCGAGCGCCCCGAGGGTCAGCGTGATGGTCAGCAGTGATCGGCCCAGCTCCGGCAGTGCCTCGCGCACCGACTTGGCGACCTCGGCCACATCACTGGTCACGCGCGCCGTCAGGTCACCGGACCCGGCTTGTTCCACCTGTTCGAGGGGCAGGTGCAGCGCCTTTTCGATGAACCGTTCGCGCAGTGTGGCGAGCATGCCCTCGCCCAGCCGAGCCACCAGGGTCAGGCCCACCGCGGTGGCCGCGCCGCGCGCGAGCGCCACAACGGCGAGGAGCACCACCGGCACGGTGATGGCCCCGGCCCCGCCCTTCTCGGCGACGATATCGACGATGTGACCCAGCAGCGGCGCGGTGAGCAGCCCGATGCCGGTGGCACCGACCATCGCCAGGAACGCGCTCACGGCGATGCCGCGGTTGCGTCGGAGCAACCCTCCCACCACCGCGGCGGTCCGCTTCCCGGTGGCGGTGGGCAGCAGCTCCCGTGCCGGATCAGAGGTTGCGGTCATCGGGATTCCCTCGGGGGTCGTCGGTGGGCAGAAGCGGTGGCGGCGGGGCAAGGGCACGCGCGGGGCCACGATGTCGCGCGCCGTGGTGCCCCACGGGTGCTGGCCGCAGCGGGGCTCACGTGAGCACTGCCGAGCGGTAGGTGGGGTCAGTGTGGAGGAGGTCGGCGTGCGTGCCTTGCGCGATCACGGTGCCGCCATCGATGACCACCACGTGGTCGGTCGCCGCGAGCAGGGCCGGGCTGGTCGTGACCAGCAGGGTCGTGCGGCCCCGGCGCACCTCGGCGATCTCGGAGGCGATGCGGGACTCGGTGACCGCGTCGACGGCCGTGGTCGGGTCGTGGACCACCAGTACCGGCGGATCGGCGGCGAGCGCCCGCGCGAGGGCGACACGTTGACGCTGGCCTCCGGAGAGGGAGCGGCCGCGTTCGGTGATCGTCGTCTCGACGCCGTGCGGCAGCGTGCTGGCGACCTCGTCGGCGGCAGCGGCGGTCAGAGCCCGCCCGACGCCCGCGGTCATCGCCGCGCGCGGATCCTTCTCCCTCTCCCCTGCGTCGTCCTTTTCTTCTGCCTCGTGTGTATTCGGGTCCACCGCGCCGGAGACGGCCGCTGTCACGTTCTCCCACAGCGTGCCTTCGAACAGGTCGGCGTCGTGCGCGGCGACCAGGATCGCGGCGCGCACGTCGCTGGGGTGCAGCCCCGACAGCCGCACGCCATCGAGTTCGATCGAGCCCGTCGCCGGGTCGGCGTCGCGTCCCAGGCACTCCAGCAGGGCCGCGGCGGCGGCCGGGTCGGGGGCGACCACACCGGTCAGGCTGCCGGGGGCGACGTCGAGGTCCACGCCGTTCAGCGCGCCGTACGTGACCCCACTCAGCCGCAGGCGGCCGGCGACCTCCTTCGGCAGTCGGCCCTGACCTGCCCCCACCGCCGGGGGAGCCGCCAGCACCGACGCCACCCGCCCGGCCGAGGCACGGCCCTGGGCCAGCATCCCATTCACCCACGAGAAGATCTGGAACGGACCGAGGAGGAACTGCGCCAGACCCACCGCCGCGACCAGATCACCGATGCTGATAGAGCCACCGACCGCCAGGTGGCCGCCGACCAGGGCCACGAGTGCGATGAAGCCCCCGGTGAGAGCGAGCAGCGCTCCGTCGTGCCCCGCCTGGGCGCGCGTGGCGCGCAGCGTGGCGGCCAAGGAGTCGCGGCTCGCTTCGCGATAGCGGGACACCGCCGCGCCCTCCGCTCCGATGCCCTTGAGGACCCGCAGCCCGGACACCAGGTCGGCCGCGGTCCCGGAGGCGTGGGCGGCCCGCTCCTGCTCCACGCCGCTGCGGCGCTCCAGGGGGCGACCGATCACATGCGCGAGCCACAGCAGGGGAGGGGTCCCCAGGAGAACCAGCAGACCCAGCGGGACCGAGATCAGCAGCAGCGCGACGGCGCTGACCAGCAGCCCGGCCACCCCGGCGACGCCGAACGGAATCGCGCCGTTGACCCTGCCGACGCGCTTGGCGTCCTCTGTCGCGATAGTGACCAGCGCACCGGGCAACCGCCCGGCCTCGGCACCGCCCTGGGGGTCGAGAACACGCTCACCCACCTCGATCCGCAGCCGATGCGCCGCCTGCTCCGACGCCCGTTCGGCACCGCGCGCGGCGAACCGGTAGCTGTAGGAGAGCACGGTGAAGAGCGCTGCCAGAATCACCAGCCAGCGGACCAGCGCGGCAACGGATCCCGTCGACACCGCCTCGTCGATCAGGACACCGATGACGACCGGAACCAGCGCCTCACACGCTTGGTGCGAAGCGGCGAGTACCGAGGACCCGATGATCAACCGTCGCTGTCCGGAAACCGCACCCAGTACCACGCGACGCCCCGTCCACCCTGCTCCGGAGCCACCCGCCCCCTCGGCAGGCTCTTCTGCGCGCACCACTCCACTTACCTCCGACGGGTCGCCCGGCACGGTCAGCACTCAGTTAGGTAAGGCTAGTCTAAGGGGGTCCTTCGCGCACTCGGTGAGGCCGCCGCCGCGCCGGGGCCGCGTCAGTGTCCCCTGTGCGCTGGTCCCAACGCGCCGCGGTGTCGTCGCGGCTGGGATCGCAGGTCCGCTGGGCCGTCTTGTCGGCGTTCGCCCGGCCTTTGCCCCGTCTGCTCAGGGGGTGGCGCCCCCAGCCCCGCACCGCCGTCGAGGCCGCTTTTCACGGCCGACCACCGGAAAGAGGCGGGAGCCGGTCGGGTCGCCACGCAGACCCCACTCCGCACTCCGCCTGCCTGGCCGGCGGTCTCCGCCCGTGCACCTGTCTCCGCCTGCCGCCGCCTGGCGGCGCCCGAGTGCTCGGCGGTGCTGGAATTCAGGTGATATTTGGCATTTGTTCGCAACGTTGATCCCCGACCGCGATCTCCGTTAGCATTTCGGTTCGGTTAGCCTTACCTTAGGGAAAATTCGGGACTGAGTCGCCCATGCAGGAGGTCGCCGGTGTCGGTCACCGCTCGCTCGCAGGAGAGGAGCGCCGCCGACCCCGATGATCGGATGGAGCGGCGTTCCCATCATCCGAGAGTGCGTCGTCTCGGTATTCCGGTGGCGCTCGCGGCGTTGGGGTGTGTCGCCCTGCTCAGCATTTGGGTGGGGACCAGCGACATCCCTCTGACCAGGGTCTGGGAGCTGCTATGGCACCCCGATGGCTCCCGCGACGCCGTCATCGTGCACGACTACCGGATCCCCCGGACGATCCTCGGTGCGCTGGTGGGCATCGCCCTTGGGCTCTCCGGCGCGTTGATGCAGGCGCTGACCCGCAACCCGCTGGCCGACCCCGGGATCCTCGGGGTGAGCCTGGGCGCCTCGACGGGGGTGGTCGTGGCGATCGCGTTCGTCGGGGTCTCGGCGGTCACCGGTTACGTGTGGTTCGCCTTCGTCGGTGCCGTGGCGGCGTCCATCGTCGTCTACGCGATCGGGTCGACCGGAGGGCGGGCGGCGACGCCGGACCGGTTAGTGCTGGCCGGGGCGGCGATCACCGCCGTGCTGTACGCCTTCAACAGCGCAATGCTGCTGATCAATCCGCGGGCGTTCGACGAGTTCCGGTTCTGGAACGTCGGTTCGCTCGCCGGCCGCTACCTCGACGTGCTGCTGCCCGTCGCGCCGTTCATCATCATCGGTGCGGTCACCGCCCTGGCCCTCGCACGGCCGCTCAACGCCCTGGCGCTCGGCGACCAGATGGGCCGCGCCCTGGGCGTGCGCATCAGGCGCACCCGCGTGCTCGGTGCCGTCGCGGTCATGCTGCTGTGCGGGGCCGCCACCGCCGCCGCCGGGCCGATCACGTTCGTCGGGTTGGCCGTCCCGCACATTGCCCGGTTGATCGTCGGCCCCGACCAGCGCTGGGTACTGGCCTACTCCCTCCTGCTCGCCCCGATCCTGCTACTCGGATCCGACGTCGTGGGCCGCGTGCTCGGCGCGCCGGGCGAGCTGCAGGTCGGAATCGTCACCGCTTTCATCGGAGCTCCCGTGTTCATCGCCCTGTGCCGTCGCCGCCGGTTGGCCGCCCTGTGACCGCGCCCGAGGGGCAGGCGGCCCAGAGCCGGGCGGTCGGCACGATGCGTCCCCCCACCCGCATCCCGCGCGCTCGCGCCGCGGCGTCCGTGACGCCGATGGGGTACGCCCCGATGCGCAGCCGAAGCGAGAGGGTCGCGCTGCGCGTCCACATCCGGACGGTCGCGGCGTGTGCGGTGCTGGCCGCCGGGCTCCTCGGGATGGCGGTCCTCGCCCTCACCGTCGGCGACTTTCCCCTCAGCCCCTCCGAGGTCGCCGCTGTCCTGGTCGGTCAGGGGAGTCCCGGACACGAGTTCATCGTCTTCACGTTGCGCATGCCGCGCCTGCTCACCGCGCTGTTCGTCGGCGCGGCCCTGGCGGTCAGCGGCGCCATCCTGCAGCGGCTCTCGGGCAACCCCCTGGGCAGCCCGGACATCATCGGCTTCACCAACGGAGCGGCCACCGGCGCCCTCATCGTCATCGTCCTGATCAGCGGGAGCATGCTCCAGATCGCGCTGGGCGCCCTCGTCGGCGGTGTGGTCACCGCCGTGATCATCTACCTGCTGGCGTTCACCCGCGGTGTGCGTGGCAGCCGGTTCATCCTCGTCGGTATCGGCATCGCCGCCATGGCGCTGGCCGCCAACTCCTACCTGATCACGCGGGCCAGTCTGCAGGACGCCCTGTCCGCCCAGGCATGGCTGGTCGGCAGCATCAACAACGTCGGGACCGAGCAGGCGGTCGCGGTCGGCCTGGCACTGGCGGTCCTCCTCCCCGTCGCCGTCTACCACGGCCGCGCCTTGTCCCTGCTCGGCATGGGCGATGACGCGGCCAAGGCACTCGGTGTCGGTGTGGAGCGAAGCAGACTGGTGCTCATCCTGGTGAGTGTGGTGCTGGCCGCGATCGCGACCGCCGCGACCGGGCCGATCCTGTTCGTGGCGCTGGCCGCTCCGCAACTCGCCCAGCGCCTCACCCGGTCACCGGGGCCCGGCCTGATTCCGGCCGCTCTCATGGGCGCTCTGCTGCTGCTGGTGAGCGACTTCGCTGTGCAGCGGCTCTTCAGCACCGCGGCGCTACCGGTCGGCACCGCGACCGGCCTCATCGGCGGGCTCTACCTCATCTGGCTGCTCATCGCCGAGTGGCGGCGGGGCCGGGGCTGACGTCGCGGCGCGGTGGGGTGCCTCCGGGGCTGCTCGCCCCCCGGAGACACCGTGGCGTGCTCGGTGGGCGACCGACGTCCGTCAGACCAGGCCGCGCGCCACGCGCTGGCGGATCGCGGTATCGAAGTGCTCGGCGAAGGTACTGCCGGGGCACTCGGTCGGCAGCCAGTCCCGGTGGCGCGACACGCCCTGCTGGATGGCCTTCTTCCCGTTCACCGGGTTGACGTACGCGATCTCCTCCACCGGGTCCACGCCGGTGATCCAGCACAGGGCGCGCAGCGTGCGCACCAGGCTGTCCTGGGCCCGCTCGGTGGGCATGCGGTCGGTGAAATCTCCGAGCACGCAGATCCCGATGTTGCCGGGGTTGAACTGGTAGACGTGTCCGGCGGTCACCGCCTCCGCCCCGCCGGGCAGCGGGATCGTACGGAAGATCGGCATCGGGTCGCTACCGGACCAGCGCCCCTCGTACACCCCTCCGTCGGGGTCGATGAGCAGGTGGTAGCCGATGTCGCCCCAACCGTTCTCCACCGCGTGGAGGTGGTAGATCGCCCGCACGTTCGCGGCGGCGCCGCCCTCCCCGATCTCCCAGGCGCTGTGGTGCACGGTGATGGCCTGGACCGGGGAGTAGGCGGTAGGCCATTCCTCCTCGCCCTCGTCGTTGAACCGCAGCGACTCGTCGGCGCCCCACCCCGCCCGGGTGAGGTAGGCGACCAGCAGGCCGCCCCTGGGGTCGGTGGCGGTGTCGTCGTAGAGTTCCCCCTCGGGCCTGCCGTCGATGCGCACCCTGCCTCCGTCCTGAAGGTTTATCGCCACACACGCGGCACGGTCCATGCCCTCCGCGCTGATCTCGTATCCGGTGCTTCCAGCGGGGGCCGGGGTGAGGGCCGCCGCGGTGGCCGGCCTGGCGTCGCGCCCGCCCCCGTGGAAGTGCAGCGACCGCCATCCGGTGAGGCCGTCAGGGGCCTCGAAGCGGATCGCGGCGCTGCGCGGCGCGTTCTCGGAGGAACGGACCGCGACGTAGTCGAAGCCGGCCTCCGGCCGCACCATGCGGGGTGGGCTGGTGGTGGCGGTCGACCGCTCGGTCAGTGTCTGGGGAACGCCCTGCCTGTGAGGTGTGCTGCCCGACATCAGGGCGGGTTCGGCCGGGGTGGGCCGAGTAGCGGCCGCTGTGCTGCCGAGCGTCGCCATCGCGAGCCCGGCAGTGGCCCCCGCCGCGAGGAAGTTGCGCCGTCGCACATGGTCTCCATTCCGCGGGTGGTGTCGCCACCCGCCGTGGGGATCGGGTCCGCGGCGCCGAAGGCGCCGCGGACCCGCCTGGATGGATTTCCGGGACATGACCGTACGGCAGTCGGCCCGCGACGGAGACCGGATTGCGGGGCGTGTCCCCGACGATTCGCCAGTGGCGAACCCGCGGGGGCGCGGCGGGACATGATGGGGAGGAACCGGGAATGCCGGCCGCCGCATCGACGGCGCTCTGTTCTCACGCGTCCACGCCGAGGCCCACGTCATCGTCGATCCCGGGGGACGAGGGGGGCGAATCGGACATGGGCATGAGCAGGTCCCGGGACAGTTCCTCGCCGTCGCGGAAGACGATGACCTCGTCGCCGACGATCTCGTAGCGGAAAGGGCCGTTCTCGGCGACGTACCCGTTGTCAGTCGCCTCGGCGGGCACCAGTGTCCCCTGCTCGGGCTCGGCGAAGTACTCCCCGTAGTAGAACAGGCGCCCGCTGTCGGTTCGGCACAGCGTGATCAGTTTGTCCGCGGACATGAACGCCTCGACGAGGGCGCCCTCCTCGGGCTCCGGGAACTGCTGGGTGATGCGGACCGGGCAGTCGGATGCGCTGGGTGCGGACGAGGCGCGCTCGTCAGGGCTAGCCGGGGTGGGCGGCGGTGCCGCGGGCTGGACCGCCCCGGCACCGGAGTTCGCGGGTTCGTCGCCTCCCTGCCCGCAGCTGTACAGGAGAAGCAGCAGCAGGGGCGGCACGAGCAGTCCGAGGAGGCCGGCGGGGGTGAGGTGCCGGCGGGCCCGGTCGAACAGCGGGGGGGCGGTGATCGACGCGCCGTGTTCGTGGCGCCCGCGCCGCAGATCCGCGAGTTCGGGCGCGTCGAAGCCGGAGGGGATGTCGGGGCCCGTCGCGTCCTGCGGATCGGACGCCCTGCCCGCGGAAACGTGGGGGAGGGGGGCGGTGTCTGGCCCCCTGCCGGGGGGTGAGGGCGGGTCATCGCCGGAGGAATCGGCGTCCGCCCCGGAATCTCGGACGTGGCTCGCCGGTGCGTTCGGTGTGGCGAGCAGATCGCCGTCGCGTCCCGACGGGGGATCGCCACTCGCCCCATCACCCGGCGGCTTCGACTGCGTCGATGGGGCACCCTGGGTGCCGTTGAGGGGGTGGCCCTTCGACGGTCGGCGGTTGCCGCAGTACCGGCAGGTGCTGTCCCGCGTGTCGTTGCCGCTGGCACAGACCTGGCAGCGCCACGCGCTGGCGGGCGGCGCCTCCGGTCGCGCCTCCTCCTCTGCCTCCGGTCGCGGGGCGGTGGTCGTGACGGAGTGGGCCGCCGCGCCGTCCTTCCGCAGATCGCCGCAGTTCAAACACGTCCTGCGGTCGAGGTTGTTGTAAAAGTCGCACCGTGGACACCACCACGTGGACTTCGCCATCGCGCCCTCCCTTTCCGCGCCCCTCCGAGAAAAAAGGGGGCGGACGCGTCAGACGCGCAGAACAGCGTTGGTGGGGGACTGTGAGCGGCAGTCCCCGCATATGCGGTCTCACTCGTCCGCCCGAGGCCCTGACGCGCCGGGGTCATCCGCCGGACGGGTGGCCCCGAACGCACGGACGTGCGGGGCGCGGTTCGGCGGAGTCCTCTTTGTGGCGCTGGGCACGGCGGGTTGCATGGCTGTGGGGAGTGCCTTTTCACCCAGCGTCGATCGCCCGGTGCGATCCGGCCACCTCTCCGAGTGACTGCGGCGACCCTATCGAATTGTGGAGAGCGAGTGAAAGAGGCCTCTTCCCGGACAGCCGTGTGAATCGGACGAATGACGGCGCGAGTGTTCAGTCGGTCGGGCGGTGGGTCGAACTCGTCATCCAGGACCATGCCAGAATCCAGGTCACCAGGATGACGAGGAGCATCGCGCCGGGGACGTGGAGCTCCAGAATGCCGTGGCTGCCGAAGTACGCCTGGACGAATCCGGCGGCGAAGGCCGCGACGCTCGCGACGGCGGGCCACAGCGGGCCGTTTCCCGGGCGCCAGTAGAGGACCGCCGCGAGAATCTGGAGACCGCCCGCCGCGTGTACGGCGATGGCTCCGACCCCGTGGACGGGAAGGGCCGAGTGGTCCTCTATGAGGATGCGGCCGGCGGAGGCGAACTCCACCACCAGCAGAGCCGCGTGCAGTAGTACGGTCACGCGCAGACTCCACAGCAATGATGTCGCCGGGGCGGCGGCGGTGGTCAGGCGGGTGTCGGACATAGGGGAAAGCCTCCGTTGTGGTGTCCTTCGCGGCCCGAGGGGCGCCGTGGGAGGGAAGAGGTGGAGTGGGGGTGGAAAACGGAGCGGCGAGAGTAGGGGGCGGGAAACGCGGGGAGGCCGGAGCGGCACCCCCGCTGGCCGTGGTCGGCCCGGCATGCCCGTGCGCGGGGAGCGGGGGAGACCCCCGCGGCCCCTACTCCACGGTGACCTTGACCCACATGCCGGCCTCGCGGTGCCCGGGAATCGAGCAGTAGAAGGTGTATTCGCCCGGCTCCAGCTCGGCCGTGCCGCTGTCCTGCCCGCCCGGTTGGGCCTCCACCACCTTGGTGTCGCCGAGCTCCTCGATCACGAGGTTGTGCTCCGCTTCGCCCACATTGTCGAAGTCGAACTTGATCGTCCCGGCCGGGAGGGTGTCCGGGATGCCCTCGAAGGAGAACTCACTGGCCTTGACGGAGACCGCCTCGACGGGGGTTGGGGCGTCGGCCGTGTCCGTGGCCGTGTCCTCGGCCGGGTTGTTGTCGTTCTCCGCCGTTCCCCGGCCTTCCCCCGTCTCCTGCTGGGTGGCCGCGTTGTCGCCGGCGGCGGGCTCCGACCCCTCGCCGCCGCATGCGGCCACACCGAGCAGGACAGCGAGCGCTGCCGCACTCAGGGCAAGACGGGACATGAAGACCAGCTCCTTCGATATCGAGCGCCGGGTACGCGAATGTTCCTACCGAGAGATCATCGAGCTCTCGGTAAGGATCACGGTTGACATACCCGGCCAGTTCGATCTTGGCGCGAAAATGCATATCGGAACTTTTTCCGAGTCAACTATTCGCCTTTCGGCCAACCGATTGGCGGAGCGCCGTCCGATGCGCGGGCTCACCGGAGCCTGGTCGCGTGCTGTCTCAGCCGGCCCCGGCGCTGGCTCTCCCCGGGACCACCCCGGCCTACCCCCGGTCGGCGTCGGGCGCCACCTCGGCCTGGTACTCGGTCCGCCCCAGCCCCGCGAACTCCTGGCGTCGGTGCGCGACCGTCTCGACCATCGCGAGATCCCGCGAGGCGACGCTGAACTGCTGCCACCGCCGCGCCCGCGCGTTGCCCATCGCGATCACCGGAAGGAACGGCGCCGCGTCCACGCGTTCGATGCCCAGCGCGTCGGCGGTCGCGTCGCCCTGGAAGAGCCGGGTCAGCGCCTCCAGCAGCGTACGCGTGTGCGCCCGCTCCATCCCGAGCGCCCGGCCGACCTGACCGTCGGCCACCGCGTCGAGCAGCGCGGCCACAAGCTGGCGCGCGTTGTCGTCCGGCTCGGCGTTGGTGGCGTCGATGGCCGACAGCAGCGCGTCGGCCGACGCGTGGTCGGTCACCGGCCGGTACCACTCGGGGTCCAAGCCCAGGAGATGGGCGAGGAACGCCCAGTAGCGGTAGAGCTCGGACTCCTCCTCGGCGCTGGTCGCGATCCCCACCTTGCGCAGCGCCGTATACGGAATGACGGTGAAGTCGAGCCACGTGCGGGCCGTGTCCGTCTGGTTGATCGGGATTCCCCAGGTCTCGGTGTCCCAGCCCCGCCGCAGCGCGCTGGCGCGCACGCGGGCGTGCAGCAGCCGTACGTGCACGGTGTCGAGGTACCCCGGGGCGCCGCGCAGCAGCCCGCCGGGCAGGATCGCGTTGGTGCGCCACAGCCCGGTCTCCGCCAGGCGGCGCGCGGCCGTCGCGGTGAGCTTCCCGGTGCCGGTGAGCACCCGCGCGATCCCGGGCGCGCTGTAGGTGTGGACGAGGGAGCCGAGCGCGAACGCGATCGTGCTCCAGAACGGGTCGACCGACAGGCTGGTGGTGTCGCCCCGTCGCAGCATCTCGGCGTCGACCGGGAAGGGCGGGGTCTCGCTTTCGCGCAGCAGCTCCGCGACCGCCGGAGGCGGGGAGTCGAGGCTGTCCAGGCCGTGGCGGAGCCCGGCGTCCAGGGACGCGCGCGCCTCCCGCCCCAGCGTGTCCAGCTCGGCGATCACAGCGTCGGCCACCGGGTCGCCGTGCCGCAGCCCGCGGGCGACCAGGCTGCTGCTGTCCGCGCGCCCGGTCTCCTCGCCCGGCCCGGCCGCCGATGCGGGTCGGTCGCCGGCGGGGTGGCGCTCGCGGGTTCCCTCCGCGGGGACGAATCGGGCGGGGGCGGTCGGCGCGGGCTCGTGCGGCATACGGCGGGTCCTCCGTTGTCGGGAAGCGCGACAGGTGTGGTTGTCGGGGGGTAGGACGTCGATCCGTGATCTTTCCATGTGGCGATCAACGGCCGCACACCGGCCTTCTCCCGCGGGGAGCGCGGGCCGCGGCGGGGGAGGAGGCCGCCGCGGCCCGCCCGGCTACCCGGCGTCCGGCACACCTCGGAAGGTCAGGTGCTCCGGCGGCTCCTGGACGCGTGCGAGGTCCGCCTCCAGGACCGTGCGGTCGCCGTCCCGCGAGACCTCGCGGAATCCGGCGAACTTGTAGGTGACGTACATCTGCCGGTTGCGCCCGGTCTCGGTGAAGTCGGCGCGCAGGCCGACGCCGTTGTCACGCGCCAGGGACATCACGTGGTTGAGCAACACGCTGCCCACCCCCCGCGCCATCACCCGGCACGACATCAGCAGCAGCCGCAACCGCCAGTACCGCTCACCCTTCTCCACCAGTGCGAGGCCGATCTTCCCGTAGGGCCCGAACCGGTCCTCCAGGTCGGCCACCAGCAGCAGGTGGTCGGGCGACGAGCGGAACGCGTCGAGCTCGTCATAGGAGAACGTGTGCCCGGTGGAGTTGAGCTGGTTGGTGCGGACGGTCAGCTCCTCGGCCCGTTGGAGGTCCTCCTCCTGGGCCGTGCTGACGGTGAACGTCATCCGCAGCGAGGCGAGGAACTCCTCGTTGGTGCCGACGAACTCCTGCTCCACCTGCTCCCGCTCGATACCGCTCTGGTACATGCGGCGGCGTAGGCGCGACTCGTCGGTGATGAAGCGCGGCACCAGCTCCGGCCGCTCCAGGGCCTCCGCCAGCTCGGTGACGTCCACGCACATCACCTCCGGGTGGGTGAACTCCACCTCCGCCAGCTCGAACGGCTGGTCGTCGACGAAGGCCATCGCGTCGATGCCGAGGTTGAGCCGCTGGGCGATGGCGGCGATACTCGACGACTTCGGGTTCCAGCCGATCTGCGGGTACAGGAAGTACTCGCTCAGACCGAACGCGGTGAGTTGCTCCATCGCCGCGTCGTGGTCGTTGCGGCTGGCGATCGAGTTGAGGATGCCCCGACCGTCCAGGGTGTGGATCGCCTCGACCACATCGGGGCACGGGGTGACCTGGCCGTCCTCCAGCAGAGTCCCGTCCCAGAGGGTGTTGTCGAGGTCCCACACCACGCACTTCACCCGCCCCTGGCGGGGCGTGTCGGGTGCGTCGGCGCCGCCCGCTCCCGCCGAGGCGGTGCCGACGACCGGTTCGGTTCGGTTGGTGGACATGTCAGCGGTCCTCCGATCCCGTCAGGGAGGGGGCCGCAGCCGCCTGCTGGAACGCCTCTTCGGCGATCGTGAGCTGCTGAATCTGCGAGCTCCCCTCGATGATCTCCATGATCTTGGCGTCCCGGTAGTAGCGGCCCACCGCCGCACCTCCACCGCAGCCGCTGGCCCCGTGGATCTGGACCGCGTCGGCGGCCGCGCTCATGGCCGCCGTCGACGCGAAGTACTTCGCCATCCACGTGGCCATCACGGTCGTGGGGCTGCCCTCGTCCTTGAGGACCCCGGCCCGTCGGCACAGTAGGCGTCCGGCCTCCAGGTTGGTCACCATGTCGCTCAGCATCCGCCGGATCAGCTGGTGCTCCCGCAGCGGTGCCGCGCCCGCCACCCGCCGCGCGGTGTAGTCGGCGCAGGCGTCGACGCACGCCTGGGAGATCCCCACGCATCCGCACGCCACGCTGTAGCGCCCGACGTCGAGAGCGCCGGTGCCCACGAGCGACAGGCCCATCCCTTCCGGGCCGAGCAGCGCGTCCGCGCCCACCTCGCAGTCACGGAACTCCAGCTCGGCGAGCATGCTGCCGCGGGTCCCCATGATGTCGGTCAGCGGCCGGACACACAGCCCCGGCGTGGCGCGGTCGACCAGGAACGCCGACATGCCCGCGGGCGCCTTGGCGAACACCAGGTAGACATCGGCGATCTGCCCGCAGGTGATCCACTTCTTCGCACCGTCGATCAGGAACCCGTTGTCGGTGCGGGCGGCCGTGGTGGTGATCCGCCCGGCGTCGCTGCCGGCATCGGGCTCGGTCAGGCAGAACGCGCCCAGCGTGTCGCCGCTGGCCAGCCCGGAGAGCCGGGCCGCCTTCTGCTCGGCGGTGCCCCAGCGGTGCACGGCGAAGGCCACCATGCTGTGCACGGTGAGCAGGCTGCGCACTGAGGAGCAGGCGCGCCCGACCTCCTCGTGCAGGGCGCCGAACGTCACCCGGTCCATCCCGGGTCCGCCCGCTTCGGCGGGCAGGATGGCGCCGAGGTAGCCCTCCGCGGCCAGGCGCTTGACCAGCTCCGGCGGGATGCGCTGTTCCCGGTCGAACTCCGCGGCGCGCGGGGCGATCTCGCCGTCGGCGAAGGCGCGGAAGCGTTCTCGGGCGCGGGCGGGGGGTGCGAGGGTATCCACGCCCCTCACCCTTTCGCCGCGACGTCGCGGCCCGAGACGCGCTCGACGAGCGCGGCCATGGCGTCCACGGTGCGGAAGCCGTCGAGGGAGAGCTCCTCGTTGGGGATGCTGAGCTGGAACTTGCTCTCGACGAACATCACCAGCTCCATCGCGAACAGGGAGTTGACGAAGCCGAGGCGGAAGATGTCCTCGTCGTCGCGGAGGTCCAGGTCGGGGTAGCGGCCGAGGATGAACTCGCGCAGGGCGGCCTTGATCTGCTCTGTCGTCATCGTTGCTCCCACTCTCAGGTCTGGTAGGTGAAGAAACCCTGGCCCGCCTTGCGGCCGTGCAGGCCGGCGTCGACCATGCGGCGCAGCAGGGGGCACGGGCGGTACTTGCTGTCGCTGAAGTCCTCGTAGAGCACCTGGAGGCTGTGCAGGATGGTGTCCACGCCAATGAGGTCGGCGGTCTGCAGCGGCCCCATGGCGTGCCCGAAGCACCGCTCGAACAGCCGGTCGATCTCCGCGGGTTCGGCGACCTTCTCCTGCACGAGGTAGATCGCCTCGTTGATGGTGGGCATGAGCACCCGGTTGGAGACGAAGCCGGGGGAGTCGCTGACCACGATCGCCTCCTTGCCCATCGTCGACAGCAGCTCCTTGGCGGTGTCGAGCGTGGCGGTGGAGGTGTGGTGGCCCATGATGACCTCGACCGCGGGCTTCAGCGGGACGGGGTTCATGAAGTGCATCCCGATGACCTGGGACGGCCGCGACGTCAGCGCCCCCAGGCGGGTGATGGACGTGCACGAGGTGTTGGCGGCGAAGCACACGTCGTCCCGGCACACCATGTCCAGGACGGGGTAGAGGTCCAACTTCTGCTCCCACTTCTCGGTGATGTTCTCGACCACGAAGTCCACCGGGGCGAGGGCGTCGTACTCGACCGAGTACTCGACCTTCCCGGCGGTGGTCGCCGCGGGCTCCGCGCCGGGCCTGGCCAGCAGGCGGCTGAGCCGCGTGTTGCGCGCCAGCTCGGCGGCGGCCTGGTCCAGGATCTCCTCACTCACATCGACCATGACGACGTCATGACCGCTATGCATGAGGCTCTGGGCCGTGCCGACTCCCATCACTCCGGAGCCGACGATTCCGACCAGCGACATGCGGACACTCCTTTTCTCTGAGGTCACTCGGGTTCTCTCGGTGGGGTGGTGCGCTGCCCGCCCCTCGCGCCTAGTCGATCCAGTGCCGTCGGCGCTGGAAGGGGGAGGTGGGCAGCGGGATCCGGCGACCGGGCCCCTCTGGGTGCAGACCGGCCCAGTCGATGCGGACACCGGCCAGCCAGAGTCGGCCGGCCAGCTCGTACAGGGCGACGCGGGCGCCCTCCGCGCGGCACAGGTCGGGGGAGAAGGCGGGGATGGCGCCGGGCGCCGAAGCGGCGGTGCCGACCTCGACGACGATGTCGTCGGGCTTGACCGCCTCGCATCGGTCGTCGGCGGGCCACGGGCCGCCGACGCGCAGCCACTCCAGCGCGTCGGACACCGTCAGCGTCCCGGCGAGGCACGCGGCCGCGAGGCGCCCGACGCCCGGCCCGGTCACCAGCCGCGGCGTCACGCCGAACGCGGCGAGCGTCCGGCCGAGGGCGTAGTGGGCGACGAACTCGGCGGCTTCCGGCCCGGCGGCGGGCGCGTCGTCTCTCCCCGTCCAGGCGCGCAGGGCCGCCGCGCATTCCTCGGCCGCCGCTGCGTAGGCGGGCTGCGCGGCGCGGAGTTCGGCGGTGAGCTCCGTCGGGGCGGCACCGTGCGCGGGAAAGCGCAGCACGACCTCGCCCTCGGCGTTCGCCCCCGCCTCGGCGGAGGTCCGGCCCGGATCGTGGACACCGAGCGCCGCGGCGGCCTCGGGTATGCCACGGCATACGACGAACCTGCGGTGCGCGAAGGGTGTGCGCCCGGTTTGCAGGGTGTGCGCGACGTCGCGGAGGTCCAGGTCGGGCCGGTGCTCCAGGTGCGCGCGCAGCCGAGCGACGGCCGCGCTCAGCGCTTCGGGCGTCCGCGCCGAGACGGGGAGCAGGTGCGGCGCGCCCGCGTGCGGACGGGGGCGCCCCGGCGGCTCCGGCGCCTCCTGCAGGATGGCGTGGGCGTTGGTACCGCCGATGCCGAAACTGTTCACCGCCGCGCGCCGCGGACTGCCGAACCGGCGCTCCCATGGCGCGGCCGTGGTCTGTATCCGAAACGGGCTGTCCGGCGCGGCCAGGGCCGCGTTGGGTTCGGTGTGCTCGATCGTCGGCAGCAGGGTGCGGTGGTGCAGCATCAGCGCCGTCTTGATCAGGCTGGCGATCCCCGAGGCGTGCTCCAGGTGGCCCATGTTGGGCTTCAGCGCGCCGATGGGGCACGAGCGCGGGGCGTGCGCTGGGGCGTAGACCTGGGCCAGGGCGCTCAGCTCGATGGTGTCGATCACCGTGACGCCCAGCCCGAGCGCCTCGATGTAGTCGATCTCCCCGGCCGCCACACCGGCGTTGGCCAGCGCCTCGGCGGCCACCCGCGCCTTGCCGCCCCGCCCGGGGGCGGCGTACCCGGCACGGGCACCGCCGTCGCAGTTGACGGCGGTGCCCAGGATCGCCGCGTAGATGTGGTCGCCGTCGGCGTGCGCGTCGGCGAGGCGCTTCAGCGCCACCACGCCCAGCCCGTTGCCGATCACCGTCCCCCGCGAATTGGCGTCGAAGCTGCGGCACGACCCGTCGGGGGACTGGGTACCGGCCTCGTCGTACCGGTAACCCGTGGCCTGCGGGGTGTGGATCGCCACGCCGCCGGCCAGGGCCATGTCCGTCTCGTAGCCCAGCAGGCTCTGGCAGGCCAGGTGGAGTGAGGTCAGCGCCGACGAGCTGAACGTCTGCACGGCGATACTGGGGCCGCGCAGGTCGAGCTTGTAGGACACCATCGAGCACAGCGAGTCCCGGTCGTTGCCGACGGCGTAGAGCATTCGCTCGGACTCGCGCCGCAGCTCCGGAGTGCCGGCCCCGCCCCGCTGTCCGCCCAGCCGCGCCAGGTAGGAGGGGAAGCCGCACCCGGCGAACACGCCGACCGGCATGCTCGACCCCTGCGGGTCGTGCCCGGCGTCCTCCATCGCCTCCCACACGCACTCCAGGAACAGCCGGTTCTGCGGGTCCATCGCGGCGGCCTCCTCCGCGGTGAAACCGAAGAACTCGGCGTCGAACTCCTCCACCCCGGCCACGTCGGCGGTCACCGGGACGAATGCGGGGTCCGCCACCGCTTCGGGGGCCAGGGAGCGGCGCTCCTGTTCGGTGAGCGGGCGGATCGACCGCGCTCCGGCGGCCAGGTTGTCCCACAGGGCGCCCACGGAGCCGGAGCCGGGAAACCGCCCGGACAGGCCCACGATCGCCACGGCGGAATCGAGATCGATACTCATGCGCGAACCACCCTTCGCCCGGTCCGGAGCAGGAGAGCGGACGTCACCTGACGGTCGGCGGGGATCGGCGCCACCGCGGCCTCCAGCCCTCCGGGCGCCGCCGCCCCGGGTCCGTCCCCTGCGCGCTGATGAGCGTCGGGCGCTGCGTTGCGGCCGCTCCGTCCTGCGACCGCGAGGGCGCCGGGGCCACGCGCTGGGACCCGACCGTGCCGGTGCGGGCCCTCCGCAGGGGCGGCGTGCCGCGGGCGCCGCTCGGCGGAGTCCTCCGCCACCGCCCGCCGCCGGCCGCTATCGCGGCGTGACACGAGCATCAGGACACCTCCCCCCGGTTGGCGCGGCGCAGGAGGCGCTGGCGGCGCATCCGGCCGCGTTCGGCGTCGGCACCGAGGGGCTCCTCGGTGCCTACACCGTCGGACGGGTCCCCCTCGACGAGGTGGGCGAGACCGCGCACCGTCGGCGCCTCCAGCAGGGCCGCCGCCGACAGCCGCACCCCTGTCTCCTTCTCGATCGCGGCCACGATGGCCAGGCCGACCAGGGAGTTGCCGCCGAGGTCGAGGAACGGGTCGTCGATGCCCACGCGGTCGATGCCGAGGCGGTCCTGCCACAGTGCGGCGATGCGCTCCTCGGCCGGCGTGCGCGGGGCGACATAGGGGGTGCGCAACCGCGGTCGCGGATAGCGCTGCGGCGGGACCGCGCTCTCCCCGGGAAGTTCCGCCAGGCCCGCCCACTGTTCCGCGGCCTCCTCCATGGGCTGCGGGATGACCAGGACCTGGGCGGTGTCGGCCGCGAGGATCCGGGTCAGCAGGTCGTGGCCCTCGTCGAAGGTGATCCCATAGCGCTCGCGCAGCTCCTCGACGGCCGCGAGCGCGTCGGGCCGTTCGGCGAACGCGGCGGCCTGCCAGGTGTCCCAGCGCCACGGCCCCCAGCCGATCGCCACGACCCGGCATCCCGACGGTGCCGCTTGGGCGTAGGCGTCGAGGAACGCGTTGGCCGCGCAGTAGTCGCTCTCGCCCAGGCCGCCGAGGACGGCGGTGGCCGAGGAGTAGAGCGCGATGAAGTCGGGCGGCTGCTCCTGCTCCGCCAGGGCCTCGCCCAGCGCGAGAGTGCCGGCGACCTTGGGCCGCAGCACCCGGTCCATCTGCTCGGTCGTCTTGACCTGGACAAGGCCTTCTCCGGGCACACCGGCGGCGTGGACGACGCCGTGTACCGCTCCGAAGCGCTCGCGGGCGGCGGCGACGATGGAGCGGGCGTGGTCGGGGTCGGCGATGTCGGCGGCCAGCGGCAGCACCTCGGCTCCGGCGGCTTCCAGGTCGAGGACGCCCTGGATCCTGCGGCGGACCTCTGGCGGGGTGTCCTCGGCGGAGAGCAGGTCCGGCCAGTGGTCGCGCGCGGGCAGGGGCGTGCGGGCGACGAGCGTGAGCCGGGCGGCCACCGTGCGCGCCAGGTGCCCCGCCAGGGCGAGCCCCAGCCCGCCGAGCCCCCCGGTGATCAGGTAGCTGCCGCGTTCGCGCCAGACCTCGCCGGGCTCGGCGGCCGGCACCGGTGTGTGCTTCCACCCTCGGATCCACCGGCGGCGGCCCCGGTAGGCGGTGACCTCCGCCGCGTCGGCGAGCGCGACCTCCCGGCCCAGGCGCCGGGCCGAGTCCGGGGTGTCCCACGGGCCGTCCAGATCGAGGTCGACGACCCGGGCGTGGACGCTGGGGTACTCCAGGTCGATGGAGCGGCACACGCCCAGCGCGGTGGCTCGCTCCGGGTGGCGGCCGTCGTCGCCGGTCACCGCCAGCGCGTTGGCCGTCAACGCGACCAGCTCCACCGGCGCTCCGGGCATGGTCCGGCCCAGCGCCTGGGCGAGGAGCACCAGGCTGTGCGGTCCGGCCGCCACCGCGCCGGAGGCACCTGCCCGGCCCGTCCGCCGCTCGCGGAGGGACCAGGCGTGTACGATCCGGCGCACCGGGCCGTGCCGCTCGGCGACCTCGCGCAGCAGATCCGTGTAGGACTCGGCCGCGCTCGGGTCGATGGACAGCGGTGCCGGGGAGGGAACGGCCCCGCTCGCCGCCGCCGTCCCCGGGGTCTCGCCGCCGCGCGGCTGGACCACGACCGGGGTGCCGACACCGGTCGAGGTCAGCCACGCCGCCACGCCGTCGCACACGCCGTCGGGGTCGGCGAACAGGAGCCACACCTCGGGATCTGCCGGGTGCGGCGGGCGGGCAGCGGCGGCCTCCTCCCAGACGGGGGAGTGGCACCAGTCGGCGAGGTCGGGCAGTTTGCCCTCGGGCCGGACCGCGGGGCGGACCGGCCCGCCCCGGGAGCGGTCCGCGCCGTCGACGGGGGTCGGCCAGTACGGGGTGTGCTCGAATGCGTAGGTGGGCAGCGGCACAAGCTGACCGTCCGGGCCCCGGCTGTCCAGACCGACCCCCTCCTCCCACAGCCGCCCGGCGGCGCGCAGCAGTACCTCCGCGTCATCGTCGTGCTGGTCCTCGGGGCGCATCGAGGCCACCGGGGTCGCGCAGCCACGCAGCACCTGCATGGCCAGCCCCGACAGCGTCTGCCCCGGTCCGACCTCCAGCAAGACCGGCGGGTCGCCCTCGCCGACGGTCGCCAGACCGTCGGCGAACCGGACGGTCGAGCGCGTATGGGCGGCCCAGTAGGCCGGGTCGCGTGCCTCGTCATCCGTGATCCAGGCGCCGGTGAGGTTCGCGGCGAACGGAATCCGCGGTGCTGAGCGCGCCACGCCCCGAACCACTCCTTCCAACCGCTCGGCCACGGGAGCCAGCAGGCCGCAGTGGAAGGCGTGGGTGGTCCGCACCCGCTGTCGGGCGACGCCGTGGAGCCCCGCCTCGAACTCGGCGACGTCCGCGGTCGCGCCGCTGACCACCGTCATCGCCGGGCCGTTGACCGCCGCCACCGAAAGGCCGGGTGACAGCATGGCCCGGACCTGCTCCTCGGGCGCCGCCACCGCGACCATGGCGCCCGCGGTGGTCTCCTGGATCAGCCGGGCGCGCTCGGCGACCAGGTGGAGTGCGTCGTGCAGGGAGAACACGCCCGACAGGCAGGCCGCGACATACTCGCCCAGGCTGTAGCCGATCAGCGCCGAGGGGCGCACCCCCTGGCTCATCCACAGCCGGGCCAGCGCGTACTCGGTCACGAACACCACCGGGTGGGCGAGATCGGTGCGGTGCAGCGGGGAGCTCGGGGCGTCGGCCTGAGCGCGGCCCATGAGGGCGCGCAGGTCCCCACCCCCGGGAGGCGCCCCCGCGCCCGCGCTCTCCGGGGAGCCAGCGAAGACCAGGTCGCGGATGTCCCGGCCGAGCGGCGTGCGCAGGATCTCGGCGCACTCGTCCACGGCCGCGCCAAACGCCCCGAAGCGCTCGTAGAGGCCGCGCCCCATGCCGGGGTACTGGTCGCCGACGCCGGGGAACATGAACACCACCGGCGCCGCCGCTCGGGCGCGCACCCCGACACCGGCGCCGACGCCACGTTCCGCCTGGTGAGCCAGGTCGGACAGGGCGGCGCACGCGTCGTCGGTGTCGCGGACGACCAGGGCGCGGCGGTGGTCGAGGGCGCTGCGGCCGGTGCGCAGAGTGTGGGCGACATCGCGGAGGGCGGGGGTGTCGCCGCTCCCCTCGGCGGAGCCCAGGTGGTCGGCGAGCCGGCCCGCCGTCGCGGCGAGCGCCGAGTCCGAGGCCGCCGACAGAGTGAGCAGGTGCGGATGGTGCTGCTCGGCCTCCGACACGGGCGTGGCGTCAGCGCCGGGCGCCTGTTCCAGGACGGCGTGGGCGTTGGTCCCCGACCAGCCGAACGAGCTCACTCCGGCGACGCGCGGGCCGCCGTCATCGGGCAGCGGCGTGCGGCCCTCGGGCAGGACGAGGGTGGCCTCGGCGTCCTTCACCGCCGGGATCGGCCGCTCCAGGTGCAGGTTGCGCGGGGCCTCCCCGTGCTGGAGCACGAGCACGGCCTTGATCAAACCGGCCATGCCCGCCGCGCCGAGCAGGTGGCCGACGTTGGTCTTCACCGCGCCCACCACCAGCGGACGCCGGTCGGCGGGCCGCGGGCCGAACGCCTCGGCCAGACCCTCGATCTCCAGGGAGTCGCCCAGCCGGGTGCCCGAGCCGTGCGCCTCCACGTAGTCGACGTCGCCGGGTGCGGTCGCGGCCGCCGCCAGTGCCGCGCGGATCACCGCTGTCTGGGCCTGCCGGTTCGGCGCGGTGAGCCCGTTGCTGCGGCCGTCCTGGTTGACCGCGGAGCCGCGCACCACCGCCAGCACGCGGTGCCCGTTGGCGCGCGCGGAGCTGAGTCGTTCGAGGACGACGACGCCGCAGCCCTCGCCCATGAGAAACCCGTCGGCCGTCTCGTCGAAGGTCTTGCAGCGTCCGTCGGCGGCGAGCATGCGCATGCGGCACGCCTGGACCATCCCGTCGGGGTGCGCCAGCGCGCTGACGCCCGCGGCCAGGGCGAGGTCGCACTCCCCCTGCCGCAGGGCCTGGGCGGCCAGGTGCAGGCCGACCAGTGAGGAGGAGCACGCGGTGTCCACGCTGAGCGTCGGCCCGCGCAGGTCCAGCAGGTAGGACAGGCGCCCGGCGGCCACACTGGGCGCCGCGCCGATCCCGAAGTTGGGATCGTCCAGGCACGCGCGCCCCTCCCGGTCGAACTGGAGCTGGGAGTACTGGCCGGTGTCCATCGTGCCGAGGAACATTCCGGTGCGGCTGCCGCGCAGCCCGTCCACGGCGATCCCCGCATGCTCCAGCGCCTCCCAGGCGACCTCCAGCACCAGCCGCTGCTGGGGGTCCATGCGCAGCGCCTCACCGGGCGAGATACCGAACAGCCCGGCGTCGAACCCGGCGATGTCGTCGAGGAACCCACCGTGGCGGGTGTAGACGCCGCCGGGACGGTCCGGGTCGGGGTCGTAGTAGGCGCTCGCGTCCCACCGCTCGCGCGGCACCTCTCGGGCCGCGTGGCGGCCGCTGGCCAACAGGTCCCAGTAGCCGTCAAGGCCGTGCGCCCCGCCGGGAAAGCGGCAGCCGACGCCCACCACGCACACCGGGTCGGACCCGTTACCGCCGCTGTCGTCCGGGGCGGCGGTGACCGGACGTGTCGTTGCGGCCGCCGCGGCCGCGCTTGGCGCCGGGGTGGAGTCGCCCTCCGGGGCGGTGAGGTAGGCGACCAGCGCGTCGATCGTGGGGTGTTCGTAGACCAGGGTGGGCGGCAGCGGGCGTCGCAGCCACTCCTCCAGCTCGCCCGAGAGGCTCACGGCGTCGGCCGAGGCCATGCCGTAGCTCTGCCACGTGTCGCGGGGGTCCACATCCCGCGGTTGGATGCCGCTGAGGTCCGCGACCCGCTCGGTCAGCCAGGTCCGGATGCGTGCCGCGTCCGGCGGCGGTGTCCGACCGGTGGTGTCATCGGCCATGGTTGCTAGACCTCCTCCTGGACGCGGTGCTCGGTGGCGGGGGCAGAGTCGAACGTGCCGTCGAGGACGGCGTCGCGGCAGGCGAAACGCTGCACCTTGCCGCTGGAGGTGAGGGGGATGCTGCCGGGCCGCAGCCCCAGGACGCGGCCGAGCTGTACGCCGTGCTCGGCACTGACCGCCTCCCGCACGGTCTTGGTCAGCCGGTCCTCGCTCATCGGGGCCTCGGGGTCGACCTCGATGACCGCGACGATCTCCTCCCGGGTGCCGTCGTCGACGGGGAACACCGCGCACGCGTGCGTCCCCAGCGCCGGATGGCTCTGGCGGATGGTGAGTTCGAGGTCCTGGGCGTAGAGGTTGCGGCCGTCGACGATGAGGACATCCTTGATCCGGCCGGTGATGTAGACCTGCCCGTCGTGGCAGAAGCCGAGGTCGCCGGTGCGCAGATAGGTGCGCTCGGGGCCCTCGGCGAGCCTGGCGCCGAACGTCGCGGCGGTGCGCTCGGGGTCGTTGAAGTAGCCGCCGCCCACGTTGGGGCCGCTGAGCCAGATCTCCGCGACACGGCCGGGCGGGCAGCGGCGGGCGGTGGCGGGGTCGACGATCGCCAGGTCGACTCCGGGGACCGCCTGGCCGCACGCCACCAGGGCGCGGGAGCCCGACGTGCCGGGCGGCACGGGGACGACGTCGTGGCGCGCGAGCGCCTCGGCGTCGCAGACGAGCGTCCGCGCCCCCGTGTCCGCCGGTCCGCCGCTGACCAGCAGGGTGGCCTCGGCCAGGCCGTAGCAGGGGAGGAAGGCGGTACGGCGGAATCCGCACGGCTCGAACGCCTGGGCGAACCGTTCGAGGGTGGTGGGGCGGACGGGCTCGGCGCCGCTCAGCGCCAGGCGAAGGCTGGAGAGGTCGAGGTCGGCGCGCTGGCGTTCGTTGACCCGCCGCGCGCACAGCTCGTAACCGAAGTCGGGGGCGACCGTGCCGGTCGCCGACAGCTTCGAGATCGCCGACAGCCAGGAGGCCGGCCGCTGCATGAACTCCAGCGGCGACATGAGCCAGGCGGGGAAGGCGTCGTAGAGCGGACTCAGCGCACCTGCGACCAGGCCGGTGTCGTGGTGCATGGGCAGCCAGCTGACCAGCGACTGCTCCGAGTCGAGACGGAGCGTGCGGCTGATCTGGTCGAGGTTGTGCAAGGCGGCGGAGTGGGTGATCACCGTGCCCTTGGGCGCGCCGGTCGACCCTGAGGAGAACTGCAGGTAGGCGGTGTCCTCTGGGCGGGGCCGGGGCGGCCGCCAGTCGCCGGGGTCGGCGGTCATCCGGTCGGTGGGCACGGGGGTGATGCCGGTGGCATGCGTGGCGCTGTCCGTGCCGAGGGGGACGGCCAGCCGTGCGAGTCGGCCGCTGGTGGACAGCATCAGGGAGGTCCCGGCCGAGGCAGCGATCGCGGTGATCCGGGCGACCGCCTGGCCGCTCTTGCGCGTGCTGGGCGGAGGGACCGGCGCGGGGATGACTCCGGCGTACAGGCAGCCGTAGAAGGCCGTGACGAAGTCCAGGCCCGGCTCGAAGAGCAGCAGCGCCCGGTCCCCGGGCCGGGCGAGAGGACGCAGCGCGGCCGCGATGGCGCGCGCGGCGGCGTCCAGCCCCTGGTAGGTGAGATCCGCGGTGATATCGCCCTCGGACAGAAAGCCGAAGGCGGTCGTATCGGGGCGCGACTCGGCGCGGTTCCGGCACAGGTCGTACAGCGTCGTTGCAGCGAGCATTGCCGATTCTCCAGGGAAGTGGATAAGCAGGCAGGAGGTGTTCCCCTCATTCGCGTTCCGCCTTCTCTGGAAGGGTGGTCGAGAAGTGCGGTCGCGCAGGAACACGGAAATACAGTGCGGGCGGTGACCAAAAAGTACCTGGCCGTGGTGAGTTTTTCTAGGGGGCTGCAAGATCATCGGGGAGAGGTTTGTTAAATGCGTGTAACGCTCGACGTCAATCTGATGTACGTGCAGCTCAATGGGGTAGTGAAAATGTAAATCAAGGGTCGGGGATAATCCTGGAAGCCGAATGGGGGGAGGTCAATATTTGAAAATTTAGCAACGCGCGTGGCTGGATTTGAGGGAATCGCGCACGCTTCAGTACGTCCGCACGAAGTGGCGCTCGTCACACTCGATCGAATGTATTCGTTGGTTTGCCGCGCGAATCGGAGGACTGCGGCTGTTGATCTTTCGTTTGATAGAAAACTGTTCAACGGAAAAAGTCGGGGGACTCGTTTGTTCTTGGCGGATCGGCGTTCATCGCTACCGCCGCACCCACGACAGCTCCGGTGGTGCTCCCCCGGCCCGCCCCAGTCGGCCACCGCCCGTTTCATCCTTGCGCTGTGACCCGCGGCATATGCGAGACTGCCGCTATGGCAGCCACGCATTCCTACATGGTCGAGCTCGGCACCCCCGCTCCCGACTTCACGCTCCCCGCCGTCGGCGGGGACACGGTGTCATTGGGCGACGTCGCCGACGCCCCGGCCCTGGTCGTGATGTTCCTGTCCAACCACTGCCCCTACGTGCGCAGGATCGAAGAGGGCATCGGACAGGTGGGCGCCGAGTACCGGGACAAGGGGGTCGCCACCGTCGCGATCTGCAGCAATGACGTCGTCAACTACCCCGACGACTCCGCCGAGCACCTCGCCGAGCAGGCCGAGCGCGCCGGATTCACCTTCCCCTACCTCGTCGACGAGACCCAGGAGGTGGCCCGGGCCTACCGCGCGGCCTGTACTCCCGACTTCTTCGTCTACGACGCCGAGCGCCGACTGGCCTACCGCGGCGAATTCGACGCCGCGCGCCCGGGAAACGACCTCCCGGTCGACGGCGCGAGCCTGCGGGCCGCCCTGGACGCTGTCCTCGCGGGCAAGCCCGTGCCCGAACCCCACACACCCAGCCTCGGCTGCGGCATCAAGTGGAAGCCCGGAAACTCCCCCGACGAGCAGTAGACACTCCGCCGGGGGCGCCGCGCAGGCCCAACAGCTCGGCATCGACGACGGAGAAGGCCGCGAACAGCGCCACGAGTCGTGGGCGGATCCCCCCGGTCGTCCTCGTTGATAGGCGTGCAACCCGCATGGCGCCCACCCAGGGTGAGAGGGGCGAGCGAAAGCCGCCGCGATGCGCACCCTCATCCGTCCCCGGCGGGAATGGAGACGGGATGCGTTGAAGGGGGGCGCGTGCGGCAGGCGCGCTGAAGCGCACGTCGCGGCGGCTCCGGGCCGGGCGGGGGATCTGGTCGCCGAGGTGGTCGCGCCGGGGCCCGGTCGCGGCGGGTCGGAGAGGGCGAAGCCGACCGGTGCGGAGGGTGGTGCACCGGTCGGCCGGGGACGCTGTTGGGAGTGGCGGACCCGGGGAGGGAGATCGAGGAGGGGGGCTCCCCGCGTCCGCCTCAGCCCGTCAGCGGGTGAGCAGGGTCAGGTTCCACTGGTCCAGGATCGTGTTGAGGGGCTGGAAGTAGGTGGTGCCGCCCCAGGTGCAGTTGCCCGAACCGCCCGAGGTCACGCCCTGGGCCTGGGTGCCGCTGACCCAGGACCCGCCTGAGTCGCCGCCCTCGGCGCACACGTTGGTGCGGGTCAGGCCGCGCACCGTGCCCTCGGGGTAGCGCACCGTCTGGTTCTTGGACTCGATGGTGCCGCAGTGCCAGCCCGTGGTCTGCCCGGAGCGGCAGACAGAGGCACCGACCGCGGCCTCGGCCGAGCCGGTGATGTCCACGGTGCCGCCCGAGTAGTCGTCCACCTTCGCCACCGGCGTGAAGGCGGGGTTGGTCACCCGCACGAAGCCGGAGTCCTGGCCGGGGAAGTTGGACTGGACCACCGTGCCGATCTGGGTGCTGTTGTTGGGCCGCTCCCAGGTGGTGCTGCCCGCGTCACCGCAGTGCCCGGCCGTGACGTAGCCGCCGACGACCGGGATGCCCACGGAGCAGACGTACCACGAACCACCGTTCTGGAAGTAGTAGGGGGTTCCACCGACGAGGTCGGCGTAGGTGCGGGGGGTCTCGGCGCTCTCCTCGATCGTCACGGCGTCGGAATTCACCCCGGCCTCGGCGATGAAGTCCTCGGCTTCGGCGGCTTCGCCCCTGGCGACGGTCACGACCACGGAGTCACTGGCCGGGTCCACGCGCCAGCCCGCGATGGCCTCGTCGGCCGCCGCCTCGCTGTCGTCAAGGGTGTCCATGACCCTGCCGAGTTCGGCCTCGCCGTGCTCGACGACCTCGGCATCGGCACCGGTTGCCGTGACCTTCTCCACCGCGGCGGTGTCGGTGACCTGGATGGTGAGTTCCCGGTCCTCGATGTCGAAGTGGGAGCCGCCGAAGTCGTCGCCGAGGGCCGCACGCAGCGTCGTCTCGACGGCCTGCGCCTTCTCCTCGGATTCGATGAGGTCGACGGCGTCGGCCCTGGTAAGGCCGAGGTCGCGCTGCATGGCGTCGAGTTGTTCGGGGGAGGCGACCGGCGGCTGCGGTGCGGCCTGCGCCGCCGGCGCCACGGCGAACGTCAGGCCGAGGGCCGCGACGGCTCCGCCGATGGTGCGGATTGTGGGGGATGTAGGCAATTTACTGCCCTTTCATAAGGGGGAAATCATTCGGAAACCGAGCCCCGGATTGCCAGGGCAGAGCCCGGATTCCTGGTCGCAGCGGACCTTGTGGGACGCGCGCCGACCAGCAGTGTCCAGCAGAAATCTGATGAACAGTCGGGAAATCTAGAACATCGTGGGATGAACACGCTAGGGGTGGATAAATCCGCTTAACAGCGCAGATGTGGAGGAACAGACGAAAGGTAATTACGGGGTGTGACTATCCGGAGAGTGATCGATCAATCGAACTGGGCAAATGCGCGCCCCGTGCTCACCGTCCGTCTCGCTGTCAACGTTCGATCTAGATCGCAGGTCAGAATGGGTGTCCGGATGCGGCCAAAATCGCCCGCCGAGGTTTAGGACACGCAACCTCGTCAGCTCGGCAGCAACGGAAGCCGACCGCCGCCCAGCCGGAACCGAGAACCGCCCGGCCCCCGTGAGAACAGGGCCCCGCGTGCGATGCTGACGCCATGCGAGGTCCCCGAAGCCCGTCGCACCGGTGGCCCGACGCCGTCCGGTGGACGCCACACCTGGACGAGATCGGCCGGTGCCTCGACCGCGGCTACACGTCGGTGATGATCGACGGGTCCCACATGTCCTTCGCCGAGAACGCGCGGCTGACCGCGCGTGCCGTGTCGGCCGCCCAGCGCTACGGCGCCTAAGTCGAGGCCGAACTCGGTGTGGTCACCGGCGACGAGGACCGCACCACCCTCGCGGCGGTACCCGGAACCGATCCGGACCAGGCGCGGGCCTTCGTCGAGGAGACCGGGGTCGACCCGCTGACGCTCGCCGTGGGCAACGTCCACGGCATGACGGCCGAACCCGTGGCCCTGGACCTCGAACGGCTCGCCGCCATCCGCGAGCGCACGCCGGTTCCGCTGGTGCTACCGGGTCGTCCTGGTCGACTCGCCGGACGAGGTCGAATCCTGGCGTGAACGCGGCGCCCGGATCGTGCTGTTCAACTCCACCGCGATCCTCGCGAGGGGAACGCGCGACATTTTTGGCCGGGTCCCGGAGGCCAGCGCCGAACGCACGAACTGACACCAGGCATACCATCGAGGGATGAGTGGGGGCCGGTGGCGCGTGCGCGCCACCGGCCCCGTGTCCGTCGGTGCCGCGACCTGACGGGCGGAGCACCATCCCCGTCAGCCTGTGGGTCCGCCGAAGGGGACCGTGCGGATGCGCCACTCGCCGTCGTCCATCAGCCAGAAGAGCAGGTCGTCGGCGGTGTCGCCCTCGACCTCATCGGAATAGACGAGTTCGACGGTGGCGATCGGGGTCTCGCCCCGCGTGTCGGTGCCCATCTCGATCCCACCGATCTTCGCGACGTCGGCTCCGACGAAACCCTCGGCGTAGGTGGGGAAGGCGGGCTCGCACTCCTCTTCCATGGTGGCGGCCTGCGTGTTCATCGTGGTGAGGGTCACCGAGGCGTGCGCCTCCTCGTCGATGAGTGCGCAGCCCACCTCGCCGTCGCCGGTGCGCAGCGCTTCGAGGAAGTCCTCGGCCGCGGTGCGGGCCGCCGCCATGTTGTCGTCCTCGACGCCGGTCTCCGGCTGCGAATCAGGCCGAGAATCGGCGGGCTTGTCCGTGGCCTCGTCTGAATCGCCACCGCAGGCGGTGAGCGCCAAGATCAACATGAGCGCGCAGGGCGCGAGTCTTCTCATCCGGATCGCCTTCGAATCGGGGGCGGGCCGCGTCGGCCACGGCTGGGGCCTGTCTATAGATACCGCACCCGCGGCCTCACCGCCGAACCGGGGCGACGGTGGGCCCGATGGTGGGGACATCGCCGGATTCGGTTGGTCGTCCCCCCAGGCCGTGGCCGCCTGGGGAGCTCACCGTCTCAGCCACCGTCCTTCAGCGAGTTGTCGTAGCGCTCACGGCTGGCGACGATGTGCGGGTGGTTCTCCTCCGCCCAGTCGATCAGGGGAGAGAGCCGCTCGCACAGCGTCGACCCGGCCTCTGTCAGGGCGTAGTCGACCCGTGGCGGTGTCTGGGGGGTCACCGTTCGCGCGACCAGGCCGTCGCGTTCCAGGTTCCGCAGCGTCAGCGTCAGCATCCGCTGGGAGACGGTGTCGATCCTGCGACGCAGTTCCGAATAGCGGAGGGGGCCGTCCCCCAGCATCGTGATCACCAGAACGCTCCACCTGTCCCCGATGCGGTCGAGGACATCGCGGATATTGCAGCGTTCCTGATGCCCCGGGACCTGGTGGGAAACATCGGTGTTCGTTAGGAACACGGATTTTCCGTCTTTCGTCAAGTGCGTGGTGTCACTCATCATGGTCCTCGCATTTTGGATTCCTGATCAAGAATATGGGAGGCGTGCGTGCTGATCGCTGCCATGGTCCTGGCCATTCTCCTCGCCGGGGCGGTGCTGGCCGTCGGTGTGCCAAAGGCGCTGGCGCTGAAAACTGCTGTGGACCAGACGGTCGGCCTCGGGCTCGACCTGCGGATAATGCGGCTGACCGGAGTGTTCGAAGTCCTCGGCGGTGTGGGCCTGATCGTCGGGCTCGCGGGGGAGTGGTTGGGCATCGCGTGGGCCGTATGGCTCGGTGTCGCCGCCACCGTGGGTCTGGTGGTGCTCATGGTGCTGGCGCTCGGTTTCCACGTCACCAAGCGGGATCCCGTGCAGCGGATGGCGCCCTCGGCGGTCTTTCTGGTGCTCTCGGCCGCCGCGTTGATCACCCGCCTCATGGCGATGTGACTCCGTGCCTCCGGTTCTGTGCGAACCACCCGGATCGGTGCGGGATAAGCGCGCGGACAATCGGGCTGTGAGACACGGCACATTGAGTTGATCTCGCGCGTGTGTTGCCCTTGAATCCGGATTCCGGGAGGTTATTAAAAATTCCTGTGCGGCGGGGTTCAATGGCGTCTTCGGTTGCTGTGCCAGGGTGGTTGCGCTGGTGTTTTGGGGCTGGATGGGAGAAGGTCGAATAGCTCACTCCGTGCACTTTCACGGAGTTGGTGATCGTTGAATCGTCATCCGGATCGCGGCGCCTGGATCACCGCCGCTCATGGCCGTCTATTGCCGTTACGGGGTCCGAATACTGGAGCGGAAGATGAGGCACGACCACGGGGAGAAGAACGATGTCTTATCAGTTTTCCTTTCAAAGAAATGCCGATACGGGGGTCACTCCTTCCGCGTCCGGCATCGGACACGGTGCGGTGCCCCTCGCTGACGCACCACCCTGGACGTCCTTCCGTACCATCGGCGACCTCCTCGCCCACGCCGTCGAACACCGGCCGTGCGCGGGGGTCCGCTATCCCTCGGCCGACGACCCCGGTGCGTCCGTCTTCCAGTCCTACCCTGCCCTGCTGTCCGAGGCCTCCCGGCTCCTGTCCGGCCTGCGCGCCTGCGGCCTGCGCCCCCGCGACAACGTCGTCCTCCTGCTGGAGCAGCCCGACGACTACGTCCCCGCGTTGTGGGCGTGCGTGCTCGGCGGCTTCGTCCCCTGCCCACTGCGCCCGCAGGGCGCCGACACCTCGCGCTGGATCGAACAGCTGCGGCACGTCGACGACCTCCTGGAACGGCCGCTGTGGCTGACCACCAAAGGCCTCCGTGACGACCTGCCCCCGGCGCCCGACCTCGCGGACCTGTCCGTCCGCTGCCTGGAGGAACTTTCCGCTGCCGCCCCGGAAAGCGCATACCACCGCGCGGAGCGTGACGACACCGCACTGCTCATGCTCACCTCCGGCTCCACCGGGCACCCCAAGGCCGTCCGCCTATCGCACAGCAACCTCCTGGCCGCCCTGCCCGCGAAGGCGGAGCGCCTGGGCACCACGGCGCGCGACACCACGCTCAACTGGATCTCCTTCGACCACATCTCCGCCATCGAGATGCACCTGCTCCCGATGAGCGTCGGCGCGACCCAGCTCCAGGTCGCCCCCGAGACCGTCCTCGGCGACCCGCTGCGCCTGCTGCAGCTGTCCCACGCCCACCGGGTCACCCTCACCTTCACCCCCAACTTCCTCTTCGCCCAGATCAACCGGTCGCTGGACCGGCAGGACGACGACCTCACCCTCGACCTGTCACCGCTGCGCCGCGTCATCTCCGGCGGCGAGGCCACCGTGTGCGCCACGGTGCGGGCGCTCCTCGACCGGCTCGCCCCCTTCGGCCTGGACCGCGGCGTCGTCACCCCGGGGTTCGGGATGACCGAAACCTGTGCCGGGAGCGTCTTCTCCCTCGACTTCCCCGACGCCGACGAGGGCCAGGAGTTCGCCTCCCTCGGCCACGCCGTCGCGGGGCTGGAGATGCGCGTCGTCGGCGACGACGAGGAGCCGCTGCCCGACGGCGAGGTCGGCGAGCTGCACGTGCGCGGCCCGATGGTGTTCGGGGGCTACCTCAACAACGAGGAGGCGACCCGCGCGGCTTTCGCCCCGGGCGGGTGGTTCCGCACCGGCGACCGCGGCAGGCTCGACGCGGGTCGGCTGACGCTGGTCGGCCGCAGCAAGGACAGCATCATCGTCAACGGCGTCAACTACTTCAGCCACGACCTGGAGACCGTGCTGGAGCGCCTCGACGGCGTGGAGAAGTCGTGTGTCGCCGCGTTCCCCATCCGCCCACCGGGCAGCGATACCGAGCAGCTCGCCATCGTCTTCTCCCCGCGGCTCCTGCTGCGGGGCGAGGCCGACGACACGGCAGCGGACGAGAGCGAGGCGGAGCTCTACCGCCTGCTCGTCGCCATTCGCAGCAGCACCGTGCTGCACTGGGGCTTCCGCCCCTCGCTCATCCTCCCGCTGCCCGCGTCGGCGATCCCCAAGACGAGCCTCGGCAAGATCCAACGCTCCCAGCTGCGCAAGCGCCTGGAGTCCGGGGAATTCGCCGAGGCCGAGGCCAACGTCGCCGAGCTCATCACCCGCCAGCTGGGCGGTTACACGCCCCCCGCCAGCGACGCCGAGGCCACCCTCGCTGAGATCTACGCCGAGATGTTCGACGCCGACCCGGCCGAGATCAGTGCCACAGCGAGCTTCTTCGACCTCGGCGGGACGTCGCTGGACATCCTGCGGCTGAAGAGCCACGTCGAGCAAGCCTTCGGGGTGAGCGACGTTCCCGTCGTGCAGATCCTGCGCGCCCCGACCGTCCGTGCGCTGGCCGCGCGGTTCGGCCGCTCGGACCACCCCGAGGGGGCAGAGGGGCCCCAGGACACGGCCGCCTACGACCCCCTGGTGCCCCTGCAGCTCAGTGGGGACAAGACCCCTCTGTTCTGTGTGCACCCGGGCGTCGGCGAGGTGCTGGTGTTCGTCAACCTCGCCAAGTACTTCGTCAACGAACGCCCCTTCTACGCGCTGCGCGCCCGCGGGTTCGGGGCGGGAGAGGACTACTTCTCCACGTTCGACGAGATGGTCGACTGCTATGTCAGGGCCATCCGCGCCGAGCAGCCCGCCGGCCCCTACGCCGTCGCCGGGTACTCCTACGGCGGTATCGTCGCCTTCGAGATCGCCAAGGCGCTGGAGGCCCAGGGCGAACGGGTCGACTTCGTGGGGATCTTCAACCTTCCCCCGCACGTCCAGGACCGCATGCACGAGCTCGACTTCGTCGAGGGAGCGGTCAACCTGGCGTTCTTCCTGTCGCTGGTGACCAAGGAGCAGGCCGCCGAGCTGCCGGGGCTGCTCCGCGACGGCCTCACCCGCCGTGAGCAGCTGGAGTACCTCATCGACATCGCGCCTCGGCGGCGGCTCACCGAACTCGATCTCGACGTCGAGAAGTTCGGCGCCTGGGTCGACCTCGCTCAGTCGCTGGTGCGGCTGGGGACGACCTATGAGCCCAGCGGTGACGTGCGCTCCCTCAGCGTCTTCTACGCCATCCCGCTGCGGGGAACCAAGGAGGACTGGTTGAACCACCAGCTCCGCGCCTGGGACGACTTCGCCCGTGAGGAGTGATGTTGCTTCGGTTCGGTGGACAGGTGTCCGCTTTCGGATACTTTGTCACTGAACGAGGAGATCAACGTGCCCAAGACCCGACCCGCCTACCCGCCGGAGTACCGCGAGCAGATCATCTCGCTGG